>NZ_JBGOSE010000002.1:0-380800 GCF_041538045.1 Aliiglaciecola sp. SL4 | reverse complement strand
GTTGCTGCACGCGGATAAATTACTCGCTGCGCTCCTAATTTACCGGTGAGCAAAGCGTTGAGGCTGTAGAAAAAGGTCGGAGCCAAAAAACTACCGTGTTCTGCTTTAAATGTAATTGTTGTTCAATAGTGAAACCTATCCAGATTTCACGTAGCAGCGCATTTTTAAGGTCAGATTAGGCTAATTTTTATAGTAAATATTAAGGTGAGGGTTTTTCTACACCCTCGTTATATGTAAGGATACATTTTGACTCTAATTAACATCCCCTTTGTCGCCCAACCAAAGAAATCTCCCAAATGTGGGGCTGCATGCTTAGCTATGCTGATCAAATACTATTCAAATCAGAAAGTTAATTTAGATGAAATATGGGGCAATGTTAGTGCTATCAGTCCAGAACTAAATCGAGAATACTGTAGAACGTATAAACTCGGCGCATACTTAAACTCTATCGGAATTCGATGTTCTATTGTCAGATACATTGATTTGAGTGAGTTTTTGACGTTGTGTTTAGATAATGAAATTGCTCCAGTAGTTAACCATTTATCCTTTGAAAACAAAATCGGTGGGCATTTCTCTGTCATTAAAAATTTTATTGATAGTCGGGTAATATTAAACGATCCAGAAAATAGGAAACGTAAAAGTGTTTCGCTAAAAGAACTTGAGACATCTGTGACTAAAACAGCTAAGAACCAAGAGATTGGTGGAAATACAGCCTTGGTTGTAGCAAGTAATTTAAGTGTAAGTACATCACGGCATTGTCCAAATTGCGGCTCATCAATTGATACATCTTTTTCAAAACTAGCGAATAGCAATGGGATGGTAGTTAGTGAAGAGCTATGTTTGTCCTGCGATGGATTTAGCGCAAGCGAAAACACATAACAAACTAAGTCAGCGGGACAATTACATGCAGGCTCCCGTCACTTCGTTCCGTAATATAGCCTGCATGTACTTGCCCCTGCTCGGGGTGTTATATGCTATGCTCCAAGGAGGTTGCACATGGTTTCGGAAATGGAATTTCCATTAGAAACAAAAATCAACGGTAAAGAGGTCAATTCTTATTATCGAGATTCATTTAAAGTTCGGGTTAATAAAACTAACCTTGAAGCTAAAAATGTATATCACAGCATATTTGGTTTTTTGCCCAAACCAGTGCAACTCGCTTTATCTTTGCGTAATTCCATAGTGAAACACTTTGGCTTCTCGGCTAGTAATACAGAAATGAGTCTGCCACTAGATGATATTCAGGCAGGCAAGAAAGCAGGCTTCCTTGTAATCGAGTCAGTAGAAACCAAAGAAGTTATTTGTGGTGCGTATGAGCCTAATATGGATATGTGGTTATCTGTTTTAAAATTATCAGAACAAGAGTTTTCTGTGTCTACCTTAGTTAATTTAAAAACTAAAACAGGTAAAGTGTACATGGCTTTTATAAAGCCTTTTCATAAATTAGTTGCTAAGTATTGTATTAGACAAGCACTCAAAGCAGGTCGCATATAACAAGCGCGTCGATTAGGGTGCTCGCAAGCTCGCGCCTACTGCATGGGAAAAAGACGTGGCGATTTTGCCTCCTGATGAGGTTAAGTCAATTATTGTACGTGGTGGTTTTGGCTCACCTGTTCAGTTTTACCAGTCGGGTTTTGTCCACGCTTGGTTCTCTAGGAATTCGCCTATTAATGCCGTATGACAAGTTTCTGCACGCGGAAAAATTACTCGCTGCGCTCCCAATTTTCCGGTGAGTGAAGCGTTATGCCTCCATCATACATCGGGAATTTCGTATGAACATAATTACAAATAATAATAAATTTGAAAGTTTACTTATTAAACTTATTAATAAATATGATGATATTCGTATTTCTGTGGCTTGGGCATCAGCTGACACAAATGTGTTTAATGCATTGCTGGAAAATAAAGATAAATTGACATCAACAACAATAGGCACGCATTTTTATCAAACAGATCCAAATGTATTAGAGGCTTTTATAGGGAGTGATAGTGTTAAGTTTATTACTCAGCCTAGTGGTGTTTTTCACCCTAAAGTATATTTTTTCTCGAATACCATAGGTTGGGAAGCCATCATAGGTAGTGCCAATATGACTGCTGGAGCGATGAAAAATAATCAGGAAATGAATGTCCATATTTCAAGTTTTGACCAATCACAACCTAACCTGAAAGCCGAGATTCTTAAAAATATTACTGGTTATTTTGATAAAGCTTCTTCAGTAACAGCAGAGGAGACTAAAGCTTATCGATGTCTATGGGCTAAAAACAAAACCAAAATTGATGGGCTTTCAGACATCTATGGGAATAAAACATCAGGTAAACCTGCAATACAAAGCACTATAATGCGGATGTCTTGGGATGACTTCTCCTCTTTGGTTAAAAAAGATCCTTACCACGGTATTAACGAACGCATCGATTTACTCAACATTATTCATCAAGGATTTCTAGATTATGATGAATATAGGGATATGCCACTTGCTTTACGTAAGACAATTGCCGGTTTACCAAATGATCTTCATGCTCATTGGGGCTTGTTTGGCAGCATGAAGGGGGCAGGTGTTTTTCATAGTAATATAAACAATAATAATTCATATATATCAGATGCTCTTCAGCATATAGATTTAAACAAAAATATTACTAGAAGTGATTTTATGCAATTTATTAATTACTTTGTCAAAGCGTTTCCTGATGGTAGAGATGGCATAGGAACGGCTAGTCGGTTACTTGCGATGAAACGACCAGATCTTTTTGTATGTATTGATGACAAAAACAATAAAAACATGTGTAAAGATTTTGGTATTAACGTTAGCGAAATGACTTATGAAAGGTATTGGGATGAATTAATTTGTCGTATTCATGATTCTGTCTGGTGGCAAACTGAGTATCCGAAAGGAAAAACTGAAAAAGCAATATGGCAAGGTCGTGCAGCATTGTTGGATTGTGTTTTTTATGAGCATAAGGCATAACAAGGTTATCCATACAAAACAATAAACAACATTCGCTTCGCTCACAGGGAAAAAGACTCGGAGGCCTTCGGCCGAAGCACTCCTAAAACCCCTATATTCAAAGCGTTAGGCATAAATCGTAGAATTAAGATGCTATAACGATTTTTCATGTTTTTTGTCGATTTTTTTACATATTACGTGTTTTTTTCGAAGAAAATTTTATTTATGTTTATAAAACAATGTCTTGCGGTTGTGGTGCACTAATTGCTTTATCGAGTGGTAATTGATAATTTTAAGGAAGTCACTATGAAATTGAAGAAAATATTATTAGGTGCTGTACTAGTTTTAGCATCGTCCATTTCCAATGCTGGGTTAATAACAGCTTCAGATGTAACTGCATCGAGTACATTTTTTTCATATAACGTCGATAACCTAATTAATGGCTCAGGTTTGTCCGGTGCTGAACATTCCGGTAACTTTGTAAACAAATGGATGACTGATGGCACTGTAACAGGCGTCCTTACTTTTGATTTAGGAGCAATATTCGATATTTCTTCTAGTTCGATATGGAATTATGGCGGCGGGTGCTGCGGGACAGGGCGCTCAGTCAAAGACTTAGGCATTGAAGGCTCTCTTGACGGGGTTACATACTTTACTATTGGAGATTTTGTACTTAATGAATCTGCTGGAACTCCTATTTTTTCAGAGACAATAGCATTGAATACAACTGCACAGTACTTAAAATTTAACCTAAACTCCAACTACGGTGATACCTTTACAGGTTTGAGCGAAGTTCAGTTTGATGGTGTTATTTCATCAGTTCCAGAACCAACCAGCATTGCATTATTTAGCCTTTGCTTGGCATTGATTGGTTTTTCAAGAAAAAAGTAAACAACATTAAAGTGCAAAGTATTTCTAAGCCTCAGCTCTGTTGAGGCTTTTTTATGACATACAAATTACTTATGCAGGACTCGTAACAGTTAGCTCGGTTCCGCTTCGCAACACATTTCATACAACTATTACTTTCCTCTTAGCAAGACGTTGTTTTTGGAATGTGGTTGAACATTACCGCAATTCAATCTTGTAAAAAAACGCCGTGTATTTTCTATTTAAATACCGCAGGTATTTAATTTCCAGAAATAAACACACCTTGGGTTTTGCCGTGTCCGGTGTTTTGGTCGTATTGTTTATTCTGTAGTTGGAAGAACTTTACGAGTTTGGCGACTTGTTTGCTGGCTTGGGATTTTAATTGGCTGCATTGAAAATGGGGAGGCATGCTTTTTAGTTTTCGTTCAATGCTTTCACCAGCTTCAATCCAAATCGCCTGATGGCCTTTTTCGTGATCCAATAAAGCGGCGTAATAATCGTCAAAGGTTTGTTTTAAGTTTTCTTCTGCGGTTTCTCTGTTAGACATTTCGGGCATGGTATAAAGCCCCTCTAAATACACTTTGATACCTACAAGTCGGCACAGGTTGCCGCTAGTTTGTAATCCGAAAACCGGAGTTAACTGCCATTGTGTGCGACCGTGAAATAGTTGATTTTCTTTTACAACGGGGGAGTTTGCGCGCAATTCAATTTTTATTTGCTGTCGAGTCGTGGGGGCAATGGAATAGTGTTCGAACTTTTCAGTTAACACAACCTCAGAAAAAGCATTTAAGCCTGTAAACAGCAAGAAGCCGCAACTCGCGCGCTTTATTCCAGCTAAAAACATCAATAATTCACCGTAACATCAAAGGAATAAACTCTAAATTACGGCTTTATAGCCTAGATTGAAAGAGGTTTACGCTGACTATCTACTAGCTTGCCATGAATAATTACTTTTATTTACCTTAAGATTGTTATCAACCTGACAAATGTTAGATTGTTGTATAGAATTTATACAGGTTGGTGATGCGATGTCACCTTTTTGATGGAAAGGTTGAGACTTTGGATACAGCTCGCTCTAAAAGTAACCCTATGATTATGGTTAGTTTGATTATCGCATTGTTACTTTTAATCGCCGCCATTGTTTATTCAAGTTCACAACCGGCAACTGGACCAAAGGTTATTCATCTATCTTCGGGGGAATGGACTCCGTATTCTGGTGAGACTTTACCCCAGAAAGGTATCGCAAGCGTTGTAGTTAAATCCGTTTTTGAGCAGATGGGCTATCGCGTAGATTTGCAATTTATGCCCTGGGAACTGGCATATACAAAAGCCCAATCGTCACAACAGGATAGTCAAATTAGGGGGACCTATCCCTACATTAAAACGCCAGAACGAGAAAACCAATTTTATTTTAGTGACCCTATAATTGATGTGCCTAACGGGATCTTCTTTCACCTAAAACACAATCCTTCTGCTGCGACAATAGCGAATCCCTCCGATTTACAAAAATACGCAGTCATCACTTTAGCTGGATATGAATACACGCCCAAATTACGCCAATTCATTCCTAACAATACCTGTCATTTTAAAGACACCTTACAAGGCTTTGAAATGCTAGACGGTAATCGAGAATGGGTACTTGTGAGCGCAAAAAAGTTAACCCAAGGGCAATTAAATGAGGTTGCAAATAGCGCTGAAGCACGCAGGTTGAAAATATCTCAACGGGTTTTACAAATTGACTACACAGATCCATTAGTTTTGAATCATTTGGATACACAACCTTTTTATGTCTATCAATCTGCTAAATCAACAATAGGCAATGTCGAAGATCTAATTGAAAACTCACACCTTATTGTGACGCCAGATATTGCGATGCACACCCCCATAAACTCATCAGGTCGCAATGAATGTAAAATGCCAATGTCTGAAGCTTTGTTATGGTTAGCATATACATCTAAACCCAAAGTATTTATTGAGTCCAAACAAGTAGGGGAGTCGGTTTTAACTCAGTCTATGCCTACGTTATCCGCTAAAATTGGTTTTGCTAAATATATTGATTACGTGCCCCATAGCGTTATGTTCTCGAAAAATAACCCAAACAACCTATCTCTTAGAAATCAATTTAATCAGGTACTTAATAATTTAAAAAGCAATCCTCATGCTTTTAAAAGTTTACTCACACAAGCTGCCAATGAAATTGATATGGCCGATTCCGTCAGGTTGGTATCAACCGGCGGTAAACAACTTGTGCAAGGACAACGTTATGATCAGCAATTAGTGCGTTGTATGCCCAATGAAGTCTTTACCTTTCCTAAAGGGACCAAAGCCTTGGTGCGACAATGGCCTGAATTATTCTTAAATAACCTTGAAATTATTAACCAACAAAAAGTCATTGCGAATGTGTTAAATGGTCCTTTAGCGTCAAAAACAAACTTATATTGTTTTGAGCCAACAGCCGTTCAGTTGCAATAATACGTTTAATGGAGAATCTATGAAATCTAAGAAAAAGAGTAGTTTCTTATCAAAATCAGCACCTTATTTACTTTTTATATACTGCTTAGCTGTGCTGTTATTTTTTCTTGCGGAGTTAAAACTATTTGGGCTTGATGAATATTTACGCGCCACAAATCAGGTTTTGATCTTATTCGCGTTATTGATCATGCCATTTGTGATTATCAATATGCCAAGTTTTATTCAATCGTTAACCTTGAAGGTTTCCGACAAAGAATTTCATGTACAACTCAATGAAATGGAATCAAATTTCAGTCAAACCATTGGTCGTGTGCAGCGTCAAGTCAGCACTTCCGAACAATCATTTTGGCCCATACTAGCTGGTGAAGACGTATTGGCCTCACAACGATTGGAAGGGTCAAATCCAAAAATTATTATTGGTGCTAAAAGTGATCTGTCACAGATGTTTTTCACTGAGCTGTTAGCTTTGGCGATACGCCATGATAATCCACATTTCGTTTGCGAAATACGTTATCCCAATGGTGACAGCATGCATAATTTCGCAGAATTAAAGTATAGATGGTTAGATGTTTATATGGATTAAACTGGTACTTGTTTGCAGTATTTTAATATTCAGCATAAAACTGAAACCCATGAGGTCAAATCAGCAAACACCTTAACTGATGAGTTGAATCATTATGGTCAGGGCTTAGGCATTAAATGGTTAGCTAATCTTGGTTGTAGCGAAGATTACTGCTTGGTGATGACACCAGAAACGGCTGAGTCTGAAGAAATAACCTGTATTAGCGACTTAAAAACCAAGGGAGCTAAACTAACATTCAGTGCTGATCCGGAATTTATGAACCGCAAGGACTGTTTACTGGGTTTGTTAGAATATGGCGTTAAATTTAAATCCGTTTTACCTTGCAGCATAACCGATCGCTATTCTGCAAAGGAAAGTGGTGAGGCCGAGGTTTTTGTCGGATACGAGTCTGATCCTCAGGTCACCAGTGGCGACGTGATTATACTAAAAGATACCGATCAATTTTTCCCCCGATATTTAGCACAACCGTTAATATCCGAAGCTGTTTTGAAAAAATTTCCAGAGCTAGAAGATCGTCTGAGCATATTGGAAGATTGCATGAACACCGATGATTTAAATAACATTGTCGCCAGGATTGAAAAATCTAACAATGATCCGGTTAGAGCAAAAGAAGAGGCGAAAATAATCTTTCAGCAAGCACTGAAAAAGCATAAACAGATGCAAGCAAAACCGGCATCATAAAAGCCAGTTTTTGTTACTTTTGCATAAATAGGTAAGTGACAATACTTAAGCTAATAGGGCGTTTGCCACCTTAGAAGTCGTCTCTCGTCCTAGTGTTTGCATGATCTTGTTTCCCGCTTGCACCAGTTTATCTATATTAATGCCAGTGTTTATTCCCATGCCGTTTAACATGAACACCACATCTTCGGTGGCCACATTGCCAGATGCACCTTTAGCATAAGGACATCCTCCTAAACCGGCTACAGCGCTGTCGATGGTGCTTATGCCTAGTTGCAGTGCGATTAAAATATTGGCTAATGCTTGTCCGTAAGTATCATGAAAATGCACGGCAATTTTGTTGTTGGGGATCACTTGCTGCACAACATCTAACATGTTTTGGGTTTTGATGGGTGTACCCACACCTATGGTATCTCCAAGGGACACTTCATAACATCCCATGGCCAATAAATGCTGGCTCACTTCAGCCACTTTTTGTGGTGCAATATCGCCTTCATAGGGGCAGCCTAAAACACAAGAAACATAACCTCGAACAGGGATCTTATCCTGTTTAGCTTGCTCAACAATGGGAATAAAGCGTTCTAAACTTTCGGCAATAGAGCAGTTGATATTTTTTTGCGAGAAGGTTTCAGATGCCGCGCCAAATATGGCTACCTCGTCAACCTTTACTGCTTTGGCGTTATTGTAACCTTGAAGGTTAGGGGTTAATGCCGAATAAGTCATACCGGATTGACGCTTTAATTTATTAAATAACTCACTGCTATCAGCCATTTGTGGTACCCATTTAGGGGACACAAAACTGCCAGCTTCAATAAATTTCAACCCGGCGTGGGTTAAATCATCGATTAACTGTAGTTTATTGGCTAAGGGGATCCGTTGCTTTTCATTTTGTAATCCATCTCTGGGACCAACTTCGACGATTTTAACCTGTGTTGGATAACTGTTTGTCATGGGTTTACTCCTCGGCTTCAAAATCCAGCAAGACCGCGCCACCATCCACAAGATCGCCAGCAGCAAAATAGAATTCTTTAACCACACCGGCTTTAGGCGCTTTTATGGCATGTTCCATTTTCATCGCTTCCATCACCATTAATGTCTGTCCTTTTTCTACAGCGCTGTTCACTTCAACAACTTGACTGACGATGGTGCCGTTCATAGGGGCTTCAAATCCGCCATGGTGATCATCTGCATCACTTAACCCTAAGTCAGGCCCATTGAGCTTACATTGAATGGCATATTCATGAGTAAATAGGGTAGTGAACCCTTGATGAGCTTGCAGGGTAACGTGCAGGTGTTGATTGTTTATGCAGGCCTCAAAGTGATTTCCTTCAAGATTACCCGTACATTCAAAACAACCTTCCGCCGTGGTGACCTTGATGACTTCTTTACTGGTATGTGGGCAAGACAAATATTCAACGCTTACTTCAATCGTGTGCTGTTGAATTTCAACGCTCAAAACTTCCCTGAACTGTTCATTCATACGCCAGTGATTATGCTGATCCCAAGGTGAACCCAAAGCTAAGGTTTGCTTTTGTGCCGCTAAGGTTGTTGCTTGTCGTTGTAATAGCAAATAAGTCACTGCCAACGGGGTTAATAACTCGCGCTGTGGGCCGTCACTGACAAACAAGTCAGTCTCATGCTGTTCAATAAAGTGGGTGCTTAACTGAGCTTGTTTGAAAGCTGGATGAGTGGCTAAGTTGTACAGAAAATCGATATTTGTAGTGACACCATCCACTTGATAACGACTTAACGCTTGGGCAAGTTTTGTTAGGGCTTTTTCACGATTTTGATCCCAGACTATTAATTTAGCGATCATAGGATCGTAATAGGGCGAGACTTCATCCCCCTGCAAAACACCGGTATCAACACGCACATTATCGTGCTCTGCTGGCGGCATCAAACGACTTAATATGCCGGTAGAAGGCAAAAACTGGTTATTGGGATCTTCAGCGTAAATTCTCGCTTCAAAAGCATGCCCGTTTAATTCCAATTGATCTTGTTGCAATGGCAAAGTCTCACCATCCGCCACGCGGAGTTGCCATTCCACTAAATCTTGTCCGGTGATCATTTCCGTTATTGGATGCTCTACTTGTAACCGAGTGTTCATCTCCATAAAGAAAAATTGGTTGTCACTATCTAACAAAAACTCAACGGTGCCTGCGCCTACGTAACCAATGGCTTGGGCTGCGGTTAAGGCTGCTTGTCCCATTTGTTGGCGTAATTCTTCTGTCATTCCTGGGGCGGGAGCCTCTTCGATGACTTTTTGGTGGCGTCGCTGCACTGAGCAATCTCGCTCAAACAGATACACACCATTCTTGTGGTTATCACAAAATACCTGGATTTCCACATGGCGAGGTTGGGTGAGGTATTTTTCAACCAACATGATGTCGTCACCAAAGCCAGACATGGCTTCGCGTTTTGCCGCATCTAGGGCAGCATAGAATTCTTGACTCTGTGTGACTTGTCGCATCCCTTTGCCACCACCGCCAGCGGCTGCTTTTAATAGCACTGGGTAGCCCATCTCATCGGCATGTTTTTTCAACAGTTCTGGAGATTGTTCATCACCGTGATAACCTGGCACTAAAGGAACGCCAGCTTGCTCCATAATATGTTTGGCCGCTGATTTTGAACCCATGGCCTCAATTGCGCCAATGGGAGGGCCGACAAAAATAATATTATGTTGTTCACATAGACGACAAAATTGTGAGTTCTCTGATAAAAAACCATACCCTGGATGGATAGCGTTTACGTTGAGTTTTATGGCCGCCGCTATAATCAGTTCGGCTTTTAAATAGCTTTCTCGAGACGGCGCTGGACCCAATCTAACGGCTTCATCTGCCATTTTTACATGGAGTGCATTCACATCTGCATCGGAATAAACTGCGACAGTTTTAATGCCTAATAATTTGGCTGTTTTTATAATGCGACATGCAATTTCGCCACGATTAGCAATCAGTAGTTTGTCTATTTTGTTCAATCCACTCATGATTTATCCCGCCATGCTGGTTGTCTCTTTTCCAAAAACGCAGCTAATCCTTCTTGCCCTTCTTCGGAAACTCGGGTGGTTGCAATGCGCAAACTGGTTTTCTCAATAAGCTCTTCATCTAGTGGTTCGTCTTTAATATCAAACACTAATTGCTTAGCGGCAGCCACTGCTACTGGGCCGTTATTGATAATCTGTTTGACTAATGTATCCACCGTTGAGGTTAACTCTTCTTCGGTAACGGCTTCACTGACTAAGCCCAATCGGCGAGCTCGGCGGGCCGAAAACACTTCTGCGGTCATAAAATATCGGCGGGCGACTCTATCGCCAATAGCATCAATCACATAAGGACTAATAGTGGCAGGGATTAACCCCAACTTCACTTCACTTAAACAGAACTTGCTTAGGCGACTGGCAATGGCAATGTCACAACATGAGACTAGGCCAACGGCACCACCAAATGCCGCTCCTTGAATTTTAGCGATGGTCGGTTTGGGTAGGGTGTACAAGGTATGTAGCATGTTCGCTAATGCGTTGGCGTCTTCTACATTTTCCTCATAACTAAAGCTTGCCATGCGCTTCATCCAATTGAGGTCGGCTCCAGCACAAAAGCTTTTGCCATTGGACTGTAAAACCAACACGCGGGCGTTTTCATCTCTGGCAACCTGTTTAAAATAGTGGGTGAGCAACGCAATGGTTTTATCGTCAAATGCGTTGTGTACCTCAGGCCGGTTCAATGTAATAGTCGCAACGCCACGAGAGTCGAGGGCGTAGAGTACATCTTCTGAATGTGTGGTTAAGGAACTAGGTATATCATTCATAACAAAAATTGCCTTACATTCTAAACACGCCAAAGCGTGTTTCTTCGATGGGTTTATTAAGTGCAGCAGAAATCGAAAGAGCGAGCACTAATCGAGTATCAGCAGGATCTATTACGCCATCATCCCAAAGTCGTGCGGACGCGTAATAGGGATGCCCCTGTTGTTCATAAGTATCAATAATGGGCTGTTTGAAGGCGTTTTCTTCTTCAGCACTCCAACTTTCGTCATGGCGTTGTTTTTGGTCTCGTTTTACCTGCGCTAACACTCCAGCAGCTTGCTCTCCCCCCATCACCGAGATGCGGGCATTGGGCCACATGAACATAAATCGTGGATCATAGGCTCTGCCGCACATGCCATAGTTGCCAGCACCGAAACTACCGCCAATTAATACGGTAAACTTGGGGACTTTAGCGCAGGCCACTGCGGTGACCATTTTTGCGCCGTGTTTGGCGATTCCGCCAGCTTCGTATTGTTTTCCCACCATAAACCCGGTGATATTTTGCAAAAACACCAGGGGAATTTTACGTTGGGCGCATAACTCAATAAAGTGCGTGCCTTTTTGTGCCGACTCAGAAAATAAAATGCCATTGTTTGCCACTATGCCCACAGGGGTTCCATAAATTCGCGCAAACCCACAAACCAATGTTGTGCCGTAAAGGGCTTTAAATTCGTCGAATTCAGAACCATCGACGATCCTTGCGATGATTTCTCGAACATCAAAAGGCTGTTTACTGTCTTTGGGGATAACACCGTAAATGTCACTGGTGGGATAGGCTGGGTCTTTAGGCTCTACTAGGTCCAAATAATTGGGTTTAGTGCGGTTTAACCGGGCAATGGCGTTTCTGGCCAGTTGCAACGCGTGGCGATCATTATTGGCAAGGTGATCGACCACACCAGATGTACGACAATGGACGTCGCCTCCGCCCAATTCCTCTGCGGTAACTACTTCACCGGTGGCCGCTTGCACAAGTGGGGGGCCGCCTAAGAAAATCGTGCCCTGGTTTTTGACAATGATTGACTCATCGGCCATTGCAGGAACATAAGCGCCTCCAGCAGTACACGAGCCCATCACTACCGCAATTTGCGGAATATTTTGTGCCGACAAATTGGCTTGATTGTAAAAGATCCGGCCAAAATGTTCTCGATCTGGAAACACTTCGTCTTGTCTAGGCAGGTTTGCACCACCAGAATCCACTAAATAAATACAGGGTAAATTGTTTTGTTCCGCTATGGTTTGCGCTCGTAAATGCTTTTTAACCGTTAACGGATAATAGGTACCTCCCTTAACTGTCGCATCATTGGCCACTATCATGCATTCCACACCTGACACTCGGCCAATACCGGCAATCACCCCCGCGGCGGGCACATAATCTTGGTACACATTCCATGCGGCAAGTTGAGATAACTCCAGAAAAGGTGACCCAGTGTCTAACAGCCCATTGACTCTCTCTCTAGGTAATAATTTACCTCTAGCGGTATGCCGAGCATTTGCTTTGTCACCACCACCTAATTTAATTTTAGCAATAACCTCTTTTAAATCGCTAACTTGCTGCGCCATGTTGGCAGCGTTATCGATAAATTCCTGACTTTTAACATTTAATTTGCTGACGATAGGGGGCATTCAGTCGCTCCTAATCCATTTAATAAAATTTGAACACAGGGTGATGACATCTAGATGTCAAAGTGTGGCGATTTAACTGGTTTCGTTAAATAGCTCGCGACCGATTAACATACGACGAATCTCCGAGGTGCCTGCACCGATTTCATACAGCTTCGCATCACGTAACAAACGGCCTGCTGAAAACTCATTGATGTAACCATTTCCGCCTAACAATTGAATGGCATCTAGCGCCATCTTAGTCGCTAATTCAGCCGAATAAAGAATCGCGCCTGCGGCATCTTTGCGGGTGGTTTCACCACGATCACAGGAGCGAGCCACTGCATAAACGTAAGCTCTGGCCGCATTCATTTGGGTATACATATCGGCAACTTTACCTTGCACCAATTGGAATTGGCCGATGGACTGACCAAATTGTTTTCTGTCGTGAATATAAGGAACAACTAAGTCCATACAGGCCTGCATGATCCCAAGTGGGCCACCGGAGAGCACCAGTCTTTCATAATCCAAACCACTCATTAACACACGCACACCGCCCCCTTCTTCTCCCAGGATATTTTCCGCAGGGACTTCGCAGTCTTGGAACACCAGTTCACAGGTATTTGAGGAGCGCATGCCTAATTTATCGAGTTTCTGTGCTTGGCTAAAACCGGCAAAAGACTTTTCCACTAAAAACGCAGTAATGCCTTTGGATCCGCTTTTAACATCCGTTTTTGCGTAAATAACGAAGGTATCGGCATCTGGACCATTGGTGATCCACATTTTATTGCCATTAAGAATGTATTTATCGCCCTTTTTATCAGCCCGTAGTTTCATGCTGACTACATCAGAACCGGCATTAGGTTCACTCATAGCTAAGGCACCAATATGCTCTCCTGAAACAAGTTTGGGGAGGTACTTTTCTTTCTGGGCGTCAGTGCCGTTTTTGTGGATTTGATTAACACAAAGATTGGAGTGGGCACCGTAACTCAAACCTATTCCCGCTGATGCTCGGCTAACTTCTTCCATGGCAATAGTATGTGCAAGATAGCCCATATTTGAGCCGCCATATTGCTCGGAGACAGTCACACCCAATAGACCCATCTCACCCAGTTTGGGCCAAAGCTGATTGGGAAACGCATTTTCTTCATCTGCACTTTCTGCCAAAGGCGCGATTTCTGCTTGTGCAAAGTTATAAACGTGATCGCGAAGCATATCGATATCTTCGCCTAATCCAAAGTTCAGTGTAGGGTAGGGAGCATTCATGCCGTTTTTCCTTTGTTTATTTGTTCAAGTTCGTCTTGGCAGCGAGATTCAACTTCATTCAACTCAATCATTAAAACGTTGATGTCTTCGAGTTGTTGAATCAATAAGGCGCGTTTTTCTTTGGTCATTTCCAACATTGCTTGCAGTTGGATTTTTGAATTTTGATGGCTGTCATACAGGTTAAAAAGAGTGCGTGTTTCTGCTAGAGAAAACCCCAAGCGTTTACCCCGTAATATAAGCTTTAATCTGACTTTATCTTTTTTACTGTAGACTCGGGTTTGACCGGAGCGAGTTGGCGATAACAGGCCTTGCTCTTCGTAAAAACGAATAGATCTTGGGGTCACATCAAATACTTTTGAAAGCTCGCCGATACTGTATGTTTTTTCTTTTTTATTGGAAGCGGAATGCTTCTCTGTTTGTTTTACAACATTCATTTATCCATCCTAAAAGTGGTTTAAAATTTATGTTTTTATCTCACAATGGAGAACCACTAACCTTGGAAAAACCGCAAAGGTTTTATACCGGCTTACCTTTACGTTCACGTAAAGATGTTAAATAAAAGTAATATACTGTTAAGCGAAGGTCAAATGTTCACTGTTTGCTATGCATCTAGAGCAAGGAGGAAATGTTCAAATTAGTGTACAGATCAGTTTAGAGCATACTCATGGGTCTGAGATATTAGATGCTGTGAATGGCTTAGGGATAGTAGTACTGTGATTACCAAAATATATCTGACCTGACACTTTTAGCTAAACGTCTCGACTTAGTCTGACAGGCAGTATTAGATAAGGAACAGTCACTCAATTCTGAGCGGTTTTTGAGTAGATGAATGTCAGAATATGACAAAACTTAAATCAAGAAACCAGCTCCTCCAAAATTTTGTTTTGTGTAGGTCATATAGTTTTTAACAGGCTCGCATCGGTTGCTTGATGGAGGAACCGCAATCGATAAAATCGGTATCACTCGATCAAATGCTGATACTCTCGATGCCCCTTTAAAATTACGTTCAATGTTTAGCCTCAACTGTTTTAAAGCTTTATGTGTAGGACTCTCTAGTAAGTAGTATATGTGAGCGCTAGCCTTTTGATAGTTCTTAAGTTCTTTAATCAAAGGTTCAATGGATTGATGCACAGGTTTTCGCAAATGTGATAGGCGATAATAGGTTTTTAGATCAGATTCGGTTCGCACATAAATTTCAGGTATTAACGTCGATTGGAACTCAATATCACACTGAATAAATAACGATTTAATGGTCGCCTCTGCTTCTGTGGAAGATGCTTTCGAGTTTATGATTATTATTGGCAACGCTTGCTGTATAGCAGTATGAAAAGGAGATAGCTGAACATAAGCAACTATTAGAGTGATAACTGAAGCAATGAAAAATATTTTCTTTAGCACAATTATGCCTCATAAAGAAGTGGGTATACCTAGCATAGTGGTTTTTATCAATTTCGCTGCGCAAAGATATTTAAATATTCTTCTTTTCTGTTGACTAGCTTCGAAAATTGACAGTCTGAAATACGTACAAAGGGGCTGCACAATCAGCCCCGTAGAGCCTAAACTTCAATAGATTCCGATATTTCCAACGCGTCGTCTACCTCGATGCCCAAGTAGCGGACAGTGCTCTCTAACTTTTTATGGCCCAGCAAGAGTTGAACTACCCGGAGATTTTTAGTCTTCTTGTAAATCAGATAAGGCTTGGTTCTACGCATTGAATGGGTGCTGTAGAGAGATGTATCTAGACCAAGTTTTTCAATCTATCCGTGAAAAATGCGATTATATTGTCTAGTTGATATGTGCTCAGCGCTATGTATACGGGACTTAAAAAGATAATCAGAGGGTTCTAATCCAGCTTTCTTTACCCAAGCCAATATCGATTCTCCCGTGTTTGGTGTTATCTCAAATTGGACAGGACTACCTGTTTTTTGCTGAACGACATGCGTGCGCCTAAGAGCTGAGCGTCCGCAAACGACATCTGAGACCTTGAGTTTAACAAGGTCACAACCTCGTAGTTTGCTATCAAGACCAAGATTGAACAGTGCGAGATCACGCGTCCGTCCTTCAAACTCTAAGCGAATCCGGATACCCTATATATGTGATATCTGAAGAGGCTTTTTCTGACCGATAATACGATTTTTGTTCCAAGGTGTATGGATTTGAATTGCCATAATTTGTCTCCTGTTTAATAGAAAACATAATTATGGCAGTCCGGCCAAAGTTTATGGTTTGAATAATGGTACTGTCAGATTTTTTACTGGGAGTTCAGTATTGCTCAACCATCAGACTGAGAAGCAATATGATTTCTTATATATTGAACTTTCTTTACCCTACTCGCGCAGGTATGGCCAAAGTAAACTGCATGAAATTTTAACTATTTTGATTTTGTTCAGAAATATACTGGGCATAAAGAAGGTCAGCAAAATCCGCTTCACCAATTTTGCCCACAACCAAATCTCTGATGGCATCTGCGAATAATTCGTTATCAGCAATTAATTCATAATCATTGAGAGATAAATATTCCAAAGCTACAGCGAAACCAGTCCGTTTGTTTGCATCAGGAAGCGAATGAGAAAGTGCAATAGAAGCAGCATACTTTGCTGCTATTTCGAAAACATCATTCAAGCCTAAATAAACAATAGCATTATCAATCCTGCCTAGCGCCCCCTGAAGCTTATTGATATCAGCGGCCCCCTTCATACCAGGCTCGTTTTCGAGAATGTAGGCGTTAATCTCTATAACGCGCTCGAAGGGGAAAAAAATAAGCGCCATTACATGTAAGCGAGTTTTTCGAACGTACGCTTGTGTGTTCTTAGCGCTAGCTTAGTTTCGGATTTCACGATCTGTTGCCCAAACTCACCAGAAAGGTCAAGTTTCTTGCTTGCTGGAATTTTGGGGCGTTGAACAGCTTTAACACCGTAAACTTCAATTTTTGTATTCATAAACACCTCTTATATCTAGGTCGATAGTATACACATGATTTTGCAAGAAACATATTAAGCCAGAACTTTGGTATCATTTGCACACATACCAAGCAAAATAGCCTCCTAAGGCAATAAAAGACAAACAACTGACGTTTTTTCTACAATAGAGGAAAGCTGAAGTATGGCGTAAGTATGTCCAGTTTGCCTGAAGTGCGAAATATTCAGAATATTGTTAGTCGCCTTGGGTTATAGTCTTATTTCATTAATAGGAAGCATTTTTTGTAGCCATGGAAAAGAAATCATTAAAGATAAAATCGAAAATAACTCATCAATATACTTTACCTTTCTGCGTGCATGGTTGCCTAGCACTATCAAATGATATGTGTGTGATTCTCGGCACAAATTCAGGTGAATTAAGTAAGTTCGTAGTTTTAAATTCAGGTACTGTAGATGTACTTGATTATGAAGTTCCTTCAATGGAAGAGGGCGGCTTCAATTACCGCGGGGCACTATTTAAAACCGAAGTAGGGTTTGGTTGCGTGTTCGACTATGAGCTTGTTGAATATGACCTTCGTAAAAGAACTTTTAAAATTACTAGCATTAAAGATTCACTTCCCCGTGATGAGGCTAAACGTAAGACTGGGCCTTATCGTGCTGCGGTTAAAGTTAATAAAAAGGAATACCTTGTTACACTGCAAGATCACTTTCATTACTTCAAAACTAAATATTTTTGTACTTTGAAAAAAAACATGTTGGGAGCGCGTTATGAGCCCTTCATTTATAAGATGCAAAGAGCGACATTCAGCAGCACAGTTGATTGCCATGCTACCTATACCAATGGCAGGTTACTTTTTCATAGATGTGAGTACGGAAAAATGCTAGCTGATAGAGACAATGATATTTCTGAGTTTTGTGAAATATCAAACGGAAGAGAAAATGTCATTGCCACAGTCACAAAGGGAATAGGGCGATTTTCCAGTGATGGTGAACACTTGCTTATCAGAACATATACAAAACCCTATGTTTTTGAATTCTATTCATTGAAGGGTAGAAAGCTTTTTACTGTACCAATGACTCCTAAACGAGTAATAGGCAATATAGAAAAGCAATTTCTAGAGTTTTTTGATAAATATGATTCCACTTTATGGATGGGCCGCAATTACAACGTCACTCAAACTCGTTTTGAAACTTTCAATAGCATAGATTCTTAAACTTTCTTATAAAAGTTCCCCCATCATTAGCTTCTAAACATTACGATGGAGAACTAAAAGCACCAACGTCTGCAATACGTACGGAGGAGCCTATGGGCGAGGTCTGACGGGCATTAATAGTCAAATACCGGAAGTTCATAGGTACTTAATTTGGCTTAGGTTTTATTATTTTCTAAACGCGAAGGTTTCTATCCATCAACACTAGTCCATTATCAACTCTCAGAACATTTTAACCCAAAGTCGTTCTGCGGTTTTTGAAGCGCAGCAACAAAGGTTTAATGCACTTATGTGACAACAACGAGATAGGGGCGAACATCAATACACCGACAAATGGGATAGCAGGGCCAAACACAAAGGTTGAGCCGATAACATGCCCAAGAATACATTCCATTCTGTAAAGCGGTACAAATAAAGCTGAAACTAAAACGCCCAGAGCCAAATACATTGTTACGCTTGGAAAGCCATTTACAAAGGCAATTGATTGAACTGTGCTTACCAGCAGCATGCTAAAGAATCCCAGTAATACCGACGGAGGAAGTGTTTTTGCATCCGACCCAGTTGATATTCTTTTTTTAATTACTGCAGCGGATAGCCACACCAGAAGTGGCAAAATCAGTAGTCCCCACCAATTCGACAATCCGGGAAGATCAGCACGCATGAAAAGGTGATGGGTAATTACTCCGCCGTTAAAGTATTCCCATGTTAAGTGACACACTTCGAAAAGTATTACTGCCAGTAACAGGCCATTTCTTATTTTATTAAATTGCTTCTCTTCCATTTCATTTTACCCTAGCTCGATCACAATATGGTGTATCGTGCAACTGTCGTACCACAGATGAAAAACAAGTAAAATCAATGAATTACAACTTAGGCTTATTCTGAGCGTAGTTTGTTTGCTCAGATATTAGTGTTATTAGCTAATTTTACGTATTCAAGTAACACGTTCGCACAATCTAATCAGACTAAATGGCGAGGTTTGATATGTCCTAGACATTCTTGAGCATCTTTTCTGAATAACAGGACTTCACTATGCGTCATGTACTTTGTCTCCTTGCAGAATTGTTATTGTTGAGCGGTTGCGCTGATAACGTCTCTCTTTTTGAAGCGGCCGCAAAAGACAAACAACAAATACTGATGTTAATGTGGTTCACTGGCTGGTTTACGTACACAAGAAACTGTCACGCTTTATTCTGCTTTTTAAACTGCAGTAGAACAGATTGGAAAGAAGTTATTTGCCTTTGTTTTCGTTTACAATGAACTGGTCTTTATCTGCGCTGATTCGTCCGCCAATCTCGTTTAACCGTTTGCGGTTGCTGCTGCTTAATTCTCGATTGTCTAACTCATTGAACAACTGTAAGGTTTTTGCTTTTTTATATTCAGCTAAATTGGACTCTAATAATCCTTGCAGTAGGTTTAACCCAAACGCCGCTTCTTTTGGAAAAAGTAAGTAAGCCTGATAAAAATAATCTACGGATTCGTTGTAGCGTTGTTGGTTGTGCAGATGTAACCCTTGTTTATTAAATTTAAGGGCTCGGGGTCGCCGTTCGCCCAACTCTTCTTCTTGTTTGGCTATAGCCATTGAAGAAATTGTTTGATCAGTTAGATCTTCGGTTTCTAACATTTTCTCTTCGCAGTCAAACAAAATTTGTGCGGCTCGCATTTCATCTCCAACACCTAGCCAACCTTTTATGGCGTCGGTCATGGTAGGCACATCTGCAGCCTTAAAGTCTTTTTGATCCGCTTCTTCTAAAAGGGCAATGGCTTTGTCTTGATCATTTTCTAGTATCGCCACAAGAATGTTCATGTAATCACGTTTGATCGCGAGGTTTTCTTCTAAATAATTGCGACCTGCATTACCGATTAAAAATCGTGCTACTTGCAAGGCGTTAGCTCTTTCATTATTTTTTTTTGATTCCGCTATCGTTAGATAACAGCGAGCCAATTCCAACGATAATTCTGCATATTTTTCGCGAATATCTTTAGCATTGAGGCGCTTTCGCTCTAATAGATCAATTGCTTTATCCATTTTGTTTTGCAATTGGTAAATGTAGGACTTGAGCTTAGCAGCTGGCATAGAAAGGGCGCTTTCGTTGATTAAATCAATATATTCCTCTGCGACTTCATATTCTTTTCTACCAATACAAATGCGAGCTAACCACTCGCAGGCTTTGTCGTTGGTCAAGTGCGCACCTAACATGTCTTTAAGCAATTCTTCACTAATTTCAATTTTGCCAGCTAAATACTGTGCGTGTATGAGCCCCCATTTTGCCCAAATTACGTTTTCGGCACTTTTTAACACGCCACTGTACAATGCCGCAGCTTCGTCATATCTAGACAGTTTCAACAATAGTCTTGCACGGATCTTTAATAGGGTCGTGCGTGATTTTGGGAGCGGATTATTTTTTGCTATTTCTTCCAGTTTTTGTAATGCATGCTCCCATAATTTTTCGTCCATCAAGGTTAAAACGGACATCAGCTGTCTGCGAATTTTCAACGTATTAGCGATTGTTTTTTCGAGCATTCGAATGGTGTAGGGCTTGATGACTAAATCGTCAGGATGGATATCAACAATTTGTCCAATAATCAGTGGAAGTCGGTCTGAAGTAACAAAGATCAGTCCAGTGGTGTGCTTTAATAGCTTTTCACGGGTTAATTCTTGAATGACTTCTACGCCATTTTTGTGATCGCCGAGGTGAAAGTCCATCAGAATTAAATCGAATGGGCGAATTTTCAAGGCTTTCTTGAGTTCTCTGCCATGGATAAAACAGGAAACGTTAGAATAACCCATCTCTAGCAAATGGTTCCGCAAAAGAATTCGGGCCATGCCATTATCTTCAACTACAGCGATGTTGATTTTTGGTCCAACCACGATGATTTTCTTCTTTCTGATCAATTTATTACGACAATATACCAAGCATAGTATCAAAATAACAATGTACATGGCTATGGATAGTTATTTATCCCTATACGAATGTAAAATAAAGGGGGTGAACACTATTTCAGAGCCAATAAATTACCGTTCGTTAAATCTATGAAAAGGAGGGATAACTTTAGTGCAAATGCCTGGGTTGGTTGCACAATCGAATAGTTAAAGCAAAGTGTATACAGATGTTGGCAGCGACGTAATTCATTAATTTTTGTATTACGTTAACGTTAAGGTTAAAAGTTTGATAATCTTATTTACATCAAGTTAACACTCGTTTTATAGGTATTTTGCAAAGGTAACTCATATGAATTTTGACTTAACCGAAGATCAGATTGCTTTCGTTGATACTGCGAAACAATTCGCTGAGCAAGAGCTTGCTCCCCATGCTGCCCGTTGGGACAAAGAACATATATTCCCAAAGTCCGTCATTCAAAAAGCCGGTGAGTTGGGGTTTTGTGCACTTTATACTCCTGAAGACGCGGGTGGTTTGCAGCTTAGTCGTTTAGATTCTGCCCTTATTTTTGAACAATTAGCCAGTGGCTGTACTGCCACTACAGCAATGATGACCATTCATAATATGGCCACTTGGATGATTGCCACTTGGGGAACGGAATCCATCAAATCGGTCTGGTGCCCTACCTTGGTGACTGGTGAGCATTTAGCATCGTATTGTTTAACTGAGCCTGGCTCGGGATCAGATGCGGCATCGTTACGCACTTCTGCGGTAAGGGAAGGGGACAATTACCGTATTAATGGCTCTAAAATGTTTATCTCAGGAGCCGGTGAAACGGATGTTTTAGTGGTGATGGTGAGAACCGGTGAGAAAGGCCCAGGTGGGATCTCCGCGGTGGTTATTCCTGCTGATGCCGATGGTGTTATCTATGGTAAAGCCGAAGAAAAAATGGGCTGGAATGCGCAACCCACTCGTTTAATTACCTTTGAAGATGTGTTGATTCCTGTAGACAATTTACTTGGTGAAGAAGGGGAAGGATTTAAATTCGCGATGATGGGACTTGATGGCGGCAGAGTAAATATTGCTACTTGTTCCATCGGCACTGCTCAGCGAGCGTTAGAGACGGCAACGGAATACATGCAAACCCGTACGCAGTTTGGTAAACCATTGGCAGCATTTCAAGCACTGCAATTCAAACTCGCCGATATGGCCACCGAATTAGTGGCAGCGCGGCAAATGGTGCGATTAGCAGCCTTTAAAATAGATAGCCATAGTCCAGACAAAACCACGTACTGTGCAATGGCGAAACGATTTGCCACTGATGTCGGTTTTCAGGTCTGTAATGAAGCTCTGCAAATTCATGGCGGTTATGGTTACATTCAAGAATACCCACTTGAACGTCACGTAAGGGACGTACGAGTACATCAAATTTTAGAAGGTACTAATGAGATTATGCGGATGATAATTGGACGACGTCTATTGGCCGACAGTGATAATCAAATTCTGTAAATAAACAGGTTAAAATAATAAAGTTTACGGTTAGAGGAATTGATATTTGCAGCTTAATAAGCTTTACACTATACCATTCCTTTAGAACCTATTTTGATAAAAACTAAGTATCACATTAAAGATTGAAAGGTGAGTTATGGAACTTAAAAATAAAGTAATCGCAATTACCGGTGCGGCTCAAGGCCTTGGTTTGGCGATGGCGAAAACCTTTGCCGATGCTGGTGCCCATGTTGCCATGCTGGATATGCAAGATATTGTGGTTAAATCCGCCGCTGAACAGATTTCTGAGTTAGGCGTAACCGCTAGAGGCTATGCCGTTAATGTTACCGATGAATCCGATGTGGAATACGTATTTTCGCAAATAAAGAGTGATTTTGGTCAATTAAACGGCTTAATCAATAGTGCAGGCATCATGCGTGATGGTATGTTATTGAAAGTTAAGGAAGGAAAAGTCGTTGATAAAATGTCAAAACAACAGTTCCAATCTGTTATCGACGTGAATGTCACAGGGACTTTTTTGTGCGCTCGTGAAGCGGCTGCAACCATGATTGAAACCAAAAGTTCTGGTGTGATTGTTAATCTATCCTCAGTGTCTCGTGGGGGCAATATGGGGCAAACCAATTATTCTGCTTCAAAATCAGCAGTGGCCACTATGACCGTAACTTGGGCCAAAGAATTAGCTCGTCATAATATTCGTACTGGCTGTATCGCACCAGGTTTAGTTAACACCGCTATGGCGGCACAAATGCGCCCAGAAATGATCGAACGATTTTTGTCTACAGTGCCCGTTGGACGCTTAGCAGAAGTGGAAGAATTAGGTCATGCGGCGAAATTTATTTTCGAGAACGATTATTTTACGGGGCGGACACTTGAATTGGATGGTGGAACAAGGGTCTAATACCCCACATTCTTTCATCGCTGTGCTGTAATTTTGCTTAGCGTCAAATTTAAGGTAGTGTTAATTACATGTGGATTTGTCCTGCTTGTGGTCTTCCATTGTCGTTGGAAGCGGGTACTTGGCGTTGTGCAGCTAATCATAGTTACGATCGAGCCAAAGAAGGTTACGTAAACCTGCAATTGGCTCAGGAGCGCAACAGCAAGGCTCCTGGTGACAATAAAGAGATGATATTGGCTCGCCGTGAATTCCTGCAACAAGGTTTTTACGACCCGTTAATTGCGCGCATTGCTGAGTTGATTCAGACACATTGTGAAGATCATGATTTAGCCTTGTTCGATGCCGGTTGTGGTGAGGGGTATTATGTTGATCAGATCCGCAGTCATTTAGAAAACGCCAGTTATCAATGTGCTGCATCGGGCTGTGATATATCCAAAGTGGCTATTCAACGAGCGGCTAAAACACACAAAGCCTGTCAATTTACTGTGGCTAGTACCTTTAAAATTCCGGTGGCCACAGGATCTATGGATGTTGTCATTCAAGTTTTTGCGCCTTCCAGCGAGGAAGAAGTCGCGCGGATCCTAAAACCTCATGGTGTGTGGATTTTAGTGAATCCGGGACCCATGCACTTACAGCAACTCAAAGAGTCAATTTACGCGGAATCAAAACCTCATACACTGAATCAGCTAGATACCCCTAATTTTGCATTACAAAACAGAGAATCATTGGCGTTTGAATTGGACTTTCAAACCCCAGAGCAGCGTTTGGCATTGTTAAAAATGACTCCCTATTTTTGGCATACCAGTGAACAGAATAAACAACAGTTTTTGCAATCCGACAAAGTATGTCAAACAGAGTTTGATATCCAAATATTGAGAAAAAAATAATGACCTCAAAAGCATTGTTTTTAGACAGGGATGGAGTGATTAATGTTGATCATGGATATGCATCTCGACCACAGCAAATTGATTTTATTGAAGATATTTTTCCCCTGTGCAAATGGTTTCAACAGCAGGGATATTTAATCATAGTCGTAACGAATCAATCAGGCATCGGCCGTGGTTATTACACGGAAGACGATTTTCTACAATTATCCGATTGGATGAAGGCAGAATTTGCACAGCGCGGCATAAAAATAGCGGAATTTTTCTTTTGTCCTCATCACCCGGAAAAAGCGAAAGGGAAGTATTTGAAGGTTTGCTCTTGTCGAAAGCCTAACCCCGGCATGCTGGAACAAGCCAAGCAAAAATACGATATTGATATGGCAAAGTCGGTAATGATTGGAGATAACAAGACGGATATGTTGGCAGCAACTCGAGCAGGGGTAACTAAACGTTACCTCTACTCAAGTGATCACATACCAGATGACACGAATATTGGCTATAAACGGGTTGATAGCTTAACTCGTATATATCCCATGTAGCTTAATAAAAGTGCATTAAATGTTTAATTGCCTGACTTAACAAACCTGTGTTCAAACTATCAATACTTTCTTCACCTGTCTGGCGGTCGAAGATCTTGTAGCTACCATTGGCCAATACTTCAATGCGATTGTCCTTTTGCATCACAATGACTTTACTGCCTTTCGTGTCTACCACCCAATTGCGACGAGGGTTTTGCATTGGCTGTCCAATGGAATAATCGTCGGAAAGTGCTTTGCAGCCTAAATTTTCTAACACGGTGGCCGGAAAATCTAAGTGACTAGACAGGGTTTCGTTAAGAGAGAAGTTTGCATACAAAGGTACTTGCTGAATATCATCACGATTAGACGCAAGCTTAGAGATAATTACTTGATTATTATCCAATACACCTGATGCTATCAATTGTTGAATATTTTCAGCACTAACAAAGCCCACTGCTAATTTCGGTTTATCAGAAATACTTGCTTGGAAAAAGGTTTTAAAGTCTGAATTTAACGCTGCTAATTTGGCATTTTCCAAAGATAAATCAGAATATAAATAAACAGGTAATCCTAGCTTTTGCGGAAGTTCTAACATTAACGGAGTTTTATTCGCTAATTCAGATGTATAAATTTCAGGTAAACCAAACAGACTCGAAAATTGAGAAGAATGCTGGTTAGAACTCAAATCATAATGATTGTTGTATGCTGTTAGCGAGGAGTTCTGTAATTTTAAATCTGTATTATCGGTTTGAATAAGTAAAACAAAACGCTTGTTAGTGTTTATGCTGCAGTAAACAGGTTTTACTGGGTAGTTAATTCCATGAACGCTGCGATCAAATTGCAGTGCTTTACGCTGTTTATAGTTTTCTATATCCAATAAACCGTACTTCGACATCAGTGCTTTAGCCGTAGCTGGGTAGGATAGGGGGAACAAGTTATCTTGTTTAACTATAGGTTGATATAAGTTTGCGTCAGCCCAAATATGCAACGCGTGACTACATACAAAACAGGCGACAAATAAACTGCTAATAGGAGCTCCTAATCGAAATTTTTGTAATCGTTCAACTCGTTTCCATAATGCGTTCGCGAGTATCAGTTGGAATGATAACCATACGACAAATAGCAATAACAAAAATCCCCATTGCTGCCATCCAAATGCATTGATAACAGGCTGGGTTTCGCTTTTAATTAAATCAGCAGAGCCAAAGTTAAGATGTAAGCCATATTTTGTATATAACAAGGCATCAAAAGCTAAGAGGGCCAAGCCCAAAGCTGCAATAGTAGATGCCGCCCCTCGTATAAAGCGTGATTTAGGAAACGCATAAATAAGGGGTAAGACTAAAATTACAAACGCGAAAAAAGTTAAGAAGCCAATGTGACTAACCCAATTAACTAACAAAAAGGTAATTCCCAACAATGAGTCAGGTAAAGGTGACGCAAAAACGTAAATTCCAGCGATCACTAAAGCGACGACAATATTGGTAAGAGTAAACCAGTGACCCCAAGAGACTAACTTGGTTAACATTATGCGGCGGGGTGTTTCTGAGAGTATCATTTATTTTTGTTTTCCATTGATACTTTTCATCAAGATTTGTGTAAACTGAGCGGCCATTTTTTCGCGCTGGTTATCGTTTACTTGATGCAAAAAGATGTTGGTGATTACATTTCCCAACGCCATTAAAGATAAATCTCTGTTTGCTTGATTTTTTTCAAGAGCAAATACTATGTCATTCATTAGCGCTTCAAATTGAGCGTCTGAATATTTGGATTGTTGCGGCATGTTTGAACCTTTAAACCGATTTAGGTAAATAGTAACAAGTATTCGAACAGATAGTAACTAGGTGCTGTTTATTCAATGGTCGGTTTTTTTATTTTTTATCACTTTAGAAGGTTAGATTTTCATGAGCGCTGTTATTCAACACTTTGTGGTACATCAATTAGGTATAAATGAACAACAAGAATTAACGGTTGTTCCCAAAAGCACCTGTTTTGACGTTACGCCTGATATTGAAACACTGGCACAGCAAATCAATCAAGTGTTCAATCAAAAGCCAGGTAAAGGGGTCGGAAGTTTTATTGATCAACAGTCTCAAACTGATGATCCAGCTGATGAAGATGCAGTTAAAGGGAACGATGCGTTCCGCACTGAGTTATTAGCGATGATTGCCCAGCCTGACACCTTTATTGATTTCAGTGTTGCCAGTTGTGAAAAGCTCAAAAAAAGTATGCTAGAGATGGCGACGGTGGAGACCGGCTTTGTAATCTTTAGTCACTATGAATTTTTAGCCACCGAGTATTTGATGATCGCGTTGTTAAATACCAAACAACACGTTGAAATCACCGAAGGGTTAGAATTAACTTACAGCGATCATCTTGATCTTGCAAAAATGCAACTGGCGGTAAGAATTGATTTAACTCAATTAAAAATTCAACCTGAACAAAATCGTTATATTAGTTTTATTAAAGGTCGAATGGGCAGAAAAGTGTCTGATTTCTTTATGCACTTTATTGGTTGTGAAGAGCTTGTGGATATTAAACAGCAAAATAAACAACTGCTGAAAACAGTAGATGAGTTTATTGCCTCTGAACAATTAGATAAAGAAGAACAACATCAAACCCGCCAAATTGTGTCTGATTATTATAAGGCTAAATTGGAACAAGGGGATGACATTCAAATTGAAGAGTTATCACAAAGCTTGCCTCAAGAAGAGGGGCGGAATTTTGTAGACTTTAATCAACAAGCGGAAACGCCTTTAGAATCATCGTTCCAAGCTGATCGCAGTGCATTAAAAACCTTGGCTAAGTTTAGTGGTCAAGGTGGCGGTATTAGCTTGAGTTTTGACCGAGCATTATATGGTGATCGTGTGCAATATGATTCAAATTCAGACACCTTATTAATTAAAGGCATTCCGCCTAATTTAAAAGATCAGTTAACTCGAAATAACAGCTAGGTTTGTCTAATACAAACATGCCGTTGTTATCTGAATGCGATATACTTGCTCATCTTTAAACGTTTATTTTCTAGATTAAAATTACAGGACTACTTTACACTATGCAGCTTTTTGTCAACGACTTAACCGTAATGGACTTTTCCTACCTTTGTGCACAAAGAGGGATGGTTGGTGAAAGTTGGATTGTGGATGTGGTCTTAGATGGTGAACTCAACGAAGAAAGCATGGTTCTCGACTTCGGAAAAGTGAAAAAAGAACTCAAATTTCTTATCGACGAATATGTCGATCACAAATTACTTGTGCCGGCGGAACATGCATTTAGCAAGATTAAGCGTGATGCCAATAGCGGTGAGGTAAAAGTGGATTTTCTGCGAACAGATGGCAAGTCCATTCACCTTTTGTGTCCGGCTGAAGCTTATGCGTTTGTTTATTCAACAGAAGTTGATATCGAGTCTGTCGGCCAATACTTAAAAGAGGTGATTGCCACGCATCTTCCGAGTAATGTTGATGGAATCGAATTAATCTTGCGTCCCGAAGTGATCAATACTCCGTTTTATCATTATACACATGGCCTAAAAAAACATGATGGTAACTGTCAGCGTATTGCTCATGGACACCGTTCTAAAGTTGTGGTGTATGAAAACGATAAATTGAATTTAGATTGGCAGGAATATTGGGCCAAACGTTGGCAAGATATATACATTGGCAGTGAAGAAGACATTATCGACGGCCAACAAAGTGTTTTATCTGAGTACGTAGAAGATATCACCACGCACTTTTTCTTTAATTATGAATCATCTCAAGGTGAATTTTCACTGGCGATTCCTAAATCTGAATGTGACATTGTAAACACCGACTCCACAGTGGAATGTCTAGCTCAATTTATGGCGTTAGAATTAAAACAACAACGTTCACAAAGTAACTTCAAAGTGCTTGCATTTGAAGGGGTTGGAAAAGGAGCCATTGCTTATGCTTAAAATCTTATTTGTTACTTTTCTTAGTTTATTGGTGAGCTTGAATAGCCTAGCAGTTGAACTGCAAGGAGAGTTTTCTCAAGGGGCACTAATACGCGGAAAAGCACCTGAAGGTAGCCAAGTGTGGTTGGATGGCAAAGCATTGGAGGTATCTGAGCAGGGCTATTTTGTATTTGGTTTTGGTCGTGACGCCGAGCTAAAACATGAACTTAGTTGGCAGGCACCAGATCAACCTAAACAACGTCAAGATGTCATTTTGAAAAAGCGTGAATACGATATTCAACGGATTGAAGGGTTACCACCTAAAATGGTCACTCCTCCTGAAGATGTATTGGCTAGAATTCGCTTAGATAACCAACAAGTGGCTAAAGCACGGGCCCTCCGTGACTCGCGTACCGACTTTATGCAAACCTTTATTTGGCCTGCAGAAGGACCCATAAGCGGCGTATACGGCAGTCAACGGGTGTTAAATGGTCAGCCTAAAAGACCTCATTTTGGAATTGATGTTGCCGCACCAACAGGAACACCTGTTTATGCTCCCGCCGATGGTATAGTTACCCTTTGGGTACCTGATATGTATTATTCAGGTGGCACTATGATTATCGACCATGGTCATGGCGTTTCCTCTACGTTTCTGCATTTACATGCCGGTCATGTAGAAGTGGGCGAGACAGTAAAGCAAGGTCAGTTGGTAGCAGAAATAGGGGCTACTGGGCGTGTAACAGGTGCACATTTAGATTGGCGAATGAATTGGCAGAATCAACGAGTTGATCCTGCGTTTCTTGTTCCTGCAAGAAACGCTGATTAAATTCTTTGTTAAAAACTGTACCATGGCTATCTGGATTTGGTGATATATTTTGTATTGAGTCATAAACAAAGGTTTCTGCGATGAAATACGATTTAGACATGAGTACAATTATTGGCATTAAACCCATGAAAGCCTCTGAGGTGGTAAAAATACATCGAGTGTTGGACGGTTTTGAACCAAACGGCGTCGCTTTCGAAGATGTATTGCAACAAACTAAAATGGATCCTGTTCGGTTAAGAGAGTTATTAGATAAGTACCATTTTTACTTTACCGAGGTGGGAGATTCCTCCCGTTATATTGTTAATCGTTACCACTACGACGAATCTGATTTAGATGAAGTTATTGACAGTATAGAGAGACGAAACATACGTTTTGCCATCGCTAAATTTACACCATTCTTTTTAATCGGCTTGCTGTTTTGCAGTGCTACAATCGGATTTATGCTCTCAGCCATTGTTAATAAGAATGGCGGTTATTGGTAGTTTAAACCTAACCGAAATTGGCACTTAAATCTGTAAACAATTTTTATGTTGGGGAGTGACAAGTAAAGCTCTCCAAGGAAAATGCAGACAGGATAAATTCATTAAAGGCAAACGTAAGACATATTCATCCATGGTAAGTACGCTCGAGGTAAATTTACTTGCGCTAAATTTACCTCGAGCTGCTAAGTGCTTAGATCAATCACGGTGTTAATGGATCTAAACACCGTTATTGCATGGTTGTGCTAAGAGTTTAGCCACAGAGTTTGTTTTTGTTGATTAGAGGTAGTTAAGTAAACAGTGTCTTTGGATGCCGGTAAAATTGGCATCTCAAAGGTTTTTAACTTGCCGTCGCGAAACACAAACAATTTTACTATAGTCTGATCTCGATAATTCTCTAGGGTACTGAAAAATGTATCTTTGTTTATTTGCCATTGTTCGATAGCAATCAGGTTGTCTTTAACCTGTAAACCCGCTGCATATGCTGCTGAACCTTCTAAAACTTGTTGTATTAAAATGCCCGTTGCAGCAGCGTCAAAAGTAGCACCAAAATCAAGAGTAAGGGATTCATCTGCTGGTTTTCCCCCTTTGTCACTGGCGTCTTTCCGTGTTCTTAACTGCATATCAACACCAAACTCTGCTAGCAATTCCTTAGTTGGTAGAGGGAAGGTGTGATACAAAGCTGTATCTAGAAAACTATCCAAATCAAGATTTAAGTCTTCTTTCAATATCCGTTGAATTGAGTCGTTTTGAGTGCCCAAATTAACTGACCCAAATTTTTGCCAAAGTAATTTTAACAGGTCAAAAATTGTGTGCCTGTGATTGGACTCTTTACGGATTAATAAATCTAAGCACAGGGCGATTTCAGCTCCCTTAGCATAGTAACTGACTATGTTGTTAGCGGCACTGGCATCTTGCTGATAAAAACGAGTCCAAGCGTCATAACTAGACTCAGTCACCGTTTGTTTTGCATAACCTGGGTTACGTTTGAGTCGCGTTAAGGTTTGACCCAAGACTTCAAAATAGCTAGCTACGTCAATTAATTCGCAGCGCAACAAGCTCAAATCATCCACATAACTGGTAAAGCCTTCGTAAATCCATAATTGCTCTGAATAGGTTTCTTTACTTAAATCTAAATTAATAAACTCCGCCGGCTTTGTTCGTTTAACATGCCAAGTATGGAATAATTCGTGACTGCATAAACTTAAAAACGTGCGATAGCCGTCTGGCATTTTATGTTGCTGCGCTTTTGTGGGGAGTTGATTACGCGGGAATTGTAATATTGTCGAGTGGCTGTGCTCTAAGCCTCCAAATCCTGATCCACACAGTAACGTAATAAATAGATAACGATCTATTGGCGTGTTTTTGTCAAAAAGTTTTAAATGGTGCTCACAAATTTTCGGTAGGTCTGCGCAGATCCTTGCCATATCAGCTTGGTGAGAACCGGTTAAAATAAACTCAAACTCCACATTTTTAACGGAGAAACGGGCAATATCTAGTTCACCTAAAATAACCGGATGATCAATTAAAGTTTGGTAATTATCGGCTTTAAAAGACTGAGTTACTTTGTTGGTTTGAGTTTGCGACATGGCCGTTGCAATTGACCAGGTCTCTGCCTTCGTTTCGGGCAGGCTAACATTGACACTGCATGGGCCACAGTAGCCCTCAACTTCGAAGAAAACACTAGTGCCATTAAAAAATGCATATTCATCGCATATGTAGGCACTTCTCACCGACAAATCAAACGCATAAACAATACTTTCAATATGAACCTTGCCAGTCCCCGCGGTAACTTGCCAAGTTTGTTTATCTAGCTTTTCTATATGCAAACTGTTTTGATTATCATCATAGGCTTTGAGTGACACAATGTTCTTGGCAAAATCACGGATCATATAACTGCCTGGGATCCAAGCGGGGAGTTTGAACTTGATATCTAGCTTGCCAGAAATATTGATAGTTTGAATGACTTTAAATGTGTGACCGGCTATGGAGTCAACTGTAACGGCGTAATGAACTTGTTCAGGTGTTTGCAAAGTTGTGCTCTATTTAAACTGTAATGATGTGAATTGACCGCCAGTTTACTCTTAGTAAATGGCGAAATGATAGGGTTCAAGCATAACCGATAGCCAGTGTTGAGTTAAGTCTAAATCAAGGTAACGCATTGATATTATTCTCTGATAGGGAAGTTAAAAGTTGTAGAGTTGTAGTTTAAATGATAAAAAAATACAATTCATAGGGATTTATGACTTCAGTGATAATCTACTGTTAACCTTTAGGAGAATTCAGACAAGTGGCAATAGTGCAGGAAAAGGCGGGCTTATCTCAGCAAGATTTGCGGAAGTTGCGTGCTATGCGTCCTGGGTTAGCTTTGGATCTGCAAATTATGGCTACATCTGGAGTCTCAAGGATTAAGACAGAATTTGTGGGGATGGACGGTAATCGTTTTTTAATCATTAAGTTTCCTGATGAATCTCGTTGGGGGGATTTAGGTGACGTGATATATCCTGATGCTGTTTTAGTGGTGCGCTATATTCATGAAGAAGACGCTGGAGAAGTGGTTGCATTCAAAGTTAAAATTAGTGTCATAGTTAGCAGTCCTGCACGTTTCATATTTACTACATTCCCCGTTTCACTTCAATGTCATGCGTTAAGAAGCGAACAGCGAGCACAGGCCCATGTACATGTTACCGTGGTTGAGACGGAAACCGATGTGATGTTATTTGATGGTCTAATTGTGGACCTATCTTCAAGCGGATGTCGAGTGTCTGTTGATCGTCAATTGGTTAAACAAAAGTTAGCCATAAAAAGTCATATTACGTTAGCCATTAAAAATCCCGATGGAAAAATATCCGAATTAACGGGTATAGTTATGAATCAAAAAGTGGATGAGATTCGATTTTATTTAGGTGTTCAATTTGAAGCATCTGAGAAAGTTGTAGAAGGTTTGCTACATCAGTTGATGATAGCGTAATCTATGCTAAGCAACATTATAGGCGTTGTCGTGGGGATAACTCCTAATTAGGTAGCATCACAATTAATAATTAAAAATAATTTATATTGTGCAGAGCTAACGCTCCATTTAAGAGGTATTTATGCGCAGAGTCGAAATGTTATTAAACGAATATGGCGAAAGTCATAAAAATAAAACTAATATTCTTATACACGGGGTTGCTGTACCAGCCATTTACTTTGTGACTTTTGCACTGATTTGGTCTATTCCAACCCCTGAATTTTTGAATCATTTCGATATCACTTGGGCCCATGTGATTTCCATTCCCGTGCTTTGGTATTACTTTAAGTTGTCAGGACCAATTGGTGCAGCCATGACCTTGCTTACCATTCTTTGCTTTGGTGGCGTGAGGTTGTTAGTTTATTTGAATATTTCGGTGTGGCAATTTAGCTTAGCATTATTCGCTATTATGTGGATTTTACAATTTGTTGGACATAAAGTTGAAGGTAAAAAGCCATCATTTTTCAAAGATTTACAGTTTTTATTAGTGGGTCCAGCATGGTGGTGGGTTCATTGGTTAAAGCGATTTAATATTCAATATTGAATGAAGTTAGAGTCTTACTTAAGTAAGGCTCTGGCTACAACCTAAGAAAGTGTACAGCGCAAAGTCAATTTTGTTTTTTCAACAAAATATAACCCAATCCAGTTTTATGGTTAATCTGTCGCCTTTGCGACAAACCTAACTAAGGTTGGGATTAATAACGAGTTTTTTGGATTAAGCAGGCGTATACTCAGGGCTTAACTTGTTCACTTGAGAGCGACTATTGTTCAATTGGCAAAAACTATATGAAAATCGTGAAAGACTATTTTGGACCCTACATACTGGAGGGTGGTTTGGTTTCGCGATAGTTTATTATATTGGTTCATTCTTGCATGATGTGCGCGGAATTTGGATACTTGTTATAGTCCTTAATGCTATGGCGGGTTGGCTGTTAACTATACCTCTTCGCTACATTTATCGTTGGGCTCACCAACAAAGTGCTTGGAAAATGCTACTGACAGTAGCAGCCAGTGCATATTTCATCGCTTTATTCTGGGCGGTTTTAAAGAATATTAATTATTGGGAAATTTATAAGCATGGCTATCGACCTGATGCTTGGTTTATGTATTTTACTAATACTATCAATTCGCTGATCATGGTGGTGTGTTGGAGTGGTTTGTATTTTGGGATTAAGAACTTCCAAATGCTACAAAAAGAAAAGCAAAATGCCCTCAAAGCGTCAACAATGGCCCATCAAGCGCATTTGAAAATGCTTAGGTATCAACTTAACCCTCATTTTTTGTTCAATACATTGAATGCCATTAGTACACTAATTTTGGTTAAAGACAATAAAACCGCTGAGGCTATGGTCAGTCGCTTAAGTGATTTCCTACGCTATTCTCTTGATAAAGACCCCATTAAAAAGATTTCTCTTAAGCATGAGATACAAGCGTTAGAGTTGTATTTAGAAATTGAAAAAGTACGCTTTGACGAGCGTTTAGAGGTTGAGTGGGATATCGCAGATGATTGCAAGGATGCCTTGGTGCCTAGCCTTATATTGCAACCTATAATTGAAAATGCCATTAAGTATGCTATTTCCAAAATGGAAAAAGGCGGTAAAATAAAAGTGGTTGCTAAATCTTTCGGGCGAGATTTAATGCTTGAAGTCAGTGACAATGGCCCTGGTGCGGATATTGAAAATGGCCAGCTAAACAGAAGCAATGGTGTTGGACTGCCTAATATTCAAGAAAGGCTTAACTCCTTGTATTCCAATAACTTTTCTTACGTCGTATCTCACAATCATCCAACCGGTTTAAAAGTGAGCATTCGAATTCCTTTTGAGGTGAATGAAGGTGAAAACTAAAATTAAAGCGTTGATTGTTGATGATGAGCCTTTGGCTAGAAAGGGTTTGGCGGTAAGGTTGCAAGAATTTGACAATATTGAAGTATTAGGAGAATGTCAAAATGGTCTAGAAGCTGTTTCTGTCATTCCTCAATTACGTCCTGATTTGGTTTTCCTCGACATACAAATGCCTGGACTGAACGGCTTTCAAGTGATTAATAAACTAAGGGAATTACAGCAACCTATTCCCATTATTGTGTTTGTTACCGCTTATGATAGCTATGCTATTAAAGCCTTTGATATCCATGCGTTAGATTACGTTTTAAAACCCATCGATGAAAAACGCTTGCGAGTAGCAATTGAAAAGGTAACTGCGGTATTCGGTCAAACCACCGAAGGTGAGCAAAAAATAAAGCTCGCTAAGTTAGTGGCGGAGTTCACCGGGGATGATTGCGAAGATATTTTACAACGTTTGGCATCAGGTGAGAGTTTAGATAACAAACGTTATCCGTCGATACTGGCGATTAAAGATGGATCTGAAGTCACTCGGGTTGCCGTTGATGATATTCAATGGATTGATGCAGCAGGGGACTACATGTGTGTTCATGCACTCGATGGCACTCACATTATGCGTCGGACAATGAAAGAGCTAGAAGTAGAGTTAGATCCTCGAAAATTTGTTAGAGCTCATCGTTCAGCCATTGTCAATATTCAATATGTCACTAAAATGGTAAGTCATGTTAGCGGTGAATATCATCTTGTACTTAGTAATGATACTGAGTTGAAAGTAAGCCGCAGCCACAGAGATAAAGTGAAAGAAATGATAAGGGTGTAAAGCCCTCTATTTTTACTAATCAATTTCTATTATGTAAATAGCCGTCTCATTCCCATGATAAAATGTGGCTAAGCTTAAAAACGGTAACGTCACTAAGGACGTTTTAATATATCGAATAAATCTTGTTGGATCCTTACTAAGTATGGATCCAAGCTTTTGTTCTTTTGCCAGCTGGTCTGTATGTCATTGCAAACTAATCGTTGATTTATTTCACCTACCATGACACCAGATTTACCTTCAAGTGCCATTTCAACAGCAAAGGCTCCCAGTTTGGTTGCTAAAACTCTGTCTTGAGATACTGGAGAGCCGCCTCTTTGGATATAACCTAGGATCACCGGACGGCAATCAATCTGAGTTTTTTCAGTGAGAATTTCAGCAAGGTTAGTGATGCCATCTGGCCATAGGTTTTCCGTTACCACTACGATGTAACTGGAATTTCCTCTGCGCTTTTTTACCGCCTCGATATGTTCAACTAAATTTTCTAATTCATGGTCGCAACTACGAGATATTTCTGGTAGTAAAATATGATCTGCAGCAGAGGCAATCGCAGCATTTAGTCCAATAAAGCCAGCGTGACGTCCCATTACTTCAATAAGGAAAATACGCTCAAAGGCATCAGCGGTATCTCTAACTTTATCAATTGAATCTAACGCGGTTTCAATCGCTGTGTAGTAGCCTATAGTTGCGTCTGTGCCATTTACATCATTGTCGATAGTGCCGGGAATTCCAATAACTTGACCAGACCAAAACTCAGTGAGGTGTTTTGCACCACGAAATGAACCATCACCTCCAATGACTAAAAGCGCCTCAATACCCAGTGCATCCAAGTTTTTTGCCGCCATCTTTGGGGCATCATCTGATTTAAAACTTAGACACCTCGCACTGTTTAAAATAGTGCCGCCGCGCTGAATAATATTTTGAATGTTTTTCGAACGCAGATTTAAATATTCCTGCTCAAGTAAACCATTATAACCATGGCGATAGCCATAAACCTCTAAACCATAACGCAAGCTTGTTAACACTATCGCGCGGATACAAGCATTCATTCCCGGCGCATCGCCGCCTGACGTGAGAAGCGCAATCTTACGCATGTATTTTCCCCCTTGGTTGAACAAAAATTGATAACTCTTTGTTAAACATAGCCGTTATACGAGAAACTATAAAGATTTGAGCATTCAAGCCTATAAATAGGGTAATTGTTTAAAACTGTAATAATTAATGTATTGTTATTGCCTCACTTGGTCTTGTAGGCAATGATGTTCAATATATGAATAGTATTAAGAGTAATAAGAGATTAATTTTATGAAGTTTACACCTTTATTTGTCAGTGTCTGTTTAGCTGCAATACTATTGCTTGGTGGCTGCACGTCGAAGTTTGCCTATAACAATATTGATTGGATGATGTATTGGTATGTGGACGACTATGTCGATTTAGATAAATCTCAAAAAGTCTTGTTAGATGAAAAAGTTGAAAAATGGTTGAAATGGCACCGCCAAGAAGAGTTAGTTACTTACCGTCAGCATTTAGCGGATCTTAAAGCGGATCTGAAAAATGGTAATTTAACTGCGCAGCAATGGTCTAAGCATATACAACGAGGAAGCGACCATTGGACAAGGTTCAGAAATCAAATTAGTCCAGAGTTAGCTGAACTTTCCATCCATCTCAATGACACTCAGATACAAGAAATGTTTGACGCCTTAGAAAAAGAGAATCAAAAAAAAGAACAAAAGCGCAATAAAAAATCTGCAGAAGAGCGCTGGGAGAACGCCATTGAAGATACCCAAGATCAAATTAAAAAATGGGTGGGTAAACTATCGAAATCGCAAAAAGATTTGATTGCCGAATATACGGTTAAATTTCTGCCTACTTTTGAAGGGTGGATAGACTACCGTCGTAACTTTCAAGCTTCTGTTAAAAATATTATGCTGTCTCGTCACGACGTAAGCAACTATGCAGAAGAAGTCGATTACATGTTTCAGCACCCTGTGTTATTTAAAACTCCAGAATACCAGCAAGCCAGTGAACATAATCGTAAAATGTATATTCAATTACTTCTAGAGTTACAAACAACTTTTAGTGAAAAGCAAACCAAACATATTTTAAATGAGCTAGATGATTTAATTGATGATATAGATGACCTAATCGACGATTAGTCATTTATATAGTCTAATTTGGATTGTTGATTACCTTCCTAACTCAGTATAAAAGCTATCTTAGGTGTTTAATCTATCCAGCTTTTTTCTTCTTTGAATTAACCCTCTATCTTGTTCCTAAGCTTTACCTTGTTTACATCAAGCCCTTAATGCTTGAATTATAATATTAAGTTAATAATGCATTAGATGAAGAGTATGCTGTATCTGGCACTACGGGCAATTTAACGGTTTATCCGGGCTAGCCTAGTACCTTTGCTTTCGACTTTTCGATAAACTATTAATCGGCCTAAATAACTGTAATTCTTAACGATAATACGGTTAAATAGCGGAATAAAAATTCGAAAAAAATAGTCAGCGGTAATGAAAGCATGAAATTTAGGTTAAACGGATTTTTTCTATCTTTGATAACCGCTGTTCTGTGGGGCATTTTGCCGGTATTTTTGCAGATATGTCTACAAGCCCTCGATAGTATGACAATTACGTGGATACGTTTTTTATTCGCAGGGCTCGTGGTGTTTGTTTTGTTGTCCAGTCAAAATGCGTTACCGAATATTTTAAAACAACTGCCTAGAGCACAGTTTATATTGCTTATTGCAGCATTAGCCTTAGTGGTGAACTACGTTTCTAATGTAAAAAGCCTAGATTATGTCAATCCAGAAACGGTGCAAGTGGTGATGCAAATCGCACCTATTCTATTGATGCTAGGTGGCATCGTGTTTTATAAAGAGCACCTTAATCACCTTGAAATTATTGGAGCTGTCACATTATTTGTTGGTTTGTGGCTGTTTTTTAGTCCCAATTTAAGCTTGTTGTTTTCATCAATTAATTCGTATAACTCAGGTATTTTATTAGTGGTACTGGCTGCTGTAACTTGGGTTGCATACGCGCTCATGCAAAAAGTCCTACTAAGGTCGTTTACCGCCAAACAATTAACCTTACTTATTTACTTTATCGGTATCTTTGCACTTACACCTTTTATTCATCTATCTGCGCTAACAGATTTAACTCAATTACAGTGGTTTGCTTTGCTGTTTTGTTGTTTAAATACTGTAATTGCTTATGGCTGTTTTACCGAAGCATTAAATGTTTGGAGCGCTGCTAAAGTCAGTGCGGTGATTGCAACTGGACCGGTGTTTACATTTATAAGTGTGGTGATTGCACAGCAACTGCTGCCAGAACAGTTTAGTTTAATAAAACTTAATGAGTTTGTCCTTTTAGGAGCGGTGTGTGTTGTGGGTGGCTCCATGACCACAGCGTTGGCCAAACGTAAAGTTATCAAGCCCGTGGTGTAGTCACACGCATTTTCCCAATGAAAGTATTTGAATGCCTCTATCGCGTCGTTAGCCTATAGCTAGCTCTTAATAGCGAATGTTTAGTGCATAGGCTCAATCATTAAATTTCCTTACAAGATGAACGTTTTATCAAAGAGCATGGGATCAAGAACTTTTCAGAAGAGGGCACTTTACTGTTGATATTATTGAGCAATAACATGGTAGCTTGTCGGCCTATTTCATAGGGATTTTGGGTGATAACCGTAATCGGCACTTTAAAATATTCCGCCATGGGAATGTCATCAAACCCTAATAAAGAAACATCGTCGGGGATCACTATATTTGCTGTATTTAACTTAGATAATAACTCAGTGGTGATGGCCAAATGTTGGGTGAAAAATACCGTTGGGGGATTGTCTGATTGCAAGAAGTCGACGGGGGATTGTTCAAATCCTGTCTCACGGTGCCAATATTTAATCAGCTGTTTATCCATAGGGATGCCATGTTTTTGTAGGGCATCGGAATAGCCTAGAAATCGATCTTTACGCGATTTCACCTGTTTAAAGTCTTGTGTGACAAAACAAATCCGTTTGTGTCCTAATTGAATTAGGTACTCAGTAGCTTCAAACGCGGCCTTTCGGTAGTCGGAAATAATAATATTTTTTTCATTACCATCATGTTCGAGTTGGAAGTGGACAATGGGTAAACCATTTTCACTGTATTTATTGATTAAATCAGTATTTTGTCCTGACGAGGCGATAATAATCCCATCGACTCGTAACTGATTGAGGGTTTCCAAGGATTTCGCTTCAACTTTTGGATCCACATCAGTGTTGTAAATTAATAAGTTGTACTCACTGTTTTTACAGAAGTCGTCAATGCCTCTTATAGTGCGGCTGGTATAAAAACCGGTTATATCCCTCACAATCACGCCAATGGTTTTGGTTTTATTCATTTTAAGGCTGCGAGCAATTGGGTTGGGAACATAATCCAGATCGCTAATGGCTTGTTTAATCCGCTCTTTAGTTTTTTCCGACATGTAATCAAAACGCCCATTCAAATATTGAGAAACGGTACTATTTGATACCCCAGCGCGCTCAGCCACGTCGATAAGTTTTGTTTTTGCCATTTAATTATTTCTTTAAAAGTACGAAAGGTATGGATATTGACATTTTGCAACAACATGTTAACTTAATCAACCAAACCGTTTTAGTAAAACCTTTTAGTTTTTATATCTTATTGATAATATTAGGTAATATAGTAAGAGGGAAAGTGTGGAAATTTCGAATGTTGAATACTTGGTAATTATTGGTTATCTAGCGTTAATTATTATCGTTGGTTTTGTTTTTAAAACGTTTTCAGCCAATACGGATGATTATTTTAAAGGTGGCTGTAAGGGCACTTGGTGGCTAGTTGGGAGTAGTGCCTTTATGAGTGCCTTTAGTGCTTGGACCTTCACCGGTGCGGCGGGCATTGCATACGAATCAGGCTTTTCTGCCATGTTTATTTTCTTTGGTAATGTCCTTGGTTTTTTTGTGAATTTTCTATTTATGGGACCCTGGTTACGACAGATGCGCGTGACCACCTTTCCTGAAGCCATTGCCAGCCGTTTTGGCGAAACAACCCGTGATTTTTATGCTTATTATGAAGTACCAATTCGTATTTTATACTCTGCTATGGCTCTTTACGGTCTGGGAATATTTTGTTCCGCCGTTTTTGGTTATGACATCAATTATGTAATTGTGGTTTGTGGCATTGTGGTCTTGCTGTATTCAGCAACCGGCGGTCGTTGGGCGGTAATGGCCACTGACTTTCTACAAGGATTAATTCTAGTACCCCTTACCTTAATTGTTGCTTGGTTGTGTTTGGATGCCCTTGGCGGTGTAAGCAATTTATTTTCAGAAATAGAAGCTCAGGGTTTAAGCGAAGAATACAGTATGGTCAATTCTGCGACTTTATTTGGTGGGGCTTATACCTGGGGCTGGGCGAGCGCAATGATGGCCAAACAATTCATCGTCTTTAACTCAATGAACGCCGCGCCACGCTACTTTTCAGTCAAAGATGGACGGGAAGCCCGCAAAGCCGCCTTGTTTTGTTCAATCTTAATGTTGCTAGGCAGCCTTATCTGGTTTTTACCGCCAATAACTGCACGACTTCTTTATCCAGAACTTGTGATGGCCTTCGATATCGCAAAACCGGCGGAGGCCAGCTATGCGGTTGCCAGTATTAGTTTGTTACCGGTGGGGCTCGTTGGATTGATTGTGGTGGCTATTCTGGCGGCAACAATGAGCTCCATGGACACGGGTTTGAATACCAACGTTGCTATTTTGATTAAAGATATCTATCCCAAAGTTGCCCGCAGACTACGTTGGCAGTCTAAAGGGGAGTCGGAGCTTTTAAATTATGGTCGAACCCTAACTTGGGTGATGGGATTTTTAATCGTTGTTTTAGCCCTGTATTTCGCTCAGCAAGATGGATCAGGAATTTTTGAGATCATGTTGCAGGTGGGAACCTTGTTATCTATGCCCATTACCATTCCGTTGTTATTAGGCATGTTTATTCGGCAAACACCTTGGTGGGCGGCATTGTCGTCCATTGCATGTGCATTAATTTTTTCTAGTTTGGCTTTCTTCGAAGTTCCTTTGAGTTATTTAGGCTTTTCACAAGCTTATAGTGATGGCTTCGAGTGGAACTTCCAACATCAATTTTTTGGCGTGCTGGGCACTGGTACATTCGGTTTTCTAATCTCCATGTTATTTGCACCTAATGCCAACTCCGCACACCGCAAAATGGTTAATGCATTTTTTAAAAATATGAAGACACCCATCGATTTTGAAAAAGAAATAGGTGAGGGCAACGATTTGAGTCAATTAACCGCCATCGGCCAATTTGGCACCGCAGTAACGGGATTTATTACCTTAATGTTGTTAATCCCTAATCCCTTAGAGGGCAGGATAGCGATTTTGGTGCTTGCACTAATTATCGGTGTGATAAGTGCCTTGATGCTCAAAGCTGGTAAACCACCGGCTAAAGAAAAAAATTCCACTGCGGCCCAGGTTAAATAATGGCGCAGTGTTTTTTAATGCGTCGCAGCTTATCTACGAAAATGAATTTTGATTACAGGAAGAAACCATGAACTATTTACTTATCAACGAACAACTGGACACCCTGAAGGCTGAGATTAAAACCACTCGTAAAGAGCATTTAACTCGCCTTATTGAGCAATGTCGGTTGTATGAAGATGAAGTACTTTCTAAAGAACATCCGCATACCAGCATTACTTACATGGGCATGGCCGCTGCAAATTTAAGTTTGGCGTATTTACTCACCGAGCAAGAACATTATTTAACTGAGGCAAAACGTTGGATTTTCACCGCGGTTGATTACGATGTGTGGGGTTATGGTTTTCTAGTGGATGTTGACCTTAGCGCTTCGTGGATGCTATTTGGATTAGGTTTATCCTATGACTGGCTTAAAGCTCACCTTAGTGATAAGGAACGTCAAAAATTTCTAAATAAACTAATCCTGCAAGGCAACAAAATTTTTGATTATGGACAGGAAAACCTCGGCCATTGTTGGTCTATCAATTATTGGCAGAATCACAATTGGATAAATTATTCAGGATTGTTGACCACCGCATATGCCATTCGTCCAGAGCATTCAGGGGCTCAAGTTTGGATTGACGAAATTCAAGATAACTTTGACAAGGTCTTTGACTATTTACCTGAAGATGGTTCTAACTATGAGGGCACAGGGTATTGGCGATTTGCCATGAACTTCTTCCTAGTTGCCGCAGACTTGATCCGTAAAGACGGTGGTACGGACCACTTCAAAACCGGTTTTATGGAAAATACATTTGATTACCGACTGTATCAGTCTGCGCCCAATTGGGAAGAGAATATTAATTTTGCAGATGTCCACGACAAGCGCAGTTCCCATTCAATATGTGCCTATTACAAAATCGCATCAGAATACAATAATGGCCAAGCACAGTGGTTAGGGGAGATGGTTCGCACTAAATTCTTATTTAGAGAGGCCTATCAAAGCAAGATTTTCCCTGGGATATTACCAGAAGCTTTTCTTGAATTAATTTGGTACAACCCTGAGATAGAGCAACAATCTCCAGAAAACTTACCGCTAACTAAATACTTTCCTGATCTTGGTTTAGTGGTTATGCGCTCAAGTTGGGATACAGACGCCACTCATTTGTCATTTAAATCTAGCCCAGCAGGCGGCCACAAACAGTGGGAGATGAGCTGGCAACTGGATAAACAAAATGATTGGAAAACCCGCAGTCTTACCCATTATCACGTGGACTTTAATCAATTTGTGTTAGTCCACAATGGTGCGTCCTTGGTGATAGATGAAGGTTATAACCGTACCTCTAAAGCGGAAATTCATAACTTAATTACCGTGGATGGTACCGGTTGTGTTGGTGAAAAAATTTGGGATGAAGGGGATTTAAGTGATCCAGTATTATTCGATTTAAACTGCAAGGGCATTCATAACGTTTGGCGTGATGTGCCCGAAGACGCCATTGCGCAAGTTGAAGCCTTTTCGAATAAAGATGGTTACGCTTATGTAGTGGGTGAATCCAGTCGAATGTATTATCCAGAAATGCAACTTACCCGAAACGCTAGGCATATTATTAATAGCGAATGTGGTTATTTTATTTTACTGGATGAACTAGCAAGTGAATTGGAGCATACCTACACTTGGCGAATTCACTCTGAAAAATATGCAAATAAAGTCGCTGACGATCAGTTTGAAATCGTCAATGGCGAAGGAGCACTGAATGTCTTTACTGTTTTTCCTGAAGCACGGGATACAAAAATAGATGAGACCTTGGTGGAAGAGATAATGACCCCCCAGCGACCTGATGACATTCGTCGCATAAGCTTAAAAACACTATTGATTGAAAATCCGCAAAAAAGTAAAAACACCACCTTTTTGAATGTTTTCCAACCTAAGGATGCACTTCTTTCAAATAAAGAGAATGATATTTCAATACAATCTCTTAAAGGTAAGAACTGTATTGGGGTGGAAATTCGCTCTAAGCAGTTTACTGAAACTTTCCTATATTCAAGTGAAAATAGCATAGAGTATGGCGACATTTATGCCCAAACTAAGTGGTTGTCTATTTTAAAGGATAAGGGAGGTAAGTTAGTTAAAACAACAAGTTATGACGGTGTTTAGCGCGTTGATGTTGGCGAATATTAGTAAAAATGAGTATTGGACACGATAAAGCTTGGAGGCATATATGTTAGATAAGTTTAGTGTAGAAGGAAAGGTTGCGTTAGTTACCGGCTGCAAACGGGGAATTGGTAAAGCCATTGCCTTGGGATTAGCTGCCGCGGGCGCAGATATTATTGGAGTTTCAGCGAGTTTAGAGTCACAAGGTTCAGATGTTGAAAAACAGGTGAATGAACTTGGCCGAAAGTTTGCTGGATATCAATGTGACTTCTCGGATCGAACAGCCTTATATACATTCATCCAAAACGTGAAAGCTGACTTCCCAAAAATTGATATTTTAGTCAATAACGCAGGCACCATACTGCGTGCACCGGCGGCTGAACATAGTGATGAGCTTTGGGACAAAGTAATAGACGTTAACCTAAACTCGCAATTCATTTTGAGTCGAGAAATTGGCAAAGAAATGGTGGCCCGTGGCCATGGTAAGATAATTTTTACGGCTTCCTTGTTGACGTTTCAAGGTGGCATTACGGTTCCCGGTTATGCCGCCAGTAAAGGCGCAATTGGACAGTTAGTAAAAGCTTTATCTAATGAGTGGGCTGGTAAAGGTGTGAATGTGAATGCCATTGCACCAGGTTACATTGATACCGACAATACCGAGGCCATACGCAATGATCCGACTCGTGCTGCCAGCATATTAGAACGCATTCCACAGGGCCGCTGGGGAACCCCTGAGGACTTTGAAGGGCCGGCTGTATTCCTAGCGTCTGAGGCGTCTAGTTATGTCAATGGCTCCGTTTTGTTAGTTGATGGCGGATGGATGGGAAGATAACTAGCATCGACTTTGACGACAACGCCAAAAACACAAATTTACAATGAACATCTTAGAAAGTAACTGCGGGTCTATCTCCACTCCCAATGGAAGATAGATTATGCAGTTAATCAACCAATCCTAATTACTTTTCTTTTGGCTTTTGACCAATAGGTGTGCCATCTTTTTTGCAAATCGTATCAAATTCATCGCGGTAGTAACGCAAATTTACACAGGCTTCTTCATATCTCAGTTTAGCTGTCAGGGCTTGCTGCGGATAATCCGTTTTTAACATTATTTTACGCAATCGTTCGCAATCTTGATGTTGTTGTTTCACTTCAAGCACTTCTTCACAGGGATTGTCGTTACTCATGCAAGCAGATAAAGAAATGAAACAGACACAAGTGCCAACTGTTTTAATTATTTTTTGAAAGGGACGGGAATTAACCATGAAATGCTCTCAGCTGATTGAAATTAATCAGAATCTATACTTTCGTTAACCATAACTGAGTAACCGTAAAAAAGCTATCGAATAAAAATTTTACCGTTTAGTGAAGTTGAGCTTGGATTGCAGCAAACAAATTGTGAAGGCGAATTGAAATAGTCGACCTGCGGATCGCAGCTTCTCGTCCGGCCCCTTCAGGGATTTATTTAATCTTGAGTTTGAATTTGAACGGAAGTCGTTCAAAGAAAAGTGGTGGAGGGGGCAGGATGACAATAAAAGTAAACTTTACAATATTTGCTGACAAGGGGTTTGGAAGTTTTTGACGTTTAACCCATCCATGGTGCTGTGTCCAGCCATTCATCCATGAATGTCGTTCATTCGCTCACGCTGCTGCGCAGCTGAAACGTGCTCATTCACCCAGACAAAATAGTCGACCTGCGGATCGCAGCTTCTCGTCCGGCCCCTTTAGGGATTTATTTAATCTTGAGTTTGAATTTGAACGGAAGTCGTCCAAAGAAAGGTGGTGGAGGGGGCAGGATTCGAACCTGCGAAGGCTGAGCCGGCAGATTTACAGTCTGCTCCCGTTGACCGCTTGGGTACCCCTCCAAAGAGGCGCGTATACTAACAGGAAATTTCAGTCTGTAAATAGAATTAAAGATTTTTTTTTAATTTACGATAAAAAGTAGATGAAAAGGAAAATACGTTGACGGCTGAAATAACCCCAGAATCTAAAGTGGTTGTTTCCGATCTTGAGTGGTCGGGAACCCTCAATCGTGCGTTACAGCAAGGGGATAAATTCGCATTGCTATTAGCAATGTTGGAAGATGATTACCTGCAACGTCCTAACATCAGTGATGACAATGATGAGCCTAGTCATTTTCCCAGCAGTATTACAAAACATCACTATCCACAAACGCCGCTAAAAGCAGAAGAGCAGGACTGGTCGTTAGCTCGCACCACTAGCCAGTTAATGGCGCAAAATGTTACTGATGCTATTCTTTGGCAGCAAATGCATCCACAACCATTGTCTACCTTCAATGATGCAAAACGTATTGAACCTGAAGTTATCATTAACTGTGGTTTACAAACTCAACAACGTTTCCACAGTGAACCGTCCCGTAAAATAGAAGTAGATGAAACCAAACTATACGATATTTTAAATGGGATGAGTTGATCCACGACTAATTAACCTTATTGAATATAAGGTTTTTGCAAAATTATCCGTAGTTGGTATAATCCGCGCCGCAAAAAATATGCTTTGGTTTTACGTTCCAATTCGCAAAAAGGTAAAATATGTCTAAATTCATTGTTTGCGCAATGTACAAATTTGTTGCGCTTGAAAATTATAAAGAAATGCGTCAGCCACTTCTTGATGTGTTAGAAAATCACAATATTAAAGGAACTTTGCTACTGGCTAGTGAAGGTATCAATGGCACGGTTTCTGCTACCCGTGAAGCTATAGACAGCTTAGTTGCTTATCTTAATAGTGACCCCCGCATTAACCCGATTTCTTGCAAAGAGTCACTAGACGACGTGCAGCCTTTCTATCGAACCAAGGTGAAACTCAAAAAAGAAATTGTCACTATGGGCGTGGAAGGAATAGACCCACAAAAAACCGTTGGGACCTATGTGAAACCCGCTGATTGGAACGAATTAATCTCTGATCCTGAGGTGTTGCTCATTGATACTCGTAATGATTACGAAATTGAAATTGGTACTTTCGAAAACGCAGTGAATCCTAAAACGGACTCATTTCGGGAGTTTCCCCAATACGTGGCAGAAAACCTTGATCCTAAAAAGCATAAAAAAGTGGCCATGTTCTGCACTGGTGGTATTCGCTGTGAAAAATCCACTGCATTTATGAAAGAGCAGGGTTTTGACGAGGTGTACCACTTAGAAGGCGGTATCTTAAAATATTTGGAAGAAGTACCAGAGCAAAACACCATGTGGAAAGGGGACTGTTTTGTCTTTGATAACCGCGTAGCTGTTGATCACAAGTTGCAAAAAAGTCATTACGAAGCCTGTTATGCTTGCCGTCTACCTATTACCGAAGAAGATAAACAAACGCCAGAGTATGAACCTGGGGTGAGTTGTCCAAAGTGTTTTGGGAAACATTCTGAAGAGCAGATTGCACGTTTTCGCGAACGTGAGAAACAGGTTAATTTAGCCAAAGAACGTAATGAAGAGCACGTAGGCTCTGAGGCAAGAAAGGCCACTAAGCTGCGTCGCCAACAGAAAGCTGCTGAGCGCAGAGAAAGACGCATAGCAGCAGGTAAGTCAGCATAGACAGAGACACTTATAACGCGTTAAACTGATGTTTGAATTAAATTAGTAAGTATTATAAGACTTAAATATGACCGACAAAACACCAATGGATGACAGCAAAATTGCTGAAATTCGTAAAGAGTTCGACTTTTTTGACCAGGATAAAAATGGTCAGATTGATTTACCTGAGTTTATAGAACTTTTAACCATTCTTTCGCCAAAAACTAAGGCGAGCCATGTACAAGAAGGTTTCTCACTAATTGATGAGAACAACGATGGATTCATCGATTTCGAAGAGTTCCTAGAGTGGTGGCAAGAAGCTTGGTGGGAATATTAATTCCAATCATTGTTAAGCGTTTTAAAAGCCCCTTACGGGGCTTTTTCATTTTCGATAGCGATATTGTGGAGTAAGGATACCAATTCATGCATATTGAAAAACATTTTCAATTGACTGATCTTGAAAGGTTACAGGCTATTATTGCAAAAAATAGTTTTGGATTGTTTATCACAGCTGACTTAAATTCCACACATCTTCCCTTTGTTAGCGAGCTAGACGAAAATGGCAAACTTTGTTTATTTGCGCATATGGCAAAAGCCAATTCCCATTGGAAAACCATTGATAATAAACGAGGATTAATTGTGTTTAGCGGACCACATGCCTACATTTCACCAAATTGGTATGCGAAGAAACCGGCTGTTCCAACCTGGAATTATGTGGCAGTGCATTGTTATGGTGATGTTCAACTGCTAAACGACAATGAGACAGTTGCAAGAATGAACCAACTGGTGTCTCACTATGAACCTGATTTGTTAGACGATCAGAACACAATGCCCGATGATTTTCAGCAACGTTTGCGCCAAGGTGTTGTCGGTTTTAAACTGGAAGTTACTGACATTCAGGGTAAAGAAAAATTAGGCCAACACCGCAGCCATGAAGATCAACAGGGTGTTTTTACAGGCCTAACAAATAGTGCGGATCCAATTGCTAAGCTTTTAGCTGAATATATGAAAGAGCACAATTTAGGTAATGGTGAGGCATAATTGTGAGCTTGAAATTGAGAGAGTATTCGAAAAATGACACCTGCAATTAACCTTGCTAAAAAACGCAAAATTCAATTTACTGTCCATCAATATCAACATGACACGGATGCTAAATCTTATGGCTTAGAAGCGGCTAACAAGCTTGGTTTAGCCGAAGAACAGGTGTTTAAAACCTTGGTTGTGGAGTTTGACGGAACAGCCTTAGCTGTCGCCATCCTACCTGTTAATACCAGTTTAAGTATGAAGTTAATGGCCAAAGCACTCGGTGCTAAAAAAGTTCATATGGCCGATAAAGCCGATGTAGAACGAGCCACCGGCTATGTGTTAGGTGGGGTAAGCCCCTTAGGTCAAAAGAAGCGGCTGAAAACCATTATAGATGACAGTGCAACAAAATTTCCTGCCATATACGTGAGTGCAGGGCGTAGAGGCTTAGAAATCGAATTAGCGGCTCAAGATATTAGTAAATTACTCGATGGGAAATTTGCTGAAATTAGTCAACAGTAATCCCTTTTTTTGGGGTTACCGATGACCTTATTTGTTCCTAAGTCAATTCCATACTTTTAAAGTAGATTTAGATCTAGCCTAACACGGGTTTTGAGCTTTAAATTTACCCCGAGACTGCAAAACAAAAGTGTTATTAAGTGCCGTTTCAAACATTACACATAAGGGAAGGTTAGGGTAAATCTAAGCTACTATAGTTGAGGATTATTCAGTTGGGTTATGTGCAGTAATTCTCCAGCGGGGCCCCATAGGTAAAAAACGCTAGCCCAAGGTTCCTTTTGAATCTCTGATAATTTGGTTTTGTATTGTGACTTTTGGGCTAATGCGTAGGCTTCTTGAATATCGCTAACGCATATTTGCAGCATTAAGTTCTCAGCTAGTTGTTGATTATAATATCGCTGTATAAAGAAGTAACATTCGCCGTTTTTGCACAAGGTTAGATCGTCAGTGACGTAGTCACAATTAAATCCCAGTTGATTATAAAAACTAATTGATTTGTCATAATCTAAACTGGGAATAAATACTTTTATATCTTCAACCTGCATTCGGCAGCTTCCTGATGTTTACTCTTCAGAGTCCGCAGGTCTAGCTTTTTTGCGCATGGGTATGTGACCCACATCAACACCTTCTTGGGCGCGAATACGCTTTTGCGGTTTAGGCGCATTTTGAGGCGCGACTTTTTTGGCTTTTTTCTGTGGTGCACCTTTTAGTGCTCGTTGTTTAAGTGGTTTAAGCCCCTTGAACTTTCCTTCTAGCCCTTCAAATACACTAAAGCTAATACTTTGTTGCAAAATGCCTTTAATGGCGATAAAACTTTGCCAATCTTTTGGTCCCACAAGCGACGCAGCGTTGCCTTTATTACCGGCTCGACCAGTACGACCGATACGGTGAATATACTCGTCTGCCAGTTTGGGCAGGTCAAAATTGATTACCCATTCAACTTTTCTAAGATCTAAGCCTCGTGAGGCTACGTCAGTGGTAACCAACACTTGATGCTGACCACGACTGAAGGCATTCATAATGTTACTTCGTTGAGACTGGCTTAAACTGGCGCTCAAAGCTGCACTATCTATGCTATCGGCCGACAATAATAAGGACAATTTCTCAGTGTCTTCTCTGGTCGCGGTAAACACAATAACTTGTTTGTTATCTGCATTTTCAAGCAACTTTTTGAGCAATAATATTTTATGATCTAAATGGTCAGCCAAGTAAAATTGCTGTTCTATATCGAGGTGTTGTTCTCTTGAGTCGCCCACACTAATACGTTGAGGGGCATTCAGCATTCTTTCGGTTAAATAATGTAACTCTGCGGAATCTAACGTGGCAGAGAACATCATAGTTTGACGCTTTCTATGATCAGCACAGCGGTCAATTAATTTTAATTCATCGGCGAAACCTAAATCTAACATACGATCGGCTTCATCTAAGATAAGCAATTCAAGCCCATTCAAATATAGACTTTTGCCTTTTACATGATCCGCAATTCGACCCGCTGTGCCTACCACAAATTGTGGGTTGCGTTTTAATGCTTTAACTTGATCATTGAAGTTTTCACCACCTAAAATTAGAGTCGCAAAAATATTTTGATTGGCGATGAGCCATTTGAGCTGCATGAACACTTGTTTTGCCAACTCTCGGGTCGGTGCTAATATCAGTACTCTAGGATCTTTTCTGCTCAATGCCCGTTGCTTAAATACACGTTGTAAAGCCGGAATCAAAAACGCCAGCGTTTTCCCCGAGCCAGTTTTGGACGAAGCAAGCAAATCTTTACCCAGCAGGCCCTGGCCAATGGCTTTTGCCTGAATGTCAGTGGCTTCTTCAAATCCTTTTACTTCTAAGGCTTTTAAAATTCGGTGGTCTAAGGGGAAATCGTTAAATTGCAAAGTTAGTTCTCTTTAAGGGCTTGAGTTTGGTCAAATTGAGATATTAACACAGAGATGTAGTTTTCATCTGAAAACTTGTCCCAATCGCAACTGGGATATCGTGCTTGTAAATGATCTCGCTGGGCTTGATTGCCCTCAATGATTTTATCATCCCAGGCTAATCCATAAACCCCAATAAGGTCGCTTAAAAGTTTTTGCAGGGATTTATCTTTGATCATTTTCATATTTCTAGCTATTACTTCAGTTAAATCTGATGTAGCAGCTTTATCTATTCTGGCAGTATAAACCGCTTTCAGAATTTCGAACGTCGCTGTTTTTATGCCAACTTCTGAGCGTTTGAGTTTTCGTTCTATCCGTCCAGATAAACGCGAAAATAAATCTAACTTGTCTTGATACAAAAAACTTAATAATAAATTTAAGCCACTGGTTAATTCGCCGGAACGACGCATTAGTTTTTCGTTACGCTCTAAAGCGCTGGCATATAGACGTTCTGCTTCTGGATAATTCCCTTCAGATAAGGCGATGTTGCCGAGACTGTTCTCGACAACCGCAAATATATTCTCCATTTCATATTTTTCTGCGGTATTAAACGCCAAATTATAAAGTTGCTTGGCGCTAGCATTATTACCTAACTTCGTTTCCACTATGCCCAGATTTAACATAGGTGAAATTTTAGCTCTTTCCGTTTTGCTATTTTCTAAACTACATGCGTAACTTATTTTAGCTTCTTTAAGAAAACCAGAACGACGCATCCAAATGCCAATACCGTTAAACGTTGTAGAGCTATGTTTTTGGAAAAACACTGTATTTTGTAGTTCACTTATTTCTAAAAGGGTTAAATAAATTTGTTGTAAATTTGCCACTCTTATTGCAGCAATTAATTTTGCATCATACCAATCCGCTAACGTTTCCTGACTATCAATACTTAATAGATGCTCTTTGTTACTTAAAATGGCTAGGGATCTTTCGGGTAAAACAGACAAATAGTCTCTTGCTTCTTTTAATTTATCTTGAATAGGCATGGCTAAGATTTGTTGATTTGCATAGCAAGGAAAAACAAAAATCAAATACAATGCAGCCATAAATATTGCTTTGTTCAAAATGAGTCTCGAGTTAAGTGTGTCTATAAATAGCGAAGGAGTTGTTGGTAGATTGTAATGGAAAGGGGTTTAAAAGTAATCAATTTAAGTGGACTGTAAACAATAAATATTAATTGAGATAAGGGAATTTATGTATCGTTAATCTTAACCTGTATATACGGGGGTTTAGATTGGAGGGGGAAATTAAATTTGTTGAAGAATACAAATAAAATAGTGCAATTGAGGGCAGGGAACATATCCCTCAATTACACTTTAAAACTGGCTTAAAATACCATTTCTTTAACTGAGTCGCTGACGACTAGTTTTCCAGCTGTTTTTTCTTTTACTTCATCCACAGACACGCCAGGCGCAAGCTCTAATAAATGAAATGCACCGTCTTTGACTTCAACCACGGCTAAATCAGTAATAATCTTGTTGATACAATTCACGCCTGTTAAGGGTAACGTGCAAGTCTCCAATAGTTTTGAGTTACCATATTTATCTGCGTGGGTCATGGTCACTATGATGTTTTTAGCACCGGCGACCAGATCCATAGCTCCGCCCATGCCTTTTATCAATTTACCGGGGATCATCCAAGATGCTATATTGCCGCTGGAGTCGACTTCAAAGGCACCTAACACGGTAAAATCTACATGGCCGCCTCTAATCATTGCAAAGCTTTCAGCAGAATTGAAAATGGACGCTCCGGTAATAGCAGTGACGGTTTCTTTGCCTGCGTTTATCATATCTGCATCAAGTTGCTCTTCGGTTGGATTTGGTCCCATTCCTAACAAGCCATTTTCTGATTGCAACATCACGGCAACGTCTTCAGGCACATAATTAGCTGCAAGAGTTGGAATTCCAATACCAAGATTTACATAGTCTCCGTCTTGAAACTCTTGCGCAACGCGCATAGCAATTTGATCTCGAGATAAAGCCATTAGATTTCTCCTTAAGTTTTTGCAACAACACGACGTTCAATTCGTTTTTCAAATTCACCTTGGATGACTCGATTCACATAAATACCTGGAGTTTGAATTTGACTGGGTGGAATAGCACCTGGAGGAACAATCTCTTCTACTTCTACAATAGTGATTTTACCCGCCGTTGCCGCCATCGGATTAAAATTCTGAGCGGTATGACGATAAATACAGTTTCCAAAAATATCCGCTTTCCAAGCTTTGACGATAGCAAAGTCGCCAGTAATCGACTCTTCTAAAATATAGGGGCGGCCATTAAACTCTTTAACTTCTTTGCCTTCACCAACAGGAGTACCGTAACCCGTTGCCGTATAAAATGCCGGAATTCCAGCTCCACCGGCGCGCATTTTTTCAGCTAGGGTGCCCTGAGGAGTCAGTTCAACTTCTAACTCACCGTCTAATAATTGCTTTTCAAATAAGGCGTTTTCTCCCACATAAGAAGAAATCATTTTGCTAATTTGTTTATCTTCAAGTAGCAAGCCTAACCCAAAGCCATCAACTCCACAGTTGTTGGAAACAATGGTAAGATCTTTGGTTCCCATAGCCTTTATTTGGGCAATTAAACCTTCGGGGATACCGCACAAACCAAATCCGCCGGCAATAACTGTCATGCCGTCTTGTAAGCCTGCTAATGCGTCTTCATAGCTAGTAACAACTTTATTAAATCCGCTCATAAAAGCCTCTTCTTTACATAAATTTAACTTAGTATTAATCCAACTTGAATTAAAGTAAAATTGATTTAATATGATTATTAATAAATAATTTTTATTAATGGGTTCAATTAATGTTGTCCTACAAACAATTGCAATGTTTTATAACGTTAGCGCGCTCTAGCACATTTGCAGAAGCGGCAGAAAAAGTGCACTTATCACAACCTGCGTTATCCACATCGATTAAAAAGCTAGAAGCTTTCTTGGGAGGTGCACTATTTTCGCGTACTACCCGTAAAGTACAACTGAGTCATGAAGGTAGGGAGTTTGTGCCTGTAGCTAAACGATTAATGCATGATTGGGAAACGGCTATTGCTGACATGCAAGATTTGTTTGCCATGCAAAGGGGGCGGCTAACCATTGCAGCTATGCCATCTTTTGCCAGCAGTATTTTGCCTGGTGTATTAAAGTCTTTTCATAAAAATTGGCAAGACATCAATCTAACTATTCGTGATGTGGTTATGGAAAATGTGATTGACTCGGTTCGTGATGGGCGGGCGGAAATTGGATTTACCTTTGAAAATGATCAGTTGGATGGATTGGATTTTCAGCCTTTGATGACTAATAAGTTTATTGCTGTTGTAGCCTCAAATCATCCTCTTTCAAAATGTGCAAAAGTAACTTGGCAACAATTGTGTGAATATCCGTTTGTGGTATTGAATAGGGGCTCATCAGTAAGGAAATGGATAGAAGACTTTGCACAAATTAATCGTATTGATTTAAATATTGTGGTTGAGGCTAATCAATTGGCGACCTTAGGCGAATGCGTCAAACAAGATATTGGAGTCTCGGTTGTGCCGGGTATTTGTCAGCAGCAATTTAGTCATACGGAACTGGTGTGTTTACCCATAGAAGGGGAAAATCTAGTTCGACGAATTGGGATGGTTAAGGCATCGAGAAAATCCCTGTCTGTGCCAGCTGAAACCTTATGGAAATTGCTCATTCAAAATAGTAATGGCAAGAAACATCACAATAACTAACGAATATTAAAAAGCAGTTTTACCACTTTTTCTTAGGAGCAAATAATTCGTCTAATTCATCTCTTTCTTCTTCTTGTTTTTTCTGTCTATCTTTGGCGTTCGCATTACGCAGGTTATCTTGTATAACTTTCAAACGTTCCTCTAGAGTGGCTTTACGTTCCAAATTATATTGATCGGGTTGGTTTTGTGCTTCTAGGGCTGCAATTGCCTTTTCAAAATATTGACGGGCAGACCCTAACATATTGGATTGCAAAGCCGAGTTACCGCGCTTTGCAAGCGTCTCAACATTGACTTTTATCTGCAACGCGGAAAGTTGTCTATCTTCTAAACTATATAACTGTGTATCTACCTTTCCTTTTGCATGCTCCGAGCGCAACAACGAGCGAAACTTTTTTACGGCTTGGATATATTGAATGACCATTTTGTCGCTATCAGGTAAGACAAAGTTATCGTGACTTGGGGGAGGAGACTCCATATCAACCATTTTTAGTCGATCTTGGCTCTGTTTTATCCGTTGTTTTAATTCCGGGATGCTGGGATTGAGTTCATACATAATTTTTAAGGCATTAAGAATACGATTTTGCAACACGGCAACTAACCGTTGAGATACAGGGATAGTATCTACAGTCATCAGGATATCTTCGGTTTCATCAATCACCGATTTCTGTTTGGCAATTTCAGTCCGTTTTTCTGCCTCGATTTTTTCTTTGTGCTGCTGCAATGCGTTCACCACTATTGCGACCACCACCAACGAGACTATTAAAATTATTATGATAGGAAAAATCATTTAGTCTTTAAATCCTGTAACAACTGACTTTTTTCTATAAAACCGAATGTTAAGGCAACTTAAGTGTAAATACACTACCGCCTAATTTTCCGCCATTGGATAGCACTATCTCGCCTTTTTTATCACCTCGGCGGTGAGCTGAAGCTATTAATCTAGCAAAAAATATTCCTAAACCTGTTCGCCCGTTACTCAATTTAATGTCTTGCATCTCAATTTCGTTGTTCTCTAACATTTTACTCGGATAACCATTACCATCATCTTCTACTTTAATGACCAACCAGTCGTCTTCTTCATAAGCAGACACTAACAAGGTTGAACTACCGTAGCGTATAGCATTTACTAAAATGTCATTTAACAGAAGGTGAATTAAGTCTTGATCTAAATAACGCACCAGCCCTTGAGTTTGCTCGATTTCCAGAGTCATATTTTTATACCCCAAGTAATACTCATGGGTAATAAAAATGTTTTCCAACAAATCGTCAATAAAGCACTCATCTACATTTATCGGCAGGTTTTCCATTTCCGCCCTATATAAAGACAAAAGTTGTACTAATCCTGTATTTAAACGTGAAGATTCGTAGTGAGCACTAGATAAAAATTGCTGAGCAGAGCGATTTCCTGGTTCGATTGTTTTATTTAGACCATCAATAGACTGTTGCAAGAGATTTAGTGAGCTTTTCATATCGTGCACGGCTGCGGCTAATATGGTTGAAAAGTCAATCAATTGGTGCTCTTTTTCTGTCACTGTATTACTCGTTGAACTGGGCTACAAAAGATTTAGTATCCCTGAACTGAGGGATATTTACCAAAAATTTTACTTAACTGGAATAAAAAAGCAGATTTTTATTAAAATTTTATGGAATTAATGTAACCTAGAGTAAATATGTTATTCATATATCTATATGTTCTCAAAGGCACTTGGTTAATAAAAATGAAATTACAGCAACTAAGATATATTGTTGAAGTCTTAAACAACAATCTGAATGTTTCTGCTACGGCAGAAAATTTATACACCTCGCAACCGGGGATAAGCAAACAAGTTCGCATGCTAGAAGATGAGTTAGGCGTCCAGATTTTTGGTCGTAGCGGTAAACATCTTACACATGTGACTGATGCTGGCCAAGACGTGATTAATATTTCACGTGAAATTTTGGCAAAAGTAGAAAGTATTAAAGCTGTAGCCAGAGAGCACACTTTACCTGACCAAGGTAAATTGAATATCGCGACTACCCATACTCAAGCACGCTATGCACTGCCTGACGTGATTAAAGGTTTTATGGGTAAATACAAAAAAGTATCATTACATATGCATCAAGGTACGCCGTCGCAAATTAGTGATTTAGCGGCTAAAGGAGAGGCTGACTTTGCCATTGCAACTGAAGCCTTGCATTTGTACAACGACTTAGTCATGTTACCTTGCTATCACTGGAATCGCAGTATTATCGTTAATCGCGATCATCCATTAGCGAAAAAGACCACAATCACTATTCAAGACATTGCTGAGTATTCATTGGTTACCTATGTGTTTGGGTTTACCGGACGCTCAGAATTAGACCAGGCGTTTGACCGAGCGGGACTAAAACCTAAAATTGTTTTTACGGCAACAGATGCTGACGTGATTAAAACCTACGTCAGATTGGGTGTCGGAGTGGGTGTTATTGCCTCTATGGCAGTAGATGACAAACTCGATAATGATTTGGTTAAAATAGATGCCAGCCACTTGTTTGAGTATAGCACGACTAAAATTGGCTTTAGGAAAGGTTCATTCTTACGCAGCTACATGTATGAATTTATCGAACGATTTGCTCCACACTTAACCAAAGATGTGGTTGAGCGTGCGATGATGCAAAAGAATAATGATGAAGTAGAGAAGATGTTTAAAGGCCTAACGTTACCCGTTAAGTAACGGGTAACGCACGCCAATCTAGACTTAACTTAATCAGTTAACACTCTATTATATTTACTGCTAAACCGCCTCGTGCGGTTTCTTTGTATTTGGACTTCATATCGTTGCCTGTGTCCCACATGGTTTTAATCACTTTGTCTAAGGACACTTTATGTTGGCCAGTGCCTCGCAAGGCTAATCGTGACGCGTTAATGGCTTTTATTGCGCCCATGGCATTACGTTCAATACAAGGTACTTGTACCAAGCCGCCTACGGGATCACACGTTAGCCCCAAATTATGTTCCATACCGATCTCAGCAGCATTTTCCACCGCATCCACAGAGCCACCAATGATTTCCGTTAAAGCACCCGCGGCCATGGAGCACGCAACGCCAACTTCACCTTGGCAACCTACCTCTGCACCCGAGATTGACGCGTTCTTTTTATATAAAATACCGATTGCTGCCGCGGTAAGCAGATACCTCGCGGCGGTCGGCTTCTCCACTTTGCGGACAAATTTGTCAAAATAACACAACACAGCTGGAATAATGCCTGCAGCACCATTGGTCGGCGCGGTAACCACTCGTCCACCGGCGGCATTTTCTTCGTTTACTGCCAATGCAAAAAGGTTAACCCAATCCATAGCCTGCATTGGATCTGCTGTTTGTTCAGTTTCTAAGCGCCGATAAAGGGCAGGGGCCCGACGAGTCACTTTAAGGCCACCAGGTAAGATCCCCTCAGTGTGAATGCCGTTATTCACAGATTCCAGCATGACCTGCCAAATTTTCCAGAGTTTATCGATGACATCTGCTTTAGGCTGCACGGTGGATTCGTTCTCTAACATCAATGCGCTAATTGAAAGGCCGTTTTCTTTGCACTGTTTAATTAATTCAAAGGAACTTGCAAACGGAAAGGGTAAGGGTTTTTGCTGCTTTTCCAACGACATATCTTTAACAGATTGAAAATCCTCTTCTTTGACAATGAATCCACCGCCAATAGAGTAATAGGTTTGACTAATAACAAGTTGTTTATTTTGGTAGGCATGAATAGTCATACCATTTGAATGCAGGGCTAAGGTTTTACGGCGATGAAATACAATAGCGCCTTCGCGAGGAAACTTGACTTTTTGTGTACCGAATAAGTTAATTTGTTGAGACTGCTGAATGTCAGATAACCAAGTCTCAACCTTGGATACGTCAACGGTTTCTGGGTCGAATCCCATTAAGCCTAAAATCACTGCTTTTCCGGTGCCGTGACCTTTTCCGGTTTGGCCAAGAGAGCCAAATAGTTCAACACAAACTTGATCAACGTTGGATAGCAAATTGTCTGAAAATAGTTGCTGACAAAAGGCATTTGCGGCGCGCATGGGTCCTACTGTATGTGAACTCGATGGGCCGATACCAATACTAAACATGTCAAAAACGCTGATCATTTCCGTATTTTCCTCGCTAAAATGAATACCACAATACTATGCGGATAGTTACTCAGGAGGGCAAGTGTTTACAGGGGGTTTTTAGACGAGAATTGTTAATGACGGCGTAAATAAAACTTATACAGTCTCATCTAGGGATTCATAATCTATGTGATTTGACAGCAGTCTAACGAACGAAGCTGTCGCCCCCCAAATGGTTTTATCCTGCCAAGTGATAAAATAAATAGGATGTTTAATTTGGCCGCGATTGACCCAATGAATAAAATGATTCTGTTTGTTTATAAGGTGTAATAGCGGTACTTCAAACACATTGTCAACTTCGTTTCTATCCAGAATGAGTTCAAACTCAGGTTGTACAAAACTCAAAAAAGGCGTGACTTCAAAACGGCTGACAGTACGATATTTGGGTAAGCTCCCAATGAGGGTTATTTTCTCTGGGGTAAGTCCGATTTCCTCTTCTGTTTCCCGCAGCGCTGTGTGAGCTAGGTCAATATCGCTTTTCTCCAGTTTTCCACCTGGAAAGCTAACTTGACCGGGGTGATTTTTTAAGTGCATAGCTCGTTGGGTGAATAAAACGGTTAATTGATCTGCGCGCTCTATAATCGGGATCAGAACAGCAGCAGGTTTACCTATTTCAGTTAACGGGAAATCTGCTTCTGGTTTAATTTTTCTAATATGTTGAAAGCGACGAATAAATTCTTCTTTATTCATAAGTCGTTTTCCAAAATGGGTAAAATTTTCGACACCTTATCTAAACTTTCTTGATATTCATCTTCAGGATCTGAATCTAAAACAATTCCACCCCCTGCCCAACAATATATCTGTGAATCTTCACATAATAAAGTACGAATACAAATACTTGTGTCCATATCACCGTTTCTATTTATATAACCAATGCTACCGCAATAGATATTTCTTCTATGAGGCTCCAATTCATCAATTATTTGCATGGCACGTATTTTAGGTGCACCTGTGATGGAACCGCCCGGAAATGCACCTTGTAACAAGCTTAGACTATCATCACTGCTATTTAATCTTCCAGTAACCGTGCTCACAAGGTGATGAACCGCTTTAAAGGATTCTATGGCAAAAAGCTCAGGGACTTGAATCGAGTGGTCTTCACAAGCTTTACTCAAATCATTTCGCAATAAATCCACTATCATTAAATTTTCAGCTCGGTCTTTTGTAGAATTTTTTAAATCTTCGATATTGCTTATATCTGTGCTTGGGTTTGTCGAGCGAGGGCGTGTACCTTTTATTGGTTGGCTTTCCACTTGGCTGTCTTTTACCTTTAAAAAACGTTCCGGCGATATACTTAACACCGTGCTGTTTACAAGTTGAATGTAAGCAGAAAAAGGAGCTTGATTGGATTTTCTAAGTGTTAGGTAGGCTTGCCATGTTGATCCACTAAACTGCGCGTGAAAACGTTGAGCCAAATTAACCTGATAACAATCTCCTGCGCGCAAGTAATCTAGAATTCTTTGTAGCTTATCCACATACTCATTCTTTAACATATTAGATTGCCAAGGCGTTCTTAACTGCCATTTCCCTTGAGCTTTTTCACATAAAGGACGGTTCAATAGGTTTTCAATTTCTGCTTTAGATGGTGCAGGCAGGCTAGGGATATCTGTCAGGTAAAATAACCCAGTGTGGTTGTCTTTTATGACACTCCAACTATAAATCCCTGCAGCCATATCAGGGCTTTGATAGACACTTTTTGCAACTTTAGGCAAAGTTTCATAACAACGACCTAAGTCGTAACCAAAATAGCCCATGGCACCGCAGGTAAAAGGTAATAGGCGGTCTCTGTCCTTAGTTGTTGGCTGCTCTTTGGGAAGGCTTGATTGCAGCAAGGTTCGTAAAATGGCAATGGGTTGTCCGGTTATTTTCTCCACTTTTTCTATCGGCGAATAATCATTTAGATGATCATAGAAGTACTCAATTTCACAAGAATTTTGATATGCGGTTATCGCAGCAATAGGCTTGGCGACAAAAATATCAAAACGCGCATTTTTGTGGGAGCTATTTGCTGAATCCAGTAAAATAGACCATTTAGATTGACAGTAATGAGCAAACAATTCCGTGATGTCTGTGGAGGCTGGAATAGCAAGTGTTTGAATACGAGAGCTTTTACAAGCGCTATGCTGCATGAAAATTTTACCAACAAATTTAAATTATACGCGTTTAGCGATGGAGCAATTGATTCCAAGAGGGTATCATATTGGCGGATATTTAAGACACAAAAAACTTCCCTACAATTGATTTAGAGGCACCTATGGCACTCATTCGTCAGCAAGATTTAATTGATAGCATTGAAGATGCATTACAATTTATTTCCTATTATCACCCAATAGATTATGTAAAAGCGGTAGAAGCGGCTTACAACAGAGAGCAAAGTCAGGCAGCAAAAGATGCCATGGCGCAGATTCTAATTAACTCTCGTATGTCTGCTGAAGGTAAACGTCCCCTTTGCCAAGATACAGGTATTGTGACCTGTTTTGTCAAGGTTGGAATGGGCGTGCAATGGGATAAGACTGACATGACGGTTCAACAAATGGTCGATGAAGGAACTCGTCGTGCTTACCTCAATCCTGACAACCCACTTAGAGCGTCGATTGTATCTGACCCTGCAGGTGCGCGTAAGAACACTAAAGATAACACCCCTGCAGTAGTACATATTGATATGGTACCAGGTGAAGGTATAGAAGTGATGATCGCGGCTAAAGGCGGCGGCTCTGAAAATAAATCAAAAATGGTGATGCTTAACCCAAGTGATGACATTGCTGATTGGGTGGTCAAAACCCTACCCACAATGGGCGCGGGCTGGTGTCCGCCAGGTATGTTAGGAATAGGTATTGGTGGTACTGCGGAAAAAGCTGCGGTATTGGCCAAAGAAAGCTTAATGGATCCTGTTGATATTCAAGAATTAATGGAACGCGGCGCAGAAACCACGGAAGAAAAACTGCGTTTGGATATATTTAAAAAGGTTAACGATCTTGGTATCGGTGCACAAGGGTTAGGTGGGTTGACCACTGTTGTTGATATCAAAATTAAATCGGTGCCTACCCATGCAGCGTCAAAACCCATTGCTATGATCCCCAATTGTGCGGCCACCCGTCACGCTCATTTCCACCTTGATGGCAGTGGTCCGGCTGAATTGACGCCACCTAAATTAGAAGACTGGCCAGATATCACTTGGGAAGTGGGAGAAAATACCCGCCGAGTGAATTTAAATGAAGTGACTAAAGAAGATATTTTGGATTGGAAAGTAGGTGAAACCGTTTTACTTTCAGGCAAAATGTTGACTGGTCGTGATGCCGCTCATAAACGCATTCAAACCATGATGGACAATGGTGAAGGGCTACCAGAGGGTGTAGACCTTACAAACCGTTTTATTTATTACGTTGGCCCAGTTGATGCGGTTGGTGATGAAGCCGTTGGTCCCGCAGGACCAACTACCGCCACGCGCATGGATAAGTTTACGGACATGATGCTGGAAAAAACCGGTTTGATTGGCATGATCGGTAAAGCCGAGCGTGGACCTGCAACTGTAGATAGCATTGCTAAACACAAAGCCGTTTACTTAATGGCCGTGGGCGGCGCAGCGTACCTAGTATCAAAAGCGATTAAAAAGTCACGTGTAGTTGCATTTGAAGATTTAGGTATGGAAGCAATCTACGAGTTTGATGTTGAAGATATGCCAGTAACCGTTGCCGTGGATAGTAGTGGCGCAAATGCCCACGAAACTGGGCCGGCTATTTGGAAAGTGAAAATAGAGGAATCATACAAGGCGTAATTATCGTCTGTTTAAACGCTATAAGAGTGCATCTCGCCTGGGGTGCACTCATTTTCTTGACTCGAAAGCTTCGTAATATGTACCCACCATCAATAATTAGAATCCGTTAATATGAATGTAGATTTAGATCAAAATACCATTTTACTGTTAGTCAGTGCCGCATTTGTAGGACTGTTATTTGGGGCGCTTATTACCAACATTATAAATCGTAAAAACCACTCTGCTGACAAAGAAGAGCTACAATTACAGCAAGAACTCAATCGTCAACAACTTGAAAGGCAAATTCTGCAGCAGCATGATGAACTTGAAAAAATGCAGGCAAAAATTGACCAGGCTCATGAACAGCAGCTCATTGCACAGCGAAAATTTGGTGAATTGGAACAAAAAGATTTACAAATAGAGCAGTTATCTAAGCAGCTCGTAACTTGGCAAGAAAACGCGCAAAAGGCCAACGACAAATCGAATAAATATTATTCCCAACTTGAATCCCAAGGGGCCAGTTTTGCCCAAGAACGCATCGCCTTAGAAGATAAGCTAGATTTACTGACTAGCGCTGAAAAACGCTTGCAGGAACAATTCGAAAATTTAGCCAATAAAATATTTGAACAAAAACAACAGAAGTTTACACAATCCAGTCAAGCAGGATTAGATGCGCTACTAACGCCTCTTAAAGAACAAATAGAAGGCTTCAAAAAGCAGGTTTCCGATCAATATGTGAAAGAGGGGCAAGAACGGGCTTCTCTTAAAACAGAAATTTTAGGGCTCAAACAGCTAAATCAGCAAATTACCCAAGACGCTGCCGCGTTAACCAAAGCCCTCAAAGGCGATAATAAACAACAAGGGAATTGGGGCGAGGTTGTTTTAGAGCGCATTTTAACCGAGTCTGGGTTGCGGGAAGGGCACGAATTCGATACTCAGGTGAGCCTGAAAAATGAATCAGGAAAACTATATCAGCCGGATGTCGTGGTGCACCTACCCAACGACAAAGACATTGTGATTGATTCCAAAGTGTCACTGGCAGATTACGAACGTTATTTTAATTGTCAGGATGATGAACTTGCCCGCCAGCAATTTTTGCAGGCCCATACCCAGTCTATTCGCAACCACATTAAGGGCTTAGGGAAAAAGGATTATCAAGATCTAAAAGGCATACGCACGCTCGATTACGTGTTGATGTTTATTCCCATCGAATCGGCGTTTTTAGTCGCCATAGATCAAGCGCCAGACTTGGTTAAGTTGGCCTTGGATAACAATATTATGTTGGTTAGCCCTACCAACTTACTAGTGGCACTGAGGACCATAAATAACATTTGGCAATACGAATATCAGAATCAAAATGCCCAGAAAATTGCCTCACAAGCAGCGAAGTTGTATGACAAATTCCACGGTTTCGTAGATGATATTGAAAAAATCAGTAAATCCGTCGAAACGGTACAAAAACATGTTGATGCAGCTACCAATAAATTGGTCTCAGGGAAAGGAAATCTTGTTCGTCAAATAGAACAATTCCGTGAATTGGGGGTACAAACCAATAAGCGCCTTAAACAAGAATTAGTTGAACAAGCACAAGAGGATAAAGGCGAAAGTTAAGGAGATAAAAAGTATTCGTACTTATCAGTGTCCGTACTTAGCATAACGGGCTGATTGACAGCCCGTTATTGAAGGTGAAGAGCGTATTGCTCATTAGCATAATAAAAGTAAGTTAATCTTCTACTTTTACGGCCCACATATCGTGCTCGTCAGCATGAATTATTTGTCCCCAAATTAGATCGCCAGGGTTAACGTCAAATTCATCAGTTAAATAAACCTGTCCGTCTATTTCTGGAGCATCTGCGAAACACCGTCCTACAGCGCCTTCGCTGGTTACTTCGTCAATCAGAATTTGATATTCCAAGCCTATTTTTTGTTGCAGCTTTTCCGCACTGATTTGAGATTGCAAAGCCATAAAGCGCTCAAACCTTTCTTGTTTAACGGTTTCGGAAACTGGATCCGGTAAATCATTCGCTTTAGCTCCCTCAACGTCCGAGTATTTAAAGCAACCCACTCGGTCTAATTGAGCTTCACTTAAAAAGTCCAAAAGCTGTTGAAATTCTTCTTCTGTCTCGCCAGGAAAACCCACAATAAAAGTGGAGCGGATGATTAATTGTGGGCAAATGGCTCGCCAAGCTTTAATGCGCTCTAAGGTTTTCTCAGCCGCCGCTGGACGTTTCATTAGCTTGAGTATTCTAGGAGTGGCATGTTGAAAAGGGATATCCAAATAAGGCAATATTTTCCCTTCCGCCATTAATGGAATTACTTTATCAACTGAAGGGTAAGGGTAAACATAATGCAAACGCACCCAAATGCCCATTTCCGCCAGCTTTTTACATAACCCTAGCATGTCGGTTTTCACCGGCATTCCATCCCAGAAACCGGTTTGATATTTTACATCAACACCGTAGGCGCTAGTATCTTGAGAAATGACCAATAGCTCTTTGACTCCGGCATTTTTTAATCGAGTGGCTTCATCTAAAATGTCACCCACAGGACGACTAACTAGATCCCCGCGCATAGAGGGAATGATGCAAAACGTACATCTATGATTACAGCCTTCGGAAATCTTTAAATAGGCGTAATGTTTAGGGGTAAGCTTAATGCCATGGTCTGGTACAAGCTGCATAAAAGGGTCGTGTTTAGGTTTCGGCAGATGTGAATGAACTTGCTCGACTACGCTTTCATATGCGTGGGGGCCGGTAATCGCCAATACATTGGGGTGCACTTCACGAATTTCGTCTTCTTTGACTCCTAAACACCCAGTGACTATGACTTTGCCATTCTCTGCAAGCGCTTCACCTATGGTATCCAATGATTCTTGCACTGCAGAATCGATAAATCCACAGGTATTAACAATCACTAGTTCCGCGTCATTGTAAGTTGGTACGACGTCATATCCTTCGGTGCGTAACTGAGTCAAAATGCGTTCCGAGTCGACTAAGTTTTTAGGGCAACCTAAGCTAACAAACCCTATCTTGGTTCCCGAAGCTGCTTTATTTGCAGTATTTGATTCCAAGACCTTAACTGGTGTTTCAAGGGTTGTGGTTTGCTTGGGGTTAACGATTTCTACGGTCATTTTGCGCCTTGTGCTCTAACTAGTGTTGTTTAAACAGATTGGTTCAAACATTAAAATACGGAATTAATCTAAAATGCAGTCGAAATAGACTGTCTTAGCTGAATTGATTATTTAACGCGCAGGATTATACAGGATTGTCCTTTGTGACGATAGCGCCTAATAAAAACTAAAACAAAGCTGATTTTACGTTTAATGCTACAGTTGCAAGACCTTTACCCTTTATTCGGCTTTTTCAAACCCTTGATTCTATCTTGTGCTTAAAACTATAAAGAATTAAACTAATCGTAAGGGTTTTAAGGGGCTCCAGTGTTTAGCTTTAAAACAAAAATCAAGTAACAAAAAACAATAAAAAGAATGATTAAATTATGCTGAATAACTGCTTCTCTTTAACTACTGATCGGATATTATCTTGATTATAAAGCTAGTCTATTTTTGTTTTTTTATTGTTTTGCTGATTACGTCATCGGTAGGTTTTGCTGATGAAATTAGTGAGATTGATAACTTTATTCTGACCTCCACTGTGGCGCCCTATGATTGTCCTGAAGATGATGCGAATCTAGCAATTGACCGCTATTTAAATATTCCTGGGTTGAGCGATACGCAACGATTCCAACTTATGGTGATGAAAACCCATTGGCAAATTTGTGTTGGTAAACATGAGGAAGCTAAACAGGCTTTAATTGAGCTTCTCAATAACGCTGATGTCAATCAAACCATGGAATATTATGCATCGGCCACTTATCAGTTAGGTTTTATTTATGATGTGCAAGAAAATTTAGAACGCTGTGAGCTCTATGAAAAAGCAGAGCAGCTTTCCAATGATAATTTTGAAGGGATTAATTTAAGCGCGCAATTGGGCTTGATCACTGTGTGTCATGCTGACATGGATGATGGTGTCAAACTTGGAAAAATGTATGCTTTATTAGAAACCTATGCATTGAAAAATGATCAGGCGGCTTTAGCTCACATCCATAACAACATAGGCCTTCTTTACGCATCGCTTGGTCAGCAAGTTTTAGCCGCTGAACAATTTCAGAAGTCTTATGAATTAGGTCTAAACACTTACACAAGTTCCAATTTACTCGCCACACTTATGAGTGTCATTTCGTCTCATATGGCCGCTGGGAATTTTGAAAAAGCAGAACAAGCAATACAAGAGTTTAAACGCGTAAACCTCTCTGTCGACACCGCATTATCAAACGTCTGGCTGTATTTTTCCGAAGCGGGTTATCATTATCGAACCAATAACATTGAGCAATTACGCTTTAGTTTGGCGAAGTGGAAAATCTATCTTGACTCCATAAACAGTTCCACATTTAACAGTTTGTATCGTTGGTATAGTGCTGTGGTGTGTTATGAGGATGATGATGTTGAATGCCTACAGCAATTTTTAGTAGATGAACAAAATACCAGTGATGGTTATAAATTATTTATTAATAGAAATAAGGATTATTTGAAGTTCATTGTACAAATACACTTGTTTTTAGGTGATATTGAAGGCGCTGAAAAGGCCTTTGATACATTTTCAGATGTAATGATCAATAAGACAGTTGAGCAGCAAGAATCAGGTAAAATACTTGGTGTTGCCAATTTGCATAGTCAAATACAAAGCTTAGAGGCTAGTTTACAAGCATCGAAACTTGAGCGTATACAAACCATCGTCATCATCGTCAGTGTGCTTTTGGTTATTATTGTGGCAATTATATTTTGGTTACGACACCGCTACCTGAATAGTTTGTCCTTTGATACGGTTACTAATCTTTTAAATAGTAAAGCGGCCCTGGCTAAAATTAGACGAGTCCCAGAGCCCTCACCAGGGCGCACTAATGCTTTAGCGTTATTTGATTTAGGCAATTTCCGCGATGTAAATCGGCAAATAGGCGCGACCAATAGCGAATTGGCGTTAAAGCAAATATCTTTAACCCTTAGTCAGGTAACACGTGATAGAGATATTTTAGGACGATTTGCACCAGAACAATTCATAGTTTGTTTGACGGATATAGAAGAAGATTCAGCCAAATCATTTTTTGAACGTATGCGATATGCATTGGAAAACACAATTCTAGGGGAACAACAGGGTCAGCAAGTAAGTATACGTTCTAGTATGAGTATTTATATTTCTAGTGGAACATTTGTTGATTTAGATGAAGTGCTTGATGACATGTTATTGTCCCTAGGAATTCAAACTGAAAGCGAATAATTTGTGTTGGCGCAACTCAGGGCTTGATCCCCTAAAATCTATAAACGCCTAAGATGTCGAAATTATTATTACCCTTAAATCATTATGATGAAGCCGGAAGAATTAAACCTCCTCGTTTTTTTTGGTGGAGTTGTTTATTTCTTGCAAAAAGCTACGTTATTTTTGTACTTTCTCTTAGTAACTTCCGTGATGCAGACGGATTACTTGAAATATTTTATCCACAAAAAAGCGAGCTATATATCGGTTTTGGGATTGGTGGGGGAGCGCTTCTTGCCATCATCATAGTGGCATACAGAGAAAAGTGGTGGGATGGCAAGTGGCAATTTGTTCGATGCTTAATTAAACCTTGTTTGATTATGACCGTATTACTCGACTTAGCCCATCAAATGCAAATTTCGGTCAGTCAGTATTGGCAATTTTCTTGGCCTGTGGGGTTAATGATGTTGATTGATATTGTAGTGTTATATTGGATTTTAAAAAGTCGACATGTACGTTACATGATAGCCGATTGGGCCGATAAACAGCCCACATAATTGTTTTTCAGGTTATTCTTGTGGTTATTGAACGCTGTTTGCGACAGCTTGTTGAAAATAATCTTGAACACTAATTTGACTGTCATTAACCAGTCTTTGATAACAAATACCAGCAAATGCATAAGATTTCCCAGAATACTCCATTACCACGTAGGGCGCATCTTTGTCAGATTCATCATAACGCCAATTTCCACCAACTAATTGTTTAAAAATTTCGCCTAGATAAGCACCATAAATGTTAGATATTGTGAACACTGCATCATTTTCCAAAGCTTGATCTTTGTATCTTTCGATCCATGCTAAAATCACATCGTCGACTAAAGCAATGCTTTCAACTGAGCCATCTAATACAAGTTTAAATTCATCCAACGTCGTATCAATCGCGTTTTGAGCACTGTCTGCCATCAACTGATTGAGTTCTTCTTGGGTCATGCGCATGAAGCATCCTTAATATGAGTATTGTCTATTACAGTAACGTGATTGTGGCGATATATTCGCTTTTTGTCTAATTTTCCAATGGATTTAATTAGTGCACGGTTTGATATCGGCAAACTGGCTCATTTCTTTTCTTAAAGATTTGTTATTTTTGTTTTTTAATTCCATTAGGCCGTTAAATTCATTAGGTTGATCCCAAAGCCTCTAAGACGCGTAACGTTCACATGAAGTATGAATTTATTCTACCTACAACCGCTCTTTTTGCTTTGTGGTTAATTGCCACTCTGGTGCACTTTGATGTTATTCCACCAGGTCTCGCCATTTTAGAGGACTTAAAGTCGTCTTTTGGAGAGTACTTTTATGTGTTAATTTTCTGCATTATCTTAGCTGAATCAATCGTCTATGTTGGGTTCTACTTTCCTGGGCAGTTTTTTGCGGTGGTGTTGGTGATTTTATCCAAACCAAGTATCACAGATATTCTCTGGTTGACCCTAGCTATGGTTGCCGCCGCCACCTTAGGTTCTTTTATTAATTACCGGTTAGGGCGCTTAAGTAGTGACCATAAAACCGGTCATTCATCTACGAGTTTGAAAGCGCTTTTATTAGCTATGGTGCACATTAACTCATTGGCTTTTTTCATGTTTAATCAAGGTAGTAACAGAAAGCCGGTAAAAGTGGTTTGGATGGCAGGGTTACTCAACCTACCTTATTACTTAGTCCTAATTACTGGTACGGCATTGTTAAGTGAAGAAATAATGCAAGTTGCTGAAAGCACATGGTTGATGATTTCAATGGTTTTGGTTTGGTTGGTCGTCGCTATTATATTAGACATTAAGCAGTGGCGCGCCGCACAGCACTAAGCTGAAATTTTATCGCAATTGAGTTTAACCTATACCCCCAAGAACTTATTGATTGCTCGAGATGCGGTAAAAAAACCAAAACATGCCGTCACTGAAACCGATGCTCCAAAACCACTATTGCAATCCAATCGCGCACTACTTTGAGCGTCTGATTTTTGGCACGATACGCTACCATCTCCTTGCGGATAGCGCAGATGTTCAGTGGAATAAACACATTCAACAGCAAAACGTCTTTTAGGGTTCTGACTAAAGTTGTGAAATCGTCTTAACTGATTTCGAAGTTTTGCTGCAAGGGGATCTTGAATCGTTTTAGATAGATCAGCAATGGTTACTCTAGTTGGATCAATTTGACCGCCAGCACCGCCAGTAGTGATGATTTTTATTTTATTTCGTTTACAGTGGGCGATTAAAGCCGCTTTTGCAGGCACGCTATCAATGGCATCGATGACATAATCAAATTCTTTGTTTATGTAATCTTGTAAGTTATCAGCAGTGATAAAATCTTCTATACAATTTACTGCGCAATCAGGGTTAATTTGTTTAATGCGCGCAGCCATAACTTCAACTTTAGCTTCACCAATGGTATTGCTCAGAGCATGAATTTGTCGATTAGTATTGGTGGTACAAATATCGTCTAAATCAATTAAGGTAATTTTCCCTATGGCTGTGCGGGCTAATGCTTCAGCCGCCCAGGTTCCTACACCACCGATCCCTACCACACAAAAGTGAGCATTTTTTAGACGTTGTGTTTCGTTAACACCATAAAGTCTTTCGGTGCCGCCGAAACGGGATTTTTGTTCCTGCATAGATGAGTTTTGTTTGTTATATAGTAATTTTGGCGCAGTATATCAATTACTAACAATATTGCTAATTTAAGTAATCAGGAGACGTTAAAAGTTTGCAACGTAAAAGTAAAAATAGTGATTATATTTTAGTTTATTCGCATGTTTTTAAGTTTATCGGTATTCAGTTGTTGATTACTAAGCGCAGCTTTTATAGCATGCTTTTATCTATCTTTGTGGAACGGATGGTTTCAGGAAAATGACGGGCTCTAATACGTGTATTGGGAGTACGTCATGGGTCTAGGCATCATTAAAATATAAAAAAGGAAAAATACATGAAACCAGTTGTACTGGCGGGCGGATCTGGAAGTAGATTGTGGCCAAAATCACGAGCTGCATTGCCAAAGCAGTTTTTAGCGTTAACCGATGAAAACACCATGTTGCAAAATACTATCAGCCGTCTTGATGGTTTAGATATGGACCCTGCAATTTTTATCTGTAACGAAGCTCACCGCTTTCTTGTCGCTGAACAATTGCGCCAACAAGGTAGGGAGCACGGTGGTATATTACTTGAACCTGTCGGTCGTAACACTGCTCCTGCTATCGCATTAGCTGCGTTACAAGCGTGCAGCGAAGGTGAAGATCCTGTGTTACTGGTTTTGGCCGCTGACCATCTTATTAAAGACAATAAAACTTTCCATAAAGCGATACAACACGCTAATGCATTGGCCGAACAAGGTAAGTTGGTTACCTTTGGTATAGTGCCAGACTGTGCCCATACTGGTTACGGTTATATACGCAGAGGTGAACAGTTAAACCATTCCGAGACCGGCTTCGCAGTGTCTCAATTTGTTGAAAAACCAGATATGGAAACCGCCGAAAAGTATGTTGCAAATGGTGACTACTATTGGAATAGCGGCATGTTTATGTTTAAAGCGAGCCGTTACTTGCAAGAGCTAGAAAAATTTGCACCTGAAATGCTCAAAGTATGTAAAGAGGCGATTTCATCTGAATCTAAAGATTTAGACTTTGTTCGCGTTGATGCCGATATTTTTGCCACTTGCCCAGATGATTCAGTTGATTATGCGGTAATGGAAAAAACCGATGATGCGGCTATGGTTCCTCTTGATGCTGGCTGGAATGATGTTGGCAGTTGGTCATCTTTATGGGAAACGGCTGACAGCAAAGATCCGCAAGGCAATGTTTGTGTGGGTGATGTTATGTTAACTAATACAAACAATAGCTACATTAATTCAGAGCAGCGCTTAATTGCTGTGGTTGGGTTAGATGATGTAGTTGTGGTAGAAACCAAAGATGCTATTTTGGTCGCCAACAAGAACAAAGTTCAAGATATAAAAACAGTTGTGAATGAACTTAAAGCACAACATCGTCCTGAGTTTGAATTTCACCGAGAAGTGTTCAGACCTTGGGGTAGCTATGATTCCATTGATAATGGTGAACGATTCCAAGTGAAACGTATTACCGTAAATCCAGGCGAAAAATTATCCGTGCAAATGCACCATCACCGCGCAGAGCATTGGATCGTTGTTTCAGGCACTGCAAAAGTAACCAATGGTGAAGAAACCTTCTTAGTGACTGAAAACGAGTCCACATATATACCAATTGGCATTGTCCATGCCTTAGAAAACCCAGGCAAAGTACCCCTTGAACTTATTGAAGTGCAATCAGGAAGTTATTTAGGTGAAGACGACATTGTGCGTTTTTCAGATAGATATGGTCGCACAGCGAAGTAATTAAGGATTCAAGATGCAAATAAGTTGTTTTAAAGCCTACGATATTCGTGGCAAGTTACTTGAGCAATTAGACGAAAATGTTGCTTACCGCATAGGCCGTGCTTATGCCGAGTATTTGAAAGCCGATAAAGTCGTTGTGGGTGGTGATGTTCGTCACACTTCAGCACCATTAAAATTAGCATTGAGTGCTGGTTTAGTTGATGGTGGCGCTAATGTGATTGATTTAGGCATGACAGGTACTGAAGAGATTTACTTCGCTACTAAACACTTAGGAGTGGATGGTGGTATAGAAGTTACCGCTAGTCACAATCCAATTGATTACAATGGTATGAAGTTAGTTAAAAGCGAATCTCGTCCTATTAGTGGTGATACTGGATTGTTTGCAATTAAAGATATTGCTGAACAATATGAGCAAGACACTGTCGAGTCGCGTTTGAGTTTTTTTTCGGATAAACGCTGTAGTGATGAAGCTTTTCTAAAAGGAGAGGGAAGTGTTTCCACTGAAAAGCTCACCGCATCTGGCAAATATTCACAGCGCTCTTGTTTACCGGCCTATGTTGAACATATGCTTTCTTATGTTGATTTAAATAACTTCAAGCCACTGAAACTGGTAGTCAATGCGGGTAATGGAGCGGCAGGAAAAGCGTTAGATAGTATTGAACAACAACTGGAAGCTCTCAATATCCCCATTAAATTCATTAAAGTGCATCATCAACCAGATGGTGACTTCCCTAATGGTATTCCAAATCCATTATTACCTGAAAGCCGGGCGGATACAGCTGATGCTGTTATTGCCCATAAAGCAGATATGGGGATTGCCTGGGACGGTGATTTTGACCGCTGCTTTTTGTTTGATGAAAAGGGTGAATTTGTTGAAGGTTATTACATCGTCGGTTTGTTAGCAAAAGCGTTTTTAGATAAAGATGCCTCAAGCAAAATTATTTACGACCCGCGGGTATATTGGAATACCGAAGATATTGTGAAAAATGCCGGTGGCACACCAATTAAAAGTAAAACTGGGCATGCTTTTATTAAAGAAAGAATGCGTAAAGAGGATGCTGTTTACGGTGGTGAAATGAGTGCTCATCATTATTTTCGAGATTTCGCTTATTGTGACTCAGGTATGATCCCTTGGTTATTGGTAGCAGAGTTAATTTGCACCAGCGCGCAACCTTTATCTGCATTAGTGAAACAGCGTATAGCAGCTTTCCCATCTTCTGGTGAAATTAATAGCTTATTAGAAGACGCTGATGCTGCACTTGCTCGTGTTATAGCAAAATATCAGCCCATGGCAGAGGTCATTGATGATACTGACGGTGTAGGATTGGAGTTTGGTAATTGGCGGTTTAACTTAAGGAAATCGAATACCGAACCTGTTATCCGATTAAATGTTGAATCCTCAGGGGATATTACCTTGATGGAGGAAAAAACCGCAGAGTTATTGGAGATTATCCGCGCTTAATTCAATTGTGTAGTAGTTAAAAGTTAATAAAAATAGTCCTTATGGGCTATTTTTTTTGGATAATGAATGATGGTAGGGACAGGCATTGTGGCAACTATCGAGACATTTGTTGAATTATCCAAATAATCATTAAATGGCTGCCAATGGTAATTGCGGTTAGACGGATACGCAATGAGCGATACCATGAGGCGAGGGTATAGAGTCTAAACTCGTAGAAAATGACTAGGGTATAGCTGCAAGCTAAGGTCATTAGCGCGATTACCGGAGGTAACCAAATTACACTTAGCCAAGCTAGAATTGACGGCAGCATCGCCATATATAAGAAGACTACAGAGCGTTTTTTGTCAATTCCATCAAACCATAATGCCCCACCTAAGAATGATAAAATTATTGCAGAATACTGAATGAAAAAGTCTACGCCTTCAAAGTAAGAGACGGTTTCCCAAAGTATAAAAAAAGGCAGCATGATAAAGGGTATTAATCCTGCGTAACCTAATATTTTGGCGTGGTATTTAAGCATTTTTATCACTTTTTTTAATGTTATATATTTGTTACGTCAACAATGACGACAAGTTTCATAATTTTAAAGATAAATTAACGTAGATATCTAAGTTTTTGTAAAATAGTAAGTTTACAGTCAATTAAAAGGAAAAAAAATAGCGCCAATAGGCGCTATTTTTAACATTACTAACTGGTTACTTTTTAATTGGGTTGTATTTTCTTACCTCTTCACCAGTATAAAGCTGGCGAGGACGACCAATTTTTTGACCAGGTTGACTTAGCATTTCATGCCAATGAGATACCCAACCGACAGTTCTTGCTAGGGCAAAAATACAAGTAAACATGTTAGTTGGAATACCTATTGCCTTAAGAATGATACCTGAATAAAAATCCACATTCGGGAAAAGCTTCTTCTCAGCGAAGTAAGGGTCGCTTAATGCAATTTTTTCAAGTTCCATTGCTACATTTAACAATGGATCGTCAATATTCATTTCTTCAAGGACTTCATGACAGCTTTCACGCATTACAGTTGCACGAGGATCATGGTTTTTGTATACGCGATGACCAAAGCCCATTAATCTGAACGGGTCATTTTTGTCTTTAGCGCGATCAATAAACTCTGGAATACGGTCAACACTGCCAATTTCTTGTAACATGTTTAAACATGCTTCATTTGCTCCACCATGAGCAGGTCCCCATAAAGATGCAACACCAGCGGCGATACATGCGTAAGGGTTAGCACCAGATGAACCGGCAAGTCTTACTGTTGAAGTAGAAGCATTTTGTTCGTGATCCGCATGTAACGTAAAGATACGATCCATAGCGCGAGAAACTGCTGGGCTTATTTCATAATTTTCAGCAGGTACAGAAAACATCATATTTAGGAAGTTTTCTGCATAACTTAAATCATTTCTTGGATAAACGAAGGGTTGACCAACGTTATATTTGTAACACATAGCAACTAAAGTCGGCATTTTCGCGATTAAGCGGTATGCACTTCTTAGGCGTTGTTCAGGATCTGAAATATCCAAGTCATCGTGATAGAAGCTAGAAAGAGCACCAACTGTGCCACACAACATGGCCATTGGGTGAGCATCTCTGCGGAAGCCTCTAAAGAAATTTGTTAATTGATCGTGAACCAAAGTGTGACGCGTTATGGTGTTTTTAAAATCAGTATACTCTTCTGAAGTTGGCGTTTTGTCGTGTAATAACATGTAACAAACTTCAATATAATCAGCGTCTCTCGCCAATTCTTCAATTGAATAACCTCTATGTAGCAATACGCCTTTAGCTCCATCAATGAAAGTGATGGATGATTCGCAAGAACCAGTAGCCATGAAACCAGGGTCGAAAGTGAAGTACCCGCTAGAGCCTAATGCTCGAACATCTATTACGTCGTTCCCAGCAGTTCCCGAAAGTACCGGAAGTTCTACTTCTTTGTCGCCTACTTTTAAAATGGCTTTAGTTTCTGCCATAAGATGTTCTCCTTAGACTAAGTTCTTAAACTGTTAAAAATATATACAATAATAACAGCCATGAAAAAAAATGTGGTATTTGTACTTAGAAAGTTAGCTCAAGTCAATTTTAATACATGAATGTTTAATATTTATTCTTAAAATGTACCTAGAATACTCATAACTACCCAAATTCAGAATTAAACTGTTTTTATCTAGAACAAAAATTGTAATTAATCTCAACGCTGGATATACTTTACAACACTAAATGAAAAAAACGCTTAGTTGTTAAAGGTTTAACAGTTAATTAACAAGGCGTTAACAGTTGGGCTTGCTTAACTCTATTTCGTTTATGCACTATACAACATAATAACTTTAAATAAATGCGTCAAACCTCAACAATGATTACAGGCACATAAAGTGAAAAAACAAAGACCAGTCAATCTTCAACTCAATACGATAAGTTTTCCCCCCTCAGCTATAGTTTCTATTTTACATCGGGCAACCGGTGTGGCTATGTTCTTCGCTCTGATTTTTGTGATCTGGGCGTGGGCTGTATCTGTATCATCCTTAGATGGATTCAATACAGTGCAAGAAGTAATGGCAGGGCCTCTTGGTAAATTCGTTGCTATCGGTACCTTATCCGCCTTGACCTATCATATCCTTGGCGGTATCCGTCACGTGATTATGGATATGGGTCACTGGGAAGAAATCGATTCAGGCAACTTAAGCGCACAAGCCACTATTGGTTTGTGGGTATTAGTGACTATCGTTATAGGAGTTATATTGTGGTAACCGAACAAGCGGGTTTAAAACGTAACGGAGTACAAGATTTTGTTACTCTGCGTGCTACGGCACTTATCATAACCTTATTTTCTTTTTACATGACCTATTTCTTCATTGCTACACCCGTGGTGACATTTGAAATTTGGAAAGATTTATTTTCTAGCATATTTATGAAAGTTTTCACTTTCATTACGCTAGTAGCAATTATGTATCATGTAAGAATTGGTCTTTGGCAAGTTTTAACAGACTATGTCAAGGGGCCAGGTTTGCGAGCAACGTTACAATATGTTCTTAACATTATTGCATTTGTTTATGTTGCAGTTGGTTTATTTGTTTTGTGGGGTGTGTAGTGAGTATTCCGGTACATGAGTTCGATGCAGTAGTAGTAGGAGCTGGCGGCGCTGGAATGCGAGCAGCTTTACAAATTTCTCAATCAGGTAAGTCCTGTGCGTTACTTTCAAAAGTATTTCCAACACGATCACACACGGTTTCTGCTCAAGGTGGAATTACTGTAGCGTTAGGTAATGCCCACGAAGATAACTGGGAATGGCACATGTACGATACCGTTAAAGGTTCTGATTATATCGGTGACCAAGATGCTATCGAATATATGTGTAAAACAGGTCCTGAAGCCATTATTGAAATGGAAAATATGGGATTACCATTTTCTCGTTTTGAAGACGGCAGAATTTATCAGCGTCCTTTCGGTGGGCAGTCGCAAAACTTCGGTGGTGAGCAAGGTGCTCGTACTGCAGCGGCAGCTGACCGTACAGGTCACGCATTATTGCATTTGCTTTATCAGCAAAATGTTAAAAATAAAACGAAAGTATTCAGTGAATGGTACGCCCTTGATTTAGTCAAAAACCAAAATGGTGATGTAGTAGGTTGTACTGCAATTGACATTGAAAGTGGTGAAGTCGTTTACTTCAAATCTAAAGCGGTGGTGTTAGCTACAGGCGGAGCAGGTCGTATCTATGCTTCAACTACTAATGCTCACATTAACACTGGTGATGGTGTTGGTATGGCATTACGAGCTGGCGTACCGGTTCAAGATATGGAAATGTGGCAGTTCCACCCGACCGGTATCGCCGGCGCTGGTACCCTAGTAACCGAAGGTTGTCGTGGTGAAGGTGGTTACCTTCTAAACAAAGACGGCGAACGCTTTATGGAACGTTATGCACCAAACGCGAAAGATTTGGCGGGTCGTGACGTTGTTGCTCGTTCAATGATGACCGAGATTCGTGAGGGGCGTGGTTGTGACGGTCCTTGGGGTACTCACATTAAACTTAAGCTTGATCACTTAGGTAAAGATGTACTTGAGTCAAGATTACCTGGTATTCTTGAATTGTCTCGTACCTTCGCCCACGTTGATCCGGTTAAAGAACCAATCCCAGTTATTCCTACTTGTCACTATATGATGGGTGGTATTCCAACTAATGTTGATGGTCAAGCGATAGGTATCGATAAAGACGGTAATGAAAAACCCATTGGCGGACTATTCGCTTGTGGTGAAATTGCTTGTGTATCTGTACACGGTGCCAACCGCTTAGGTGGGAACTCGTTATTAGACTTGGTTGTATTTGGTCGTGCCACAGGTCTACATCTTGGTGAAGCTATCGATAAAATTGATTCTACAGAAGCATCACAAACAGATGTGGAAGAGGCAATGGTACGTTTCAATCGCTGGGAAAGCTCAGAGGTTGGTAAAGGTGAAGATCCAGTTCAAATTAAGAAAGATTTGCAGCAATGTATGCAACTTAACTTCTCTGTATTCCGTGAAGGGGATGCGATGGCCGAAGGTCTTGCTGAACTGAAAGAAATTAGGGAAAGATTGAAATTCGCTCGTCTAGATGACAAGAGTAGTGATTTCAACACTCAACGCATTGAGTGTCTTGAACTTGATAACCTAATGGAAACTGCGTTTAGTACTGCAGTAGCTGCGAACTTTAGAACAGAAAGTCGTGGTGCTCATAGCCGCTTCGATTATCCAGATCGTGATGATTCACAATGGTTGTGTCACTCTGTTTATTTGCCAGAGTCAGAGTCAATGCTTAAGCGTGACGTGAACATGACACCGAAGCTACGCGAAGCGTTTCCACCTAAAGCTAGAACTTATTAATAGGAGTAACGAAGATGAATCTTACTTTCTCAATATATCGTTACAACCCGGATGTTGATAACGCGCCACGCATGCAAGAATACTCGCTTGAAGTGGAAGAAGGGCAAGACATGATGGTGCTTGATGCACTTATCGCCCTTAAAGAACAAGATCCAACGTTATCATTTAGACGCTCATGCCGAGAAGGTGTGTGTGGTTCTGATGGCGTGAACATGAATGGTAAAAATGGTTTGGCTTGTATTACGCCACTTTCCGCATTAGGAAAAGGCAAAATCGTAGTTCGTCCTTTACCAGGTTTGCCAGTGGTACGTGATTTAGTCGTTGATATGAGTCAGTTCTATACTCAATATGAAAAAATTAAACCGTTTTTGATTAATGATGATAATCATCCGCCAGCACGTGAACATCTTCAATTGCCTGAAGAGCGTGCTAAGCTAGATGGTTTATATGAATGTATACTTTGTGCATGTTGTTCTACTTCATGTCCGTCATTTTGGTGGAATCCAGATAAATTTATTGGACCTGCCGGATTGCTGCACGCTTATCGATTCCTAATCGATAGTCGTGATACAGCCACTGATGCACGACTCAGTGATTTGGATGACGCATTTAGCGTTTTCCGTTGTCACGGGATAATGAACTGCGTTAGTGTTTGCCCGAAAGGACTTAATCCTACTAAAGCTATCGGCCATATTAAGTCGATGCTACTACAACGGGCTGTTTAGTTTAGTCATTTGACACCATTGGTGTTAATCGTGACAGCAAGTCTAAATAGCCATCCTTCGTAGGATGGCTTTTTTGCTTAAAAAATCAAACCTTTTGGGTTTATTTACTTTAATTTTTTGGATATTTACGCATATTAGATATCCAGTTGTTAGCCTGACTTTTTAAAGGGACAATAATGCAACAAAGCGTGATGAAAGCATGGTGGGATTCTTCACACATGGCTGGCGGAAACGCTGCTTATATAGAAGAACTCTACGAAGCATTTTTGGAAGATCCAAACAGTGTTTCAGAGCAGTGGCGAAGTATATTCGAAGCTTTGCCTAAAGTAGATGGTGTTGAATTAGATACCAACCATTCTTTAATAAGAGAGCAATTCAAAGCCCTAGCAGCACTAGGTCCTGCGGCTAGAGCAACCAGCAGTGCGCCAGCGAAGGCTGCAAGTAGTGATGAGAAGCAAGTAAGAGTACTGCAACTAATCAATGCTTATCGATTCAGAGGGCATCAACATGCTAATTTAGATCCATTGGATTTATGGAAGCAGCCTAGAGTTCGAGATCTAGAGTTATCCCACCACAACTTGACTGAAAAAGATTTCGATACCCATTTTAATGTTGGTTCGTATGCTATTGGTCAAGAAACCATGACATTAAAGGATTTATTCACTTCCTTAAATAGAACCTATTGTGGTTCTATTGGTTCTGAATATATGCACATTACTGATACTGAACAAAAACGCTGGTTACAGCAGCGCATTGAATCGGTGCAGGCTAAACCTGAAATTAGTCGCGATGAAAAAGTTAATATACTGAAAGGCTTAGTAGCCGCGGATGGTATGGAAAAGTACTTAGGGGCTAAATTCCCTGGTGCTAAACGCTTTTCATTAGAAGGTGGCGATGCATTAGTTCCTATGCTAAAAGGCTTGATTAGTCACGCTGGTGTAAATGGCACTAAAGAAGTAGTGATTGGGATGGCTCACCGTGGCCGACTAAATGTTCTTGTGAATGTTTTAGGTAAAAACCCTTCAGTTTTGTTTGATGAGTTCTCAGGAAAGCATGATGAGTCACTAGGTGCTGGTGATGTAAAATACCATGCTGGTTTCTCATCTGACTTTGCGACTGAAGGTGGTAACGTGCATTTAGCATTAGCCTTCAACCCGTCCCACTTAGAAATTGTAAACCCCGTGGTTATTGGTTCAGTAAGAGCCCGCCTTGATCGCCGCCAGTGTGAAGATGGTTCTACCGTTTTGCCAATTACTATTCATGGTGATTCGGCTATTGCTGGACAAGGTGTTGTTCAGGAGACATTTAACATGTCTCAGACACGCGGATTTAAAGTGGGTGGAACAGTTAGAATCGTGATAAATAACCAAGTTGGTTTTACCACATCTAAAACTGAAGATACCCGCTCAACGCAATACTGTACAGATATTGCAAAAATGGTTCAGGCTCCTATATTCCACGTAAATTCTGATGATCCTGAAGCTGTATTATTCGTCACCAAACTAGCGTTAGATTATCGTAACACCTTTAAACGTGATGTGATGATTGATTTAGTTTGTTATCGACGTCATGGCCATAACGAAGCTGATGAGCCAAATGCAACGCAGCCATTGATGTATCAAAAAATTAAAAAGCATCCTGTTCCCCGTGCATTGTACGCTGATCAACTAACCGCTGAAGGAAGTCTTGAAGCCCACGAAGTGGACAAATTAGTCAGTGAGTATCGAGCAGCCTTAGATCATGGTGCTTGTGTTGTACCTGAATGGCGTCCTATGACTGAGCACTCTGTTGACTGGACTCCGTATTTAGGACATGAATGGAATTCGCCTTATGATGCACAAATCGAAAAAGACAAACTTATCGAGTTAGGGCGTTCTATTGTTAGTTATCCAGAGAGTTTTAAACTGCAATCTCGAGTGAAAAAGCTCTATGGTGATCGTGAAGCCATGTTGGCTGAAGATAAACTGATTGACTGGGGAATGGCTGAAAATTTAGCCTATGCTGATATTGTTTCAAGAGGAACAAATATTCGCTTAACTGGTCAAGATTCCGGTCGTGGTACTTTCTTCCATCGCCATGCTGTTTTGCATAACCAAAGTGATGGCGCAGAATATATGCCGTTGCAACACGTTAGTGAAGAGCAAGGTAAAATGGAAATCTACGATTCGGTGCTTTCTGAAGCTGCGGTTGTTGCCTTTGAATTTGGCTATGCCACTGCTGAACCAGGTACATTAACTATTTGGGAAGCGCAATTTGGTGATTTTGCCAATGGTGCCCAAGTGGTAATCGATCAGTTCTTAAGTTCTGGTGAAGCCAAGTGGGGACGTTTATGTGGACTAACTCTATTGTTGCCACATGGTTACGAAGGGCAAGGTCCAGAGCATAGTTCTGCTAGATTAGAACGTTTTCTACAATTATGTGCTGATCATAATTGGCAAGTATGTGTGCCTTCTACTCCGGCACAGGTTTACAATATGATCAGACGTCAAGCAATTCGTCCCATGCGTAAACCGTTAATCGTAATGTCTCCTAAATCACTATTACGTCATCCTTTAGCAGTGTCGAGTTTTGATGAGTTAACCGATGGTGTTTTCCATACTGTTATTGACGAAATTGACGATATTAAACCAGCAGACGTTAAGCGTGTTGTTATGTGTTCCGGTAAAGTTTATTACGATTTATTAGAACAACGTCGTAAAAATGAACAACATGATGTAGCGATTGTCAGAATTGAACAACTTTATCCATTCCCAAGTGAGGAAGTGGTGGCAAACATCACTAAAAAGTATCCTCATGTTAAAGATTGGGTATGGTGTCAAGAAGAACCACAGAATCAGGGAGCTTGGTATTGTAGCCAGCATCACTTCTGGGCATCTATCCCAGAAGGAGCAAAACTAACTTATGCAGGCAGAACTGCATCTGCTTCTCCTGCAGTTGGCTATAATGCAGTTCACAATCAACAGCAAAAAGCGTTGGTTGATGATGCACTTACTCTATAATTAGGAACCAGTATGACAATAGAAATTAAAGTACCGGTGCTACCAGAATCAGTAGCAGATGCTTCGATTGCCACATGGCATGTCAAAGTTGGTGACAAAGTCAGTCGAGATCAAAATCTTGTTGATATCGAAACCGACAAAGTAGTGTTAGAAGTTGTGTCACCAGATGCGGGTACAATCACAGAGATTATGGATGCTGAGGGCGATACCGTCCTTGGTGAACAAATCATTGCAAAACTAGAAGAAGGCGAAGGCGCTAGCAGTGTAAAAGCACCAGCAGCACCAGCAGCTAGTCAACCAACTACATCAAGTACAAAGGGTAAATCAGTGGAAATTAAAGTTCCTGTGCTGCCAGAATCGGTAGCTGACGCAACAATCGCAACATGGCACGTACAACCTGGGGAAGCTGTTTCTCGGGATCAGAACCTAGTGGACATCGAAACTGACAAAGTTGTGTTAGAAGTCGTTGCTCCAGCAGATGGTTCACTAACTGACATTGTTGCTCAAGAAGGCGACACTGTAACTGCAGAGCAAGTCATCGCAAACTTTGCAGAAGGTGCAGGTGCATCGGCTCCGGCAGCGTCAGAATCTGAAGAAGCTGAATCTGCTGATGAAAATGACGCGTTAAGCCCATCAGTTAGACGTTTATTGGCTGAAAAAGGCGTTGATGCGTCTAATATCAAAGGCACGGGTAAAGGCGGTCGTATTACCAAAGAAGATGTAGAAAAACATCTTAAAGGCGCTTCTAAACCTGCAGCTAAAGATGTGCCAGCCGCACCTGCAGCTTTAGTGGGTGAACGTACTGAAAAACGTGTTCCAATGACCCGATTACGGAAAACGATTGCAAGTCGTTTATTAGAAGCGAAAAATTCTACGGCTATGTTGACTACCTTTAATGAAATCAACATGAAGCCAATTATGGATTTGCGTAAGCAATATCAAGAAAGCTTCGAAAAGCGTCACGGTATACGTTTAGGTTTCATGTCGTTTTATGTGAAAGCGGTAACTGAAGCACTAAAACGTTTCCCTGAAGTGAATGCATCAATTGATGGTGATGATATCGTTTATCATAACTATTTTGATATCTCTATTGCGGTTTCTACGCCACGTGGATTGGTTACACCGGTTTTACGAGATTGTGACGCTTTAGGTATGGCAGGAATTGAAAGTGGTATTAAATCTCTTGCTCTTAAAGGTCGAGATGGCAAACTAGCTATGGATGACCTTCAAGGTGGTAACTTTACTATTACTAACGGCGGTGTATTTGGTTCGTTGTTATCAACACCAATTATTAATCCACCACAAAGTGCTATTCTTGGTATGCACAAAATCCAAGACCGTCCAATGGCGGTCAATGGAAAAGTTGAAATTTTACCTATGATGTATTTGGCGCTATCTTATGACCACCGTATTGTTGATGGTAAAGAATCCGTAGGCTTTTTGGTTACGGTTAAAGAAATGTTAGAAGATCCAACTCGTCTACTATTAGATGTGTAATATCTTGTTCTAAATCGAATTGATAGATGATAGTGAAAGCTATCATCTATCCAAATGTCGGTATTTTATCGACACCTTTAATCAAGTCGCTAAAATGCGGCTTTTATATTAAATTAAACGGATAGAAACACCATGAATTTGCATGAATATCAAGGTAAGCAATTATTCAAAGAATATGGCTTACCAGTATCTGAAGGGTTTGCTACAGATTCTCCAGAAGAAGCTGCAGCAGCGGCCGATAAAATTGGCGGAAGTGAATGGGTAGTAAAGTGCCAAGTACACGCAGGTGGCCGAGGCAAGGCTGGCGGTGTTAAGTTAGTTAAATCCAAAGATGAAATTAAAGCGTTTGCTGAAAAATGGTTAGGTAAAAACCTAGTTACATTCCAAACTGACGAAAATGGCCAACCAGTAAGCAAGATTTTAGTTGAATCTTGTACTGATATCGCTGACGAACTTTATTTAGGTGCGGTTGTAGACCGTACTTCACGTCGTATCGTTTTCATGGCATCTACAGAAGGCGGTGTTGAAATTGAAACCGTTGCTGAGGAAACTCCTGAAAAGATTTTAAAAGCTGAAATCGACCCTATCGTTGGTGCTCAACCGTACCAAGCACGTGATATGGCATTCCAGTTGGGCCTTAAAGGTGTGCAAATCAAACAGTTCACTAAAATCTTTTTAGGTTTAGCGAAAATGTTTGTTGATCTTGATATCGCACTTATCGAAATTAACCCATTAGTGATTAAAGATGACGGTGACATTCACTGTCTAGACGCTAAAGTGGCAATCGATGGCAACGCTGCTTATCGTCAGCCTAAAGTGAAAGCCATGCACGATCCATCACAAGATGATGCCCGTGAAGCTGAAGCGGCTAAATGGGAACTTAACTATGTAGCACTAGACGGAAACGTTGGTTGTATGGTTAACGGTGCCGGTCTAGCAATGGGTACAATGGATATTGTTAACCTTCACGGTGGCAAGCCAGCTAACTTCCTTGATGTGGGCGGCGGTGCAACTAAAGAACGTGTTGCTGAAGCATTCAAAATCATTCTTTCTGACAGTAACGTTAGCGCAGTATTAGTTAATATATTCGGTGGAATTGTACGTTGTGACATGATCGCTGAAGGTATTATTGGTGCAGTTAAAGAAGTCGGTGTAAACGTACCTGTAGTTGTGCGTCTTGAAGGTACTAACGCTGAACTAGGCCGTGAAGTTCTTGCTTCTTCTGACCTAGATATAATCGCTGCAAGCAGTTTGACTGACGCAGCTCAGCAAGTTGTTAAAGCTGCGGAGGGCAAATAATGTCAGTATTAATTAATAAACATACCAAAGTTATCTGTCAGGGTTTTACTGGTGGTCAAGGTACTTTCCACTCTGAGCAGGCTATTGCTTATGGTACACAAATGGTTGGTGGTGTAACACCTGGTAAAGGCGGAACAACTCACTTAGACCTACCTGTATTTAACACTGTTCGTGAAGCGGTAGAAACTACTGGCGCAACAGCTTCTGTTATTTATGTTCCTGCACCTTTCTGTAAAGATTCAATTGTTGAAGCTGCTGATGCGGGCATCGAATTGATTATTTGTATCACTGAAGGTATTCCTACTATCGACATGTTGTTCGTTAAAGAATACTTGACTGTGAAAGGCGTTCGTATGATCGGTCCAAACTGCCCAGGTGTTATCACTCCGGGCGAATGTAAAATTGGTATCATGCCTGGTCATATTCATAAGCCTGGTAAAGTGGGTATCGTTTCACGTTCTGGTACTCTTACTTATGAAGCGGTTAAACAAACGACAGATGAAGGTTTCGGTCAATCTACTTGTGTAGGTATTGGTGGTGATCCTATCCCAGGTTCTAACTTCATCGACATCTTGAAGTTGTTCCAAGAAGATCCAGAAACTGAAGCAATTGTAATGATTGGTGAAATTGGTGGTTCAGCAGAAGAAGAAGCTGCTGAATTTATCAAAGCTAACGTTACTAAGCCAGTTGTGTCTTATATTGCTGGTGTAACTGCACCTGCTGGTAAGCGTATGGGTCACGCTGGTGCAATCATCGCCGGTGGTAAAGGTACAGCGGATGAGAAGTTTAAAGCACTTGAAGATGCAGGTGTTAAAACGGTTCGTTCACTTGCTGATATTGGTAAAGGATTGCGTGAAATTACCGGTTGGTAAGCTGCAATTAATTTACTAGACAAAACCCGCCAAAAAGGCGGGTTTTTTTATGTCTAACTTTATTCTTCTAATGAGTTTACCCGTTGATCAGTATTACTGCTTGAAATCTAATCTTGGTTGAATTTCAAGCCAGTTAACAGACTGCAAATACTTAACAAGATGCCAGTTCTGGTGCGCCGGATGTGGTGCCTTATGGCAGTACTACTGTGTTTGTCCGTGGTGCATTCAATGGATAGGATGAAAGCGATAGCATAAACTACGTGGATGACGGTATCTAGCGTTTTTTATATTAAGGACAAATAACAGAGTGGAGGCTAGTTTTTATATCCACAAGATCCACGTTTAATCACTTCTACTTGCATGGATTGTGTTTTCGGTTCTTTACCGTTTATCAGCGCCACAAGACTCGCCACTAATAATTCACCCGCGCGAATAGTATCTTGAGAAACCGTCGTTAACGGTGGGTGAGTAAAGCGTGATACTGGGATGTTGTCGTAACCTACAACAGCAATATCAGTGGGGATTTGTCTGCCTAGATCTTGGCATGCTTGCATTACTCCAATACCGATTAAGTCACTAGCACAACAGATAGCATCTATTTCTGGACTATCTGTCAAAAGTTGTTTAGCCGCATCATAACCTGAATTTTCAGTTGAAAATGCTTCAACTTGATAGTTTTTCTCTACCTTTAGTCGCGCATCTTTTAATGCTTGGCAATGACCCAAATAACGAGACTGAAATTCTGGTGCATGATCGTCAGCTCCGCCTATGAAAGCAAAGGTTTTACGTCCTGCTTCAATTAAATGTTGAGTAATATCAAATCCGCCTTGGTAGTTGTCACATCCAATAGAAATACCAGGGTGTTCTTTATCTTCGGGGCCCCATCTAACAAAATGGGTTTGTTGTTCTTCTAATTGGGTTAATTTATCTTGATAATCAACAAAGTCTCCATAGCCTAATAAGATAATCCCATCGGATTTATTGGTGTCTTTAAATTCAGCGTGCCAATCATCACCCATATTTTGAAAGGAAATCAAAAGATCGTATCCGGCCAGTGAACTAGCTTTAGTGATGCTGCCAATCATAGAAAGAAAAAATGGATTGATTAAAGAATCGTCAGTGGTTAAATCTTCAAACAACAACAGCGCTAATGTCTTGCTTTGTTGTTGACGTAAATTACTCGCATTTTTATCAACTTTATAATTTAATTCAGCCGCGATAGCTTTGATTTTATCGCGGGTTTGTTGATTAACCAAAGGGCTATCCCTAAGGGCTCTAGATACGGTAGATTGTGACACTCCGGCTAAATGGGCAATATCAAATGAGGTCGCTTTTACTTTCATAGTGATTACTTATTATTATTATTGAGCGATGCTGGTAAATGGAATTGGTTTAGTTCCTTACTTTTATACACCAGCTTTTGGTGTAAAGCTTTATAAATTATTTGATTAAAAAGATTTTGCCTTGGTAGCAAAGTGCTATAATGGCTTCTTTTTTCGTTTCTAATTCATGTGTTACAGGGGAACTATTAATGGCCGAGACAGACATTCGTCCGACCAACTTCATACGTCAAATTATTGATAAAGATTTGCAAGCAGGGTTGCACAAACAAATTCACACACGTTTTCCGCCTGAGCCTAATGGTTATCTTCACATAGGACACGCGAAATCGATCTGCCTGAATTTTGGTATTGCGCAAGATTATCAAGGAACCTGTAACCTCAGGTTTGATGATACTAATCCTGATAAAGAAGATATTGATTATGTTAATTCAATCAAGAACGATGTTCATTGGTTAGGTTTTGAATGGGAAGGTGACGCTCGTTACTCTTCAAACTATTTTGATCAGCTACACGCTTATGCCACTGAGTTAATCGAAAAAGGTTTGGCGTACGTTGACTTCTCCACCCAAGAAGCAATGCGTGAAATGCGTGGTACCTTAACCCAGCCTGGACAAAATAGTCCTTATCGGGACACCACAGTTGAACAAAACTTAGTTGAATTTAAAAAAATGACTGCGGGTGAATATGCTGAAGGGCAGTGTGTTCTGCGAGCTAAAATTGATATGACCTCGGCATTTATGTGTATGCGCGATCCCGTCATATATCGAGTTAAATTTGCTCACCATCATCAAACAGGTGATAAATGGTGTGTATACCCAATGTACGATTTTACCCACTGTATTTCAGATGCCATTGAAGGGATTACCCATTCACTGTGTACCTTAGAATTTCAGGATAATCGTCGTCTGTATGACTGGGTGATAGATAATATTGATATTCAGTCACAACCACGTCAATACGAATTTTCACGGTTAAACTTAGAATATACCGTGTTGAGTAAACGTAAACTGATCCAATTGGTTGAAGAAGACTACGTGCACGGGTGGGATGATCCACGTATGCCCACCATTGCCGGATTGCGCAGAAGAGGGTATACCCCAGATTCAGTGCGTGAGTTTTGTAAACGTATTGGTGTGACCAAAATGGATAATATGGTCGAAATGGGCATGCTTGAAGCTTGTATTCGAGAAGACCTCAATGAAAATGCCAATCGTGCCATGGCGGTATTATCGCCAGTGAAAGTCGTGATTGAAAATTACCCTGCTGATCAAGTTGAAGAACTGACTGCCGCCAATCATCCAAATGATGAAGGCAAGGGCACGCGCAGTATTCCTTTTACCCAAGAAGTATTAATTGAAGCTGATGACTTCCGTGAGCAAGCGAATAAGAAATTTAAACGCTTAGTATTGGGTAAAGAGGTACGTTTGCGTAATGCTTATGTGATTAAAGCGGAACGAGTTGAAAAAAATGCAGAAGGAGAGGTGACAACTATTTACTGTAGTTATGATCCCGATACCTTAGGTAAAGACCCAGCCGATGGCCGTAAAGTCAAAGGCGTGATCCATTGGGTAAGTGCCAGTAAAGCAGTGCCTGCTGAAATTCGACTTTATGATCGTTTGTTCACTACGCCTAATCCTGCAGCTGAGGAAAACTTTGTAGACTGCATCAACCCTGATTCATTAATCGTTAAAAATGGATGGGTTGAACCTAGCTTATTAGATGCACAAATAAACCAAACTGTACAATTTGAACGGACCGGTTATTTCTGTAAAGACAAAGACAGTAATGAAAGTAAATTGGTATTTAATCGTACCGTTGGTTTGCGTGATACTTGGGCAAAAATTGGCGATTAACTTTATGTAAACTGAGTTTCTGAAGCTAGGTTTATCTTCGTCTAATCAAAAAGTGCTGCTTGAAAAAGCTGCACTTTTTTTGTTTCTAAGGAATGTATTCTTTAGGCCTATTTAATACTCGGCTTTAGCCATAATATTAGGATTTTGGTTGGGCTACGAAGGTTTTTCCATTTTCTTCTTTACTGTCATCTGCCATTAAATATAAATAAAGAGGCATAATATCTTCTGGTGTTTTAAGGGTACTTGTTTCTTCACCTGGAAATGCTTTTGCGCGCATGGAAGTGCGAGTTGCACCTGGATTAATACAGTTGAAGCGTAATTTTGTACCTGCGTATTCATCCGCTAAAACTTGCATCATTCCTTCAGTGGCGAATTTTGATATGGAGTAGGTTCCCCAATAGGCTCTTCCTTGGCTACCCACACTGGAGCTAGTAAACACAACAGAGGCTTGTGGAGCAAGTTCAAGCGCTTCTAACAATGCTTGTGTCATTAAAAATTGACTGTTTAAATTAACCTGCATTACCTCATTGAATATATCTTCTTCAATTTGTTTAAAAGGCTCTAGGTGTCCTAATAGACTGGCATTTTGCAATACGCCGTCTAGTTTTCCAAACTGACTAATAATAGTGTTAGCCATATCCTGATAATGCTTTTTTGTTGCGCCTTTCATATCTAAGGGGACGATAGCTGGCTCTGGGTATCCAGCTTCGATTATTTCATCGTAAACCGTTTCAAGCTTTTTAACTGTGCGGCCTAAAAGTATGACTGTGGCACCATGCTTGGCGAAGTTGATAGCGGCCGCTTTACCGATTCCAGCACCGGCACCAGTAATTAATATTGTTTTGTTTTGTAAGGCATTTAAAGAGGCAGAAAAATTGAGCATGTTAAAATATGAGTTAAGAAAAAGGTAATAGATCCTAACATTTAAGGGCTTTTGGAGGTATTCATTTTTAATTTAACTGAATAATCAGAGTCGGTTTTGAAAGAATTCATCCTTTTGTAAGTTCAGGGAGTTTAACAAACCATGAAAATTAGGCTTCTATTTCACTGTGAAGATATCTAACAATATTTTAACAAACTCATTTGCAAAAAACTAACAAAGCCAATACTATGGTGGTAATGACAACTGGTCATACTTGTTAGAAGTTGAAAGGCTCAAACAACATACAAATGTTGGCCAAAAAATCAACTTTTTGCATGTGTATCAATGAATTAACTGTATTTGGGAGAAATAATGAAAAAACTGTTAATCAGCACAAGTATCGCTGCAGTGTTTGTGCTCGCTGGTTGCGGTGGTGGCGATGAACTGAAAGAAATCCAACAAGATACTACGAAAACAGTTCCCGCTTCACGTATTATGTTTGACCCCTCCAATAGTGTATTGAATGTTCCAAATGACTTATTTTTCGCGTTAGTGGAAGTGACAGATGATGGTACGTTGGAAATGCCGGATGAGGTTGCGGGACAGGCAAATGGCGGAACGCCAGATTTTGGTAATCCATCGGCTGCACTAGGAGCGTTAGATGGTTGGTCAACTCAACATCCATTCACTTTTTCAACTTCTCATCCTGATGGTGTAAGTTTAGATGCTGCTTCAGCGGCAAGTGCTGGGGCAGTGCGTATATTCGAAGGTGCCATTGGTGGCGATTTGAATGATCCCGATTGCACCAATGTATCACCCATTACTGGCTGTAAAGTCGGTGCAGAATTGACCTTTGGGGTAGATTTTGTAACTACTGCTAGTGGTAATGATGTGGCTATTGTGCCACTCAAACCGTTAAAAGAATCAACTTCTTATTATGTGGTAGCGACGAATAAGCTAACTGCTGGTGGACAAGCGTTAAAACCATCAACTACTTATGAGTTAGTAAGACAAGATATTACAACTTTGCCATTGGCAACAGAATCGCAACTTAGTTTGCAGGGTATTATCAATTCTTACGAAGCGGTTTTAACTAGCCAAGCTGGATTGAGTCAAGATGAGATAATATTTAGCTATACTTTTACCACACAATCTACCACGCAAATTATAGATACTGTTAAACAACTACAAATTGCGCCTTTTGCACAAGCTATACAAGGTGGATTATCTCCTGAAGCTGCAGCAGCATATTTACCTGTCATTCCAGTATCGGAAGCGCCAGTATCAACAGCATTTGATATGCTAGCGCCGAGTTTATTAGGTGAAGATCACTTGGCAGGATTAACTGCGGTGGGGCTCAATACTTGTGATGGTATGATTTCCGCGATTTCTGATCCGTCTTCGCCATTATTCGATACTGCGGCTGCCGTTTTCCCTCAAGTAGGGGCATTTTGTGCTGCTTCTATGAAGTCAGGAATTATAGATTTACCCTATTACAGTGATCCTGTCGATCCATTAAATGGACGTTGGGAAGCTGCATGTACAAATGGTTTAGCACTGCAGACGCTAGGCAGCGAACAAATAGCTACCTTGTTGGCCAATGGTACTATTACTACTGGCGAGAATAACGACCTGTGTCAAGCTGCATCTGGTGGTCAATTGTTAGATTTGGATTTGACTAATGTGGGGGTAAATGACTTACGCCATGTTACTCGTTATAGTCCTATTCCAGCTGCTCAAGGCACAAATGATGATGGTACCGAAACCCTCAATGTTCAAATTACTATTCCAGATCCCACGGTTATAGCTGTATTGGCAGCCATACCTGACTCTGGTGTAACTGCCATTAGTAAGCCTGAATCTGGCTGGCCTGTGGTTATTCTACAACATGGTATCACTTCTAAGAAAGAAGACTTTTTAGCGATCACAGGTGCCTTGTCGCTGGCCGGTTTCGCTACAGTTGCCATAGATCATCCGTTGCATGGTAGTCGTGGGTTTACTATTGACGGGCAAGTAGTTAATACATCAACTGGTTTTGGAGGCTCGACTACAGATTATTTAAATCTAGCTTCACTACTTACCACTCGAGATAACAATCGTCAGAGTATCGTTGACGTTATGGGTTTACGTTTAGGATTAAATGCAGTTGTCGATTTAACCGGTGGTAGCGTTGATTTGGATGGCAGCAAAGTTTCCTATATTGGACAAAGTTTAGGTTCAATTACCGGTATTCCATCTGTTGCGTCTGCAAATAAATCATTTGGTGAAGGCAACCCTCTTGCAGCGTTTGATTCTATGTACGCTTTTGAAACTGCTGTATTTAACGTGCCTGGTGGCGGTACGGGTGGGTTCTTAATTGAATCACCTAGCTTTAGCAACTTGATTAAAGGTTCCTTATTAGCATCTTCGTCTACTGAGTTTCAAACTTACTTAGTTGAGTATGCAACGGAAAATCAAATCCCTGCAGAAGATGCAATAATACCGGCATTCATTGCTTATGAAGCGCAACTTGATGACGCTGGCTTGGCTGAAATTAATGCCACATTCGCTAGTTTCGTATTTGCGGCACAAACCATAACTGATGCATCAGATCCAAATAACTTTGCATCTTTACTTGCCTCTAATACTAGCTTTATGTTCCAAGAAGTTATCGGTGGCGGAACCAATGATGATGGTTCAACGGCGTTACCCGATCAGGTTATTCCTAATACAACGGTAAACTCTTCAACTTTTGCTGGTACTGAGCCTTTGGCGAACTTTGCTGGTTTAAGTGGAGTATCAAGTACTACTGAGGGGAATGGACTTGTACGCTTTATTGCTGGTGTTCACTCCAGTTTATTGAGCCCGTCACCTAGTGCGGCGGTAACAACTGAAATGCAAAAACAAGCTGCGGCATTTTTTGCCACAGGCGGTACAATTGTAGTCACTGATTCTTCGGTGGTTGCGAACTAAGTACAAAGCATGGTAAAAGCCAAGTCTCTGACTTGGCTTTTTTTTGTCTAGAGTTTGTCACCTCAAATTATTGGTGTCTATTAGGTTGTAGCATCAATAGCTTGGATATATTCTGACTATCGTCGAAGGTTATCGAGCATTGAAATGCGTAAATAAAACGCTTTTAATCTCACAATTTGTCCCCACATAAAGGGATTACCGCTGGGAACGGTTTTATACTGACCCCTCATTTATAATATAAATAAGTTGATTTTTTAATCAATATAAAGGAGTTACGCTTGGAATTTTTATTTCAATACGGGTTGTTTGTAGCCAAAGCAATCACCATCGTGGTGGCAATTTTATTGGCTGTTGGCGGGATAATTGTGCTTTCTTCCAAGCAAAAACAGGGTGCTGGTCAATTAGAGATTAAATCTATGTCTGAGCAGTTTGAAGAGTTAAAAGAACATGCACAACATCTCATTTTAAGTAAAGAGCAGCTTAAGAAAAAGCAGAAAGAACAGAAAAAAGCAGATAAAGAAGCCAAAAAGAAAGACAAAGACGAGGTTAAGGCTAATCTTTTTGTGGTGGATTTTAAAGGTTCGATGGATGCCCATGAAGTCGATAGTTTACGCGAGGAAATTACTGCTATTTTATGTGCTGCACAACCAAAAGATGAAGTTTTAGTGCGCCTAGAAAGCGGTGGTGGTGTCGTCCATGGGTATGGGTTAGCAGCCTCACAATTACAACGTCTAAAAGATAAAAATATTCATCTTACTGCCGCAGTAGACAAGGTAGCAGCAAGTGGCGGGTATATGATGGCCTGTGTTGCTGATCATGTTTTGAGTGCTAAGTTTGCGATTATCGGCTCAATTGGGGTAATTGCCCAACTACCTAACTTTAATAAAGTTCTAAAGAAAAACGATATTGAATTTGAACAGCATACTGCCGGTGACTTTAAACGGACATTAACCTTGTTTGGTGAGAATACCGATCAGGGGCGCGATAAGTTCAAGCAAGAACTAGAAGAAGTGCATGTGATGTTTAAAGATTTTGTTTCTTCTAATCGTGCTGATTTAGACATTGATAAAGTCGCCACAGGTGAATACTGGTATGGTAGCCGAGCAAAAGAGTTAGGCTTAGTGGATACCATACAAACTTCTGATGACTTTTTAATGAGTAAATTAGACAGTCGAAATATCTTTTCGGTGAAGTACAGTAAGAAAAAAGGTTTGGCTGAGAAGTTTGGTAAAGCAGCCTCTACAGGGATTGAGTCTGCTTTAGTGAAGCTTTGGTCTAAAAGTCAGACCTTGTTCAAATAGATAACCGTTAAGTAAATTTTATCAATAAAAAAGAGCGACCTAAGTCGCTCTTTTTTTGTGCTGATTTTTAGTATTTACCAACCACACTTTCTGTCTTGATTTTGTTCATCTAACCAAGCTTTTAGTGGCTCGAAATAGTCAAGAATAGCAGTAGCGTCCATTTCAGGTTTACCCGTTAGGGTTTCTAATGCTTCTTGCCAAGGTCTACTTTGTCCCATTTCCAACATATTATTCAATGCAGTACCGGCTTCTTTACTGCCGTATATTGAACAGCGGTGCACAGGACCTTGGTCACCGGCAATTTCACATAAACTTCTGTGGAATTGGAACTGTAAGATATGGGCTAAGAAGTAGCGAGTATAAGGGGTATTGGCAGGAACATGATATTTTGCCCCAGGATCAAATGCATCTGCAGGGCGATCAACCGGTGCTTGCAAACCTTGATATTTTTCACGTAGTTGCCACCATCCGCTGTTGTATTGTTCTGGCGTGATTTCCCCAGAGAATACTTTCCATCGCCATTGATCAACCATTAAACCAAAAGGTACAAAGGCAATTTTATCCAAGGCTAATTTAAGTAACATACCAATATCATTTGACGCATCAGGGATGTTGTCTACCAAACCAATTTCTTTTAAATACTTAGGCGTAATGGATAAAGCAATGGTGTCACCAATAGCTTCATGAAAGCCATCATTTGCAGAGTTTTGATATAGGGTGGGTTGTTTATTATAAGCCCGCTGATAATAGTTATGACCTAGTTCATGATGTATTGTTGAGAAATCTTCACCATTTTTTTGAATACACATTTTAATCCGCAGATCTTCGATGTTATCAACATCCCAAGCTGAAGCATGACAGACAGCATCTCTCTCTGTGGGCTGAGTAAACATTGAGCGTTCCCAGAAGGTTTCTGGTAAAGGAGCAAAACCTAAAGAAGAAAAGAAAGACTCGGCTTGTTTAACCATTTGGATTTCGTCGTAATCATGCTCTTCTAATGCTTTGGTAATATCAATGACATCCATTTTTTGTTCAGGTTTTACGATGTCATAAATATTGCCCCATGATTGCCCCCACATATTACCGAGTAAATGGGCAGGGATAGGCTCATCTTGTGGCACCACATCTTCACCGTACTTTTCACCTAATTCGGCACGAACGTGGCAGTGAAGTGCTTCATAGAATGGTTTTACTTGGCCCCATAAACGATCTAGCTCTTGGCCAAATGCTTCTGCTTCCATGTCGTAACTGCCGCGCCACATTTCGCTTAAATCTTTTTTACCCAACTCTTGAGCACCTTGGTTCGCAAGTTCAGTTTGTTCTGCATAAAGGGCTTTCATGGGCGGGGAGACTTGGCGCCAACCTTCCCACATCTCTAATAATAGTTTGGGGTCACGTTCGCTTGCCATAATATTGGACATTTCAGGTAACGTGAAACACTCTTCTGTATTACGACAATACTTTCCTGCACCGTACATACCCCCTAACTCCGATCCTATCTGTGCTAATCGAGCAGATTTTTCGGGATCTTCAGGGGCGGGCATAACCAGACTATTGGTTAATAGGTTCAGCTTTCTTCTGGTGTCTTGGTCTACCTCAACAGCGTTAAATTTTGCTGATTGCTTGGCATAATTTGTCGCTTTGGAGGTGACCTTTTCATTGAAGTAGGCACTTAATGCTGCAGTATCTTGATTAATATAAGTTTGATAGGCCCATTCGGCTTGAGCTGCAGGTATGAGTAATTCTGAAATATCCTTTTGTGCTTTTTCAACAAACTGCTGCGCATCTTTTTCAGTTAGTGCTTTGGGTTCAGAGTTAGAGGGTATTTGTTGTTCGTCCCCACATGCAGCCAAACCTAAGGCAGCAATAACTAATAGTGCACTTTTAGTGCGTTTGAATGTCATGTGTTTTTCCTTTTAAAAACAGAAATGAAAAAGCGGCTAATAAGCCGCTTTAATCGTTTATCATCGTCAATTGTACAAATTAACGTGGAAGTTTTGAACCTGGATTTTGAGCAATAATTTTCTCTTGCCAATAATCTTTAACTGAAAAGCTACTCTTACCTTTGGGGTTTTTAGAAGTTTTCGTTTTTGTCGCAGCTTTGTTGTCAGATTTAGAGGGTTTCTTTTTTGCCGTTTTAGTGTTTGATCCACTAGATGCTAAATCATTAGTCATTTCTTCGAGGGCCGACAGTCGGACATTTTTCCCGCCATCAATGCTGTACCAACCACCTTTAGCTTCCACTGTTGGCGTTTTGCCATGGGCGGATTTATATGCTTCAGTAAATTTCTCAATAACCTGATCTTTGTCCAGTTTGCTCATCTTAGGATCTACACCTTTTTACTAAAAATAATTGATATTGTTGGAATGCTTTTATACCGTGTTTTATTAAAAATGTCTAATATCGACAATTATGTAGCAAAAATGCTATTAAAATGTAAAGGGTAACTATGAGCATCAATAACCAAACGTTATTAACTTACCTTAATCAGCTTCTTAAACCTGAGAAAGTTAAAGATTATTGTCCCAATGGATTGCAGGTGGAAGGAGCTTCCGAGATCCGCACAATTATTACTGGAGTAACGGCCTCTCAGGCACTCATCGATCGCGCTGTAGAGTTAAATGCTGACGCTATCTTAGTTCATCATGGTTATTTTTGGCGTGGAGAGAACCCTTGTATAGTTGGTATGAAACGGCAGAGAATTAAACAATTAATTAATAATGAAATAAACCTCTACGCCTATCACTTACCCTTAGATATCCATCCAGAGCTAGGGAATAACGCGCAATTAGCTAACAGGTTGAATATAGATGTTATCAGTGGATTGGAAGCGCAAAACCAGCAAAGTGTTGCCATGTTAGGGCAATTTGAAACGCCGTTAACACTGCAACAGTTATCTAATAATATTGAAACTTCTTTACAGCGAACGCCACAGGTGATTTCGGGTGGTAAGCACAATGTTAAATCAATTGCTTGGTGCACCGGTGGTGGACAAAGCTATATCGAAATGGCAGCAGAGCAGGGGGTTGATGCGTTTATTAGTGGAGAAATATCTGAACAGACGGTGCATGTTGCCAGAGAGATGGGAATTCACTTTATCGCAGCTGGACACCATGCAACTGAACGTTATGGTGCTAAAGCCGTTGGTGAATATCTGGCACGATCTTTTGATTTAGAGGTAATATTTGAGGATATCGACAACCCCGTTTAAGACTTTTTAAGTTTGCAAACTTTTAGGGGTGTTAATCCTCTTTGGTTAAAACCAACTTTTAATTTTAACCCATGTATTGCCCATCCACTCATACCACCAGCGTTCAAATTTATAGATGTTTTTAGACGTTGGTATTAAATAACCAGTGTTACCGTCTTCAGAATCTCTGACAATGTGTTCTGTTGGTGCTGGAATAGGGGTTAATCCTTGTTGTTGAAATAAATATACTGCTCGTTTCATATGGGTGGCCGAGGTAACTAATGCGAATTTTCTATTTTGTAATGTAGTCTTTAAGTTTGCAGCTTCTTCTTCGGTATCTTTGGATAACGGAACTTCGATAACTCGATTGGCTGGGACGCCCATGGCAATGATAAATTGCGCAGTCATATAGGCATTACTAAACGTTTGTCTACCAACGTTACCTGAGGTGAGTATTTTGGCTGAGGGGTTATGTTGCAATATTCTGATGGCTTCTGTTGCTCTGATCAGCGAGCAAGGAGAAAGTTGAGATGTAATTGGTACCGCTCTGTCATTCACGTGGGCACAGCCTAGTACAACAATATAATTTACCTTTTTAGATAAATCGTATTGTGGGTATTGGCGCTCTAAAGAATGTAAAAGTGTATTAGGAATAGGGGCAAAAGAAACCAAAATGAAAGCCAATAGCCCGACACTTAGAAAAAGCTTGGCGCGACCATATTTTTTTCGCCATAAACAAATCATAGCGATAAACAGACATATTAAAATCATCGGTAAAGGCATTAAGAATACGCCGATAAACTTTTTAATTAGGAACAAATCCACGTAAAATGATCTCCAGTAAAGTCACATGTAGTAGGCAGCTATGCACCACCTTAAAAATATCATCCTATGAGTAAAAATTCAGATCAAAGCTTTGATTCATTGATGGATAAGTTTGCTAACAATATTTACGGTTCTAGTAAGGGAAAACTGCGACACGAATTGTTAGTTAACAATCTGCGTAATTATATCAAGCTTGAAGATAAACCGCTCGACATAATCGATGTGGGGGGCGGTACAGGTATTATGAGTAAGGTAATGCTTGAGTGGGGACATAAGCTTACGTATAACGATTTGTCTGCAGATGCCGTGGCGATGGCTAAACAAAACTTAGCTGAGTTTGATGATGTTAGGTTTCTTTGTTGTTCATTAAGCGAGTTGGCAAATCAACAAAGCTATGATGTGGTGATTTGTCACGCGGTTTTAGAGTGGTTAGAGTCGCCACTGGATGCAATTTCACGTTTGGTAACTCAAGTGAAGCCCGGTGGACTTCTATCTTTAAGCTTTTTTAATAAAGACGCCCATAGGTTCGGAAACCTGCTATACGGCAATTTCGATTATTTTGCTGCTGATATGAAAAATAAGAATACGGTGAGATTGAATCCAAACAATGCATTAGAACCTAAAAAAGTCATCAATCATTTAGATAACTTGCCGGTTAAAATTATTAGTAGCGCGGGGATCCGATGTTTCCATGATTATTTAAAAGATATATCGAAACAAACAGATGAATATGAAAATATAAAAGCAGCTGAAATAAAATACGGACATATGGAACCATACAAATGGTTAGGTAAGTATTTTCATCTCATCGTTCATTGTTGAGACCTAGATTCAATTTTATTGAATCTAGGCTGGGTTATTAATTATCCATATTGTAGCCAATTGGTTTATGCCAAAAAGGTATTCTCATCCGATTGTTGTTTGTGCATTAAATCAATGTTGTTTAGGGTCGTTTGTGCGATTTGTAATAGGGCTTCATGGGTGAAGAAGCCTTGATGACCAGTAACTAAAACATTGGGAAAGCCGACTAATCTATCAAAAACGTCGTCTTGCATTATTTCCCAAGACTTATCTTCGAAAAATAGATCAGACTCCATTTCATAAACATCTAAACCTAATTGGCCAATTTTTCGAGATTTTAATGCTCTTATAACCGCCTTGCTATCCACTAACCCTCCGCGGGAAGTATTGATAAGCATTACGTCATCTTTCATTTTTCGAATAGAATCATCATTTATCATATATTGACTTTCACTGGTTAACGGACAATGTAAGCTTATGATATCTGATTCACTTAAAAGGCTATCAAGGGAAACAAATTTGACGTCTTGATCTGTACATTTTTGCGTTATTGGATCATAACAAATCACCTTGCAACCTAAGCCTATTAGTATATTGGCCGTGCATTTTCCGATTTTTCCATAACCAACTATACCAGCAGTTTTGCCATGGAAGTTGAAGCCAATTAAGCCGTTAAGACTAAAATTGTTTTCACGAACACGATTGTATGCTTTATGTAATTTTCTATTCAAGGTCATCATGAGTGCAACGGTGTGTTCTGCAACAGCCTCAGGTGAATAAGCGGGTACACGAGATACCCTGATACCCAGCTGTTTAGCCGCTTGTAAATCAACGTTATTGAAACCGGCACAACGCAATGCAATGTGTTTAATCCCCATTTCTTTAAGGTGTTCAATTACCTGTTTATCAACTTGGTCATTTACAAAAACACATATGGCATCGTAGCCCTGACACAAAGAGACAGTATCAATGGAAAGTTTCGCTTCTTGAAAATCCAAGGTGAATTTATAAAGGGCGTTTTGTTTATTAAAATAGGTAATATCATGAGATTTACTGCTGAAAAAGAGTGTTTTCATTCTGTTAGTCTCTTCGTGTGAACGATGATTTGTCGGTGAAAAAGGAATTAAAGTAGTGCCTCAATATCTTTTTGAATCGCTTCAGGTTTAGTTTTTGGGGCATATCTTCCCATGACTTTACCTTCTTTATTGACTAAAAATTTTGTAAAATTCCATTTAACGCTTTTGCTTCCTAATACACCAGGAGCCTGTGTTTTTAAAAACTCGTAAAGAGGAGATGCATTTTTACCATTCACATCTGACTTTTTAAATAGGGGAAAGTCGACGTTGAAATTTAAACTACAAAACTGTTCAATTTCAGAGTCTGAACCGGGTTCTTGATGTCCAAACTGATCACAAGGAAAACCTAATATTTCCAAACCCTGTGATTTGTATTTTTTGTATAGTGCTTGTAAGCCATCATATTGGGGGGTGAATCCACATTTACTGGCGGTATTAACGATCAACAGAACTTTACCTTTGTAATCTGAAAATTCTTTTACTTCACCGTTACTCATTGGCATTTGAAAGTCGTAAATCGAGTCTGACATATTTTTCTCATGTAGGTTGCTACTATTGTTTTCTTATATTTATATTATCGGTTCATAATTCCACTGGTGACCCGCATATTGTACTTTTGCTTTCGCGTATTCACGTTCAGCTCGCCAAGTGCGGTTATTGAGTTTAACCACAACCCCAGCGTACAAACGTTTATTCGCTATTATTTTGATTCCCTCTTGATAGGAATCTTTGGCTTGCTTCATTTTTTCACACTTTGTTTCTAACCATTCTAACAACTGTGATTCATTATTAAACATCTCTTCAGCTTCTTTAAATTTACGCTGCAGTTCTGGGTGAATATTTTTACTGCGCATTAATTCAAACTTGCCTTTGTGGCGCTGATTATTGTCTCTTAATTGCAGTAACAGTTCCTCTACAGTATCTTTTCTTTCCAAAAGGTTGTTGAAGCCCTGGCTGAAGTCAATGTTCAATTGGCTGCCAGAAACGGCACCTAAGGTGCCGGCCGTTATTGCGCCTTTGCATTGAATATCGCAGGCAAATAAATTTCCATTTGGTTTATCAATGGGACCGATTGTCACACTTCCACCGCAATTTATTTTACTGTATGCCAATTGGCGTCCAATGGTAACGTTGCCACTACATTGTACATTTAAACCTTGGCCATGTTGAACGTGAATACTGCCTTCGGCTATAAGTCTAGTGCTATATTCAGTGCTGTGTTCGTTAACCTTGCCCATGGCACCTTCTGTTATGATGATGTCGCCGCCAGCCTTAATGGTAGCGGACTCAACAAAGCCATTAATAGTGACATCTCCACTGGCGGTGATTTCCATTTTTTCAGTCACATCGCCATTCACTAACACCGCACCATCGTATTTAATATTACCGGTACCGACATTTACCCCTTTACAGATAAATGTATCATCAACCCACATTTTGCCATTTTGGAATTTTGGCATGCCGGTGATTGCAGCAATAAACAAATTTTCATCATGGTCACTACTTTTGATTCCATCACCGGGCTTGAATTTAATCCAAGCACCCACCTTAGGTGCGATTATTCCACCTTTAACATTAAAGCCACTACGTCCTTTGGTCGGCGCGATACGACGCAATACTTCGCTGTTTGCTTTGACACAAATAACGTCACCTAAGTTGCGCATGTCAACGCGGCTAGAACCACTTGTTTGTGGTTTCAATATTCTTTCAAGGGCATTGGGTACCAACGGCTTCAATTTAGAGTCTTTACCATTTTTGACTGGTAGGCCTTTAGCTACTAGCGCTTCAATTATTGAGCCAGGTTTCGCTGATTTGGTTTGTACTGCAATATCAGCTATTACCTTTTTACTTAGACCTCTTACAACACCATTGTCTTTGGCAAGTTTGACTAATTCAGCAGCTGTGGGAGAGTGCCCCCCATAGGCGGCAGTAATAGAAATAAACCCATACATATCACTGTCTTCAATACGGAATTTCACCTTTGCGTCTTTTTTCTCTGCAATCACTTCAGTAATTGTTTCGTAACTACCTTCTTTGCGCGCTTTAGTCAAAGAGTCTGCTGCATTAATGATATTCTCGTCTGATAGATATAAGTTTGAATAGTCGCTGTTATTAAAACAGTTGATAAGGGATTTTGTATCGATGTTAGGCGCTACATCGCTTGGGTTGATTACTAAATTTAAAAATTTGCCGCTATCATCTAGCCTAAAATTGATGCCTTTCATTGCTTCCACCTGAAATTAATCCGATCTATTCGTTACTGCTTTATCGACTATAACTATAAATATATTAACTTTAGACAACACCGGGAACTTTGTTGGTCAACTTGGGCTGTCAGTAGTCAATTCAATATGTGATATAAACTCGGGTCTAAGGTGCCACTCAAACGTACTTAAACACGGTAACATCTAAAATCTATTTATATCACATAAGTGAAAAAATGTACTTCCAGTTAGTTTTTAAACTAAGGGATTAATTTAGAGTGTGTAATCCGTACTTATTTGCCTCTACTATAAGCTTTCTGCGTATTGATGAAGGGCTCTGATAATGGCTCTTTTTTCTGGATTATTCTGATACTCAAATGTCAATTGTTCCAATAAATTTAAATATTCAGGCAACTTCATGCTTGCCGGTGATTCAGGATCGGTTAGGCGATATTGTCTATGACGTTGCCATTTCATGATCTCTTCTTCATTTAAACTGATAGGATAATTTCTAGCTCTATATCGAAACAATAAGGTACTAAGTCTTGGATCTTCGAATTCCCACTCTTTTGCGCCTAAATTATCAGGCGCAATTTGATGAATTTGATTCAACTTTTGGCGATCAGAATCACTTAGGAAGCCACCGGTGTATAGGGCATAGTCAGCATCCATTGAAGAATCTGACTCGCGCGGTTGATCAAATACAGCTATAAGCTTACTGGATAGGTTGGTTTGACTTTTGATGCTTGCTAAATTTTGTAAACATTGACTGCGGTCGATACCTAACCGTTGTGCATTTTCTTCGCTAAGGGATTTTGCTGGCGCTATGATTGGGCACTTATTAAGGTGGATAAGTTTAATAGGAAGTCTTTGTTGTCCCTCAGGCATATCAGATGCACGTTGATATAATCTGGCCTTTAATTCTTCAACGTCTAAGTTGAACAAGGGAGTCGGATCCAAGCCGAGATTTAAACATATAATGGCGTTTTTATTGATGGGGTGGTAGCTAATGGGCAGCACCCAAGTACAACATCCATTTTTTGCCGGTAATTTTGAAGAAATATGTACCAGAGGAACTTGGGCATCTATGTTTATATGTTCAGCTACTTTGCGTTTATTGCGCAGACTGAAAATATAATCGTATAATTTAGGTTGAGCTTGTTTAATCAGTTTAGCAATGGCAATAGTGGCATACACATCTGACAAGGCATCATGGGCATCAGCATGAGAGATCCCATTTGCTTTTGTGAGGTCTTCGAGTTTAAAACTCGGTGTGCCATCTTCTTTGTAAACCCAGTTTATGCCTTCCGGTCTTAATGCATAACATGCCCTTACTAAATCTATAATATCCCAGCGGCTATTGCCATTTTGCCATTCGCGTGCATAAGGGTCATATAAATTCCGATAAAGGGTGTATCGAGTGACTTCATCATCAAATCGAATACTATTGTAACCGGCGCTACAGGTGCCAGGTGTCGCCATCTGTTGCAGTATTTTTGAAATGAATTCAGCTTCAACCAAGCCGTCCCGAACAGTTAACTGTGGTGTAATACCAGTTACTAGGGCGGCATAGGGGTTCGGTAAATAATCATTGGGGATTTGGCTGTACCATTTTACTGGTTTATCAATAATATTGAGCTCTAGATCAGTTCTTATTCCAGCAAACTGGCAAGGAACGTCTTTTTGAGGGTTTACTCCCCATGTTTCATAATCGTGCCAAAGGATTGATGGGCTCAATGTTATCACTCTCTGCAATTAGTTTTCTCAAAACCACAGGTTAAATAAGATGAAAATTAGTTTATTTTGACCTGAGTGGAATTTGAGTTGGTAAAATAAGAATTATACAGAAACCAATAGGTTCTGCTATCCACAATGGTATTCTTAACGCATCAGACGAAAAATACTAAAATGTTTATAAAAAGTTATGTTTTTTAAACGGTTATGACTATCTTTATATTAGGTGGTCAATTTAATTCACAAATTGATGGCTAATCAAAACACTTTCGAAGCTAAGGAGAAAGGGTGGAATCATTAAAAGTAAATCACTATATGAATCGTCGGCCCGTAACATTTACCGATGAAATGCCAGTGGCAGAAGCGGTAGAGCGCCTTTTAACTGGAAAGCAATCTGGGGGAGCAGTGTTAAACCCTCGTAATAAAGTAATTGGCTTTTTGTCTGAAAAAGACTGCATTGCTCGTATGATCACATCTAGTTATTATCGAGAGCAAGTAGCCCGAGTTAAAGAGATTATGAAAACAGATGTTTTAGCTGTGAAACCTTATGATTCAATTATTGAAGTGGCCCAGCGTTTTTTAAATGAAGGTACAAAATTATACCCAGTGGTAGATGATGACGGTTATTTTATTGGCACTATCAGCCGGGCAGATGTGCTTTATGCAATAGATGTTCAACTTAGAGATGGATATAAACGCGCCTAAAAGCGTTTAATCGGTGACTTTGCTGGAAATTTGTTGGCGTTTCTTCTAGGATCCGTTGCGTTTTAACGCATCGAATTTTTGAGAATACATTGTCCAATAACCAAAATACAGCCATCCCAACTCGTGAAAATCTGCAAAAGCAGCTTTCAGAATGCCTAGGTAGCGATATTTTTAGACTGCAAAAGCGAATAAATCGTCTAGTCAAAGGTAAATCTACTGATGCTCAGTGGTTATCTGTGGCAACTGCCATTGAAGAATCCATATTGCTTCGTCAGTTTAAACAAGAAAATATTCCGGATATTAAATATCCCGATTTACCTGTTAGTGAGCATAAAGACGCTATAGGCGAGGCAATCGCCAATCATCAAGTAGTGATCATCGCGGGTGAAACCGGATCAGGAAAAACCACCCAAATCCCGAAAATTTGTTTGGAGCTTGGGCGGGGTGTTGATGGGCTCATTGGTCATACTCAACCTCGTCGATTAGCCGCAAGGACGGTTGCAGGGAGAATTGCCGAGGAGTTAGGTACATCCATTGGTGAAAAAGTTGGCTTTAAAGTTCGATTCTCAGATCATGTGGGTGATGATACTTATATAAAGTTAATGACCGATGGTATTTTGCTTGCAGAAATGCAAGCCGATAGGTTTTTAAGTAAATACGATACATTAATCATTGATGAAGCCCATGAACGTAGTTTAAATATCGATTTTATTTTAGGGTATTTAAAACAATTACTCCCTAAAAGACCTGAACTTAAATTAATCATTACCTCTGCCACAATAGATCCAGAGCGTTTCTCAAAACATTTTAATAATGCACCTATTATTCAGGTTAGCGGTCGAAGCTATCCGGTAGAAATACGTTATAACCCGCTGCAAGACAATGATGAAGAAAGCGATCAAATACAGGGAATTATTTCTGCTGTTGATGAGTTAAGTCGTGAAAAGCGTGGGGATATTTTGGTCTTTTTAAGTGGTGAACGCGAGATTAGAGACACCGCAGATGCCTTAAACAAGCAGAATTATAAAGCCACAGAGGTGTTACCTCTTTATGCGCGTTTATCGGTGGCGGAACAAAACCGTATATTTCAATCTCATGGTAGTCGTCGAATCGTTTTAGCGACCAATGTGGCGGAAACGTCCCTTACGGTGCCAGGTATCAAATACGTAATTGATCCCGGGTTTGCAAGATTGTCTCGTTATAGTTATCGCAGTAAAGTTCAACGTTTACCTATCGAAGCCATATCTCAAGCCTCGGCAAATCAGCGAGCAGGCCGCTGTGGACGGGTTTCTGAAGGGATTTGTATACGTCTTTATTCTGAAGAAGACTTTAGCGGACGCCCAGAGTTTACTGATCCTGAAATTCTGCGTACCAACCTTGCCTCAGTCATTTTACAGATGTTGTCGTTAAAGCTTGGCAACATTCAAGACTTTCCCTTTGTTCAGCCCCCAGACAATCGATTTATTAACGATGGCTTTCGTTTGTTAGAAGAGCTTACCGCTGTGGAGAAGCGTCAGGGTAAATTGAGTTTAACACAGACAGGACGACAAATTGCTAAGTTACCTGTTGATCCTCGTTATGCCAGAATGGTGGTGGAAGCAGGGCACAATAACTGTGTTTCCGAATTAATTATAATTGCTGCCGGCTTGAGCATTCAAGATCCCAGAGAACGTCCTCAAGATAAAAGGGCAGCGGCAGATCAGCAACATGAAAAGTACGCAGACAAACAATCCGACTTTGTGTCCTTATTAAACCTTTGGCAAGACTTTAAGTTACAACAACAGGAATTATCCGCGAATCAATTACGTAAATGGTGTCGAACCCACTTTATTAATTATCTGCGAATGCGTGAATGGCAAGATGTGGTTAGCCAACTGAAAAAATCCATTGTTGAGGTTGGATTTCGCTTAAATAAGCAAGAAGCTGATTTTGATACTGTGCATAAAGCCATCTTATCTGGATTGTTATCGCATATTGGTTTTAAAGATAAAGAGCGCGAATTTGAAGGGGCTAGGGGATCTAAATTTATGATATTCCCTGGTTCATATTTATCCAAAAAGCCACCAAAGTGGACCATGGTTGCAGAGCTTGTGGAAACCTCAAGGTTATTTGGGCGCTTGGCCGCCAAAATTGAACCTGAATGGATTGAGCCTCTGGCGAAACATTTAACTAAATATCAATATAGCGAGCCGGTTTGGTCGAAAAAGCGCGGAGCTGTACAAGCGCTGGAAAAAGTCTTGCTGTTTGGTCTGACAGTTGTCAACAACAGGCACGTGAATTTTAGTCAAATTGACCCTGTTGTCAGTCGTGAAATTTTTATTCGAGAAGCCTTAGTAAACGCACAAACTAAATTATCGTACGACTTTATTCACTACAACCAATCACTTATTGAAGATATACAATTGCTCGAAGAAAAGTCACGCCGTCGCGACGTATTAGTCGACGAGGAAGAGTTAGTGGCATTTTATGAACAGAGCCTGCCTCAGCATGTATGCAGTGAAAGTGGCTTCAAAAAGTGGTGGAATAAAGCAGAGCCGAAAGTTAAGGAAAGTTTAAAGTATGATCCTGAGCAGCTGAAAAAACACCAAGCAGAGCAGGTTAATGAACTCAACTTCCCCGACACTTGGCAACAGAACAACCTGAATCTGCAATTAAGCTATTGTTTTGAGCCTAACCAGATAGATGATGGGGTGAGTTTAATCATTCCTCTACCTATTTTAAATCAACTTGAGGAAATCGGGTTCGACTGGTTGATACCTGGCTTTCGTCATGAATTAATAGTGACGTTAATTAAGTCTTTACCAAAAAGGTTAAGACGTAATTTTGTGCCGGCACCGAATTTTGCTGATGCCTGTATGTTAGATATGAAATCTACCGATAATAAAGGTCATCCTTTGACATTTTTAGCTGCCTTGAGTAAAAAGCTGCTGCAAATGACCGGGGTTCAAGTAGCGGAAGAAGAATGGCAGTGGGAAGGGCTTCCCGAGCACTTAAAGTTCAATTTTAAAGTGGTAGATGGCGAAGGAAACTTGTTAAAACAAGGGCGTGACTTACACGTACTCAAATTTGGATTACAGGAAAAAATATCCACCACCCTAAAACAAGCGGCCTCTCCAGAGATAGAAAAAAGCGGACTTACCCAATGGGACTTCTCAGAACTTGAAGAAGAATATATAGACAATTCTCAGGGGTATGAAGTCAAAGCGTACCCTGCGTTGGTGGATGATAATAAGAGTGTTGCTATCAAGTTATTTGAAAGTCCAGAGAAAGCATTAAACATGCATCGACAGGGGCTGCGTCGTTTGATCATGTTAAACATTCCATCACCGTTAAGTTATTTAAAAGAAAAACTACCTAATAAAGCGAAATTAGGTTTGTATTTTAATCCATTTGGGCAAATACAAGCGCTTATCAATGACTGTATTGAAGCGGGGGTTGATCACTTAATAGACCGTTTTGAAAGTGAAAACAATGTTCGCATTCGTTCTCCAGAGCTATTTGAACGAGCACGAGACTTTGTTCGCAAAGACATAAACGAAGTGGTTCTTGATATTGCAAAAAAAGTTGAGGTTGGTTTAACCCAAGCACATCAAATACAAAAGAAATTAAAAGGTAATGTGCCGCTTAATATGATCAGTGCCCATGGTGATATTAAACAACACTTAAATTCTTTGGTTTTCCCAGGTTTTATTACCCAATTTGGTATCGTCAAAATTGACGATTGGAATCGCTATATCAAAGGTATTGCTCGACGGTTGGAAAAGTTACCCATTGATCCTAATAAAGACCGCCTGCATCAACTTAATATTGAAAAAGTGCAAAATCGGTATCAGGCGGCATTAAATAAAATACCTAAAGGTAAAGCCGTGCCTGAACAGCTAGGATTCGTGCGTTGGATGATAGAAGAGTTGCGTATATCCTTCTTTGCGCAACAACTTGGAACACCTATGCCTATTTCCATGAAGCGAATTGAAAATCAATTGCTATCATTTTAAGCGATGTTCGTTGACTTTATTGCAGATGCACCCTATAAAAGTCATAGATGTTTATTGATAGGATGAGGTAAAAGATGTTGGGATACGATGACAAGCGAAACTTTTTTCGAATGATGTTGAATTCACCGTGTGAGTTGACTGTCCACGATGATGAGTCTACTCGTTCCATGCCTGCAGTTTGTAAAGATATAAGTGCTACAGGTATGTCTTTTGAGGTGGAAGAAGAGTCGGTAGAGATAGGAACGCTTGTTGATGTGGCAATTGAATCCACAAGTAGCCAGATCCCCTCGCTAAGTGCCAAAGCCAAAGTAGTGCGCTGTGAACGTAGCTCTGATAGCAGTTGTATTATAGGCGTTGAAATTATTGAAATGAATTAGAGTTTGAATTTATTAAAGACCAAAGGCTGAAGAGCCCTTGGTCTGTTTAGCTGACAAAAATAAAAAGCCTAATTGACTCTACAAACCAGCCCTTTCAAATAAAACCCTTCAGGATAATTACTTGCCACAGGATGGTCAGCGGCTTGTCCTAAGCGCTGTAAAAAATGCACTGTTTTATTCGCATCTAATGCAGCATCGGCAACCACTTTTTGAAATAAATCTGACGATAATAAACCTGAACAGCTAAAGGTCAGTAGTATTCCACCTGGATTAAGAATTTTCATCGCCAGCATATTAATATCTTTATATCCTCGACAGGCTCGTGTTAAAGATGCTTTTGAATCTACAAATTTAGGTGGATCTAGAACGATCATATCAAAGGTTGTACCCTTGTCCCGATATTCTCTCAAAGCCTCGAATACGTCTTGTTTTACAAACTTCGCTTTACTGATATCTAGATTATTTATTTCGATGTTACGTTTTGCGGTTTCTAAAGCATTGTCTGATACATCCATATTGACCACGCTCTTTGCCCCTCCCTTGAGGGCGTAACAAGCAAACGTACCTGTGTAGCTAAAACAATTTAATACCTGTTTATCTTTGGCATAAGTGGCGGCAATTGCTCGGCTATCTCGCTGGTCAAGATAGAAGCCTGTTTTATGGCCTTGTTTGAGGTCAACAATGATTTTGATCCCATTTTCCTCAATAATAACCTCATCCGGTACTTCACCATGTAAGCTTTGCACAATTTCAGGTAACCCTTCTTTCGCTCGAACGGCCACATCACTGCGTTCCAAAATACTGCACTCAGGAAAACGCTTGTTTAACGCCCAGACAATTTTTTTACGGTGTTTCTCTGCGCCAGCTGAAAGTAATTGACAGACAATAACATTGGCATATTTATCAATAGTGATCCCCGGCAGCCCATCTGACTCTCCAGCAACCATGCGATATCCAGTTAATCCATGTTGCAATATGATGGACTCCCGTAATGCGATGGCGTTATCTAGTTTGCGTAGAAAGAATCCATTGTCTACGACCTCTTGACGATCAAAGGTCCAAACCCTAACTTGTATTTGAGATTGCGTTGACCAAGCCCCTTTAGCTAGAAAATCTCCGTCATCAGTGAAAATATCAACAGTGTCGCCGTTACGCACAACCCCCTTATGTTCTTTGATAGCGCTTGCAAATATCCAGGGATGTTTACGTAATAATGATTTTTCCCGACCGGGATGGAGAATGACAGATGCACTCATAAAAAATTCCAAAAGTTGATTGAATTAGTCATAAGTGACTAATTTAACGAAAAGCTGACTAATTTTGAGATTGTACAGCAGTCACTATATGATAGCTAAATGCGATTTAATTTTTAACTTATGGAGTGATTTTTGAACAGTCAACAGAGCATGTCATTTGTGGATTTTGAAAAAGGCGGATCCGCTGAGTCTTTAACAATAAATAGCACTAGTATTCCTAGTATTGATGCAAATGAAGTATTGGTTAAGGTTAACGCATTTGGGGTGAATAGAGCGGATACTTTGCAAAGACAAGGTAAATACCCGCCTCCAAAAGGCGAAAGTGAAATTTTAGGGTTGGAAATTGCTGGTGTTGTAGTAGCTGTGGGAAGCGGCGTTACTAATGTCAAAGAAGGCGAGCGAGTGTTTGGGTTAGTCGCTGGGGGCGGCTATGCACAATACGCTAAAATTCTAAGTGATCATGTGTTTAAAACACCAGATAGCCTTAGCTGTGAACAAGCGGCTGGAATTGCAGAAGTTTTTTTAACCGCTTACCAAAGTTTATGTGAAATTGGTCAACTGCAACACGGACAGTCAACCTTAATACATGCAGGAGCTAGTGGAGTAGGGCTTGCCGCTATTCAGTTGGCTGATTTGATTGGTACCAAGATCGCAGTAACCGCGTCTTCAAGTAAAAAATTGCAAGTGTGCGCTGATTTGGGCGCCGATACTTTAGTTAATTACAAGCAACAAGATTTTGCTGAAGCATTATCTTCTGAACGTTTTAAAGCAGATGTGGTAATTGACTTTATTGGTGCTGAATATACCAATCGAAGTTTAAAAGTGCTGAATATGGATGGCTGTATTATTCAGTTAGCCCTGCTAAATGGTCGTTTTGGCGATAAATTAGATATGGCGTTATTGCTAGGTAAACGAGCAAGAATACAAGGTTCTACCCTGAGAAACAGAAGTGATGAGTATAAAACAAACTTAATCAATGGGTTCTGCCAACGCTTTTTGAGTGAGTTTGAAACTGGCAAGTTGAAGCCGATAATTGATACTGTCTACTCAGTTGAAGAGATTGCTAAAGCACACGCTAGAATGGAAGTTAATGACACCATTGGTAAATTAATTTGTAAATGGTAGCAGGGGAGTCCCCCTGCTACCTAAACTGTGGATTCAAGTCTATTGAAAACCGCTGTCTTCCAATAAATCTTTGGATTCGGCGGCGGTTCTTGCTAAATCATCGCACCGCTCATTTTCAGGGTGTCCTGAGTGGCCCTTCACCCATTCCCACTGAATCTTGTGCTTTTGAGCTTGTTCATCAAGTCTTTTCCATAAGTCAGCATTTTTAACCGGCTTTTTATCAGAAGTTCTCCAACCGTTCTTTTTCCAATTTTTAATCCATTGATTAATGCCATTTTTAACGTATTGGCTATCTGTGGTGAGTGTTACCTGACATGGTTCTGTAAGAGTACTTAAAGCTTCGATTGCTGCTAGTAACTCCATACGATTATTCGTAGTATGTTTAAAACCTTGGCTTATTTCTTTGTTGTGTTGATTAAATTTAAGAACAGCACCATAACCACCTGGGCCAGGATTACCAAGACAAGAGCCATCTGTAAAAATTGTAATATGCTTCATGGAAATATTCGTGATTTAAAGTTGTAGGCAAGTATAATGATTGCTACTACTAATGCCAATTGAGTTGATATAAATGCGTCAAATTGTTTTAGATACGGAAACGACTGGAATTGATCCTAAACAGGGTCACAGAATCATTGAAATAGGTTGTGTGGAGTTGGTTAACCGCAAGCTTACCGGTAATCATTATCATGTTTATATAAATCCAGAACGTATTGTAGAAGCTGAAGCCATAGAAGTTCATGGTATCACCAATGAGTATTTGGCAGACAAACCAAAATTTAGAGACATAAGCCAAGGGTTTGTAGATTTTATTCGTGGGGCGCAGCTGGTGATCCACAATGCCCCATTTGATATTGGCTTTATGGATCATGAATTTCAACTAATGAATCCGGTCAGTCCGGTAAAGAGCCGGGAAATTTGTCGGGTTCTTGATACTCTAACCCTGGCGAGGGAATTACATCCGGGTCAAAAAAATAATTTGGATGCGTTGTGTAAACGTTACGGTATCGATAACTCCCATCGAGAATTACACGGGGCTTTGCTGGATTCAGAAATTCTAGCAGATGTTTATTTGTTGATGACAGGTGGACAAACCGACTTAAACTTGAGCGGCAACAAAGCAAACGACAACAGTAATCAAAACGCAAATACCATTCAACGTTTAGATGCAAACCGAAAACCATTCAAGGTTATCCAAGCTTCTGCCGATGAATTAGAACAACATCAAGCACGATTAAAACTTGTAGAGGACAGCAGTGGTTCTTGTATCTGGCATCAGCCAAATTAGGTTAATGAGTCTATGGACAGTAATAATATTGCTGTCGTTTCTGGGCATGACTCACGTTCATGCCCAAAGCCCTGTTGAAGAAAACCTGCAACCATTGCATGAATTAGGGGATAAATATCACAACAGCATTAAGTTACTGCAAAATCGTTTTCGAATAGATTACCAAGTTGATGAAATTACAATGGTGTTTTTTCGAGAATTTGGCAGTGCCCCCGTTGTTTTAGTAAAACCTGATGGCTCTAAAATTTTCGAATCCGATGCCGATGGTGAAAATATCTTTTGGTATGATTCTGCAACTTATGACCTCGTCAATATTAAAAACCCCACGCCTGGGCCTTGGCAAGCTGTAGGGCAAATATTGCCAGAAAGCCGAGTCATGGTGATAACGGATATCGAACTTCATGCAAAACCTCTCCCTAGTGTTTTATTTTCAGGGGAAATCCTCAAACAGACCGCCCGATTAACTAATGGCGGCGAGCCCATCAGTGCGACTGAGTTTCGCGACGTTGTCTCATTAGAAATAAAGTTTGTGAGTACCAATAACCCGAATTACAACAATTTCGGTGCAGAAATCGCGACCATAGCAACCTTTGAAGATAACGGCCGCGGAATGGACGAAACACCATTAGATGGTGTGTTTACGGGGCAGTTTAACCTTTCTGTGGCCAACGGTGAGTGGACACCGGTATTTATGGTAAGTACCCCTATGCTTACCAGAGAGCAAGTCGATCCGCCGTTAATGCTTTATCCTAACCCAATTAAAATTAATATGATTGAAGACGGTGGAGGGGATGGATATCACAAGTTAATGATTGATGCAGAGCGCGAATATGTGGATATGAATTCGCTGTTAATAGATGGCAAAGTACGCTTTCCAAATGGCGATGTACAAAATTTTTCATTAACCGAACAAACGCCAAATGCACGAGAATATTTAATTGTGAATTATGAGTCTGGTGTCTATCGCATAAAGTTAACCGCATATGGAAATACTAAAAGCGGACGAGATTTTATTTTGGATGTGCCGGAATATACCTATTTAGTTGAAGAGCCTGAGGTCGTTGTAGAACCACAGATGCAAACTACCAACGGAGATGGCAATAATCTTACTGATGCTAACGCACTTTCAACGCAATCAATGCCAAATGACGCCATAGAGCCTGAGGAAGAAAAAATGTCTCAAGGCCTATTTTGGGGGCTTATTATCGGGATTAACTTGATAATTATCGTTATTGGCAGTGTAACCCTGTGGTGGTATTTAAAACCTTCCCAAAAGCCCATGGAGGCGGCGCCAAGTAATACGGCCAAGGCGGATAGCCCGAAAGTAAGTGTACTGAATAAAATTAAAAACGTTTTTTCTAAAAAAAAGGTGGAGCAACCAGAACCGGCTCCTGTTAAAAAGAATAAAGATGATTCAGGAATTATTGATTTAAGCATTCCTAAGAAAGACCAATAGATAAATAGTCTTTGCTTTCTTCTGTGTTTTTATTGAGCGTTTTTGAGGCTTTTGCACAAAATTAAAACAAATAGACACATTAGCTTCGGATATACGAAAAAACTGGTTGACTCGCTAATAGTGAACCCTTATTATCTGCGCCGCGGTTGACTAGGGGGTTCTACAAAACTAGTTAATAGCATTTCAATAGGTCAGCGGAGTGGTAGTTCAGTTGGTTAGAATACCGGCCTGTCACGCCGGGGGTCGCGGGTTCGAGTCCCGTCCACTCCGCCAACATATTGAAAAAAATTTGCGAATGGAGTGGTAGTTCAGTTGGTTAGAATACCGGCCTGTCACGCCGGGGGTCGCGGGTTCGAGTCCCGTCCACTCCGCCAGCAAATTTATTCTGTTTTAAAATGCGGAGTGGTAGTTCAGTTGGTTAGAATACCGGCCTGTCACGCCGGGGGTCGCGGGTTCGAGTCCCGTCCACTCCGCCATTTAAAACGACAGACTTGTCTATAAGTCGACAGCAAAGTGTTTTAATGCAATGCTGTATGTTCCGAAATTATCCATTCTTTAGTAAGTTATATTCCCAGCAATTCGTTTTGTTAAAGCTGTTAGTTTTCATATCTAAGATTATTGTTTGTTGAAATAGCAGATAATTAAATTATCTGCTGTTTAACTATTACTTCTTCTTTGCTTTTAATTAACTTTCCTTGAGTGATTGCCGTTTCTACGCAAATCATGCTTTCAAAGCTATCAGAGTGCATATCTTTCATTCTTAAGCAGTTGTCTTTCCATGGGTTCCAAACAACGATACTGTCGTGTCCTGTTGAGCGTACGCTTATATGGTGACCATTGTTGATTTCGACTAACACCGCTGGGTGCAAATGTACGCGGTCGGTTTCTTGCCTAATTCGATAGGTTTTTGGGGTTTCAAATTCCTCATAACCTTTGGTTTTGTCCAAATAGGGGCCATGCAAACCCACAAGGGAAACGTCATCAATATCATCAATGCTAAAGTAACTATGAAGCGCACAGCCTAGATTAATATCTTCGGCGTCTAAATTGCGCGTAATCAACTCTACAACCAAGGTTTTACCCACAGTGACTTTCAGTTTTAATGCACTTTTATATGCCCAACCTGGGCCTTGAGTCGTTTTGGGACTCAATATTAATTGGGTACCTTGATTGTTTTCTTCTGCTGAGTCTAAAGACCAAATTTGAGTGCGGACAAAACCATGAGAGGGCAGGTCATCGCGATTTTGATTATGTCCATCTCCAAACCAAGGCCAACAAATTGGAATACCACCACGAATGGCTGTTTTGTTGTCAAATATTGCCGCATCACTAACCCAAAGTCGGTCAATATTATCTGTTTTTGGTATGAAACTTAAAATATGCCCACCGAATAGAGAAATCGTAGCTACTGCGAAATCGTTGTTAATTTCTAATATATCGTTCTCACCTCGTTTACCGCTGGAGATACTTGAAGGTGTGTTCATATTTAAATACCTATTAAAATGAGTGTTAATTAAAAATGCTGGAATGGCTAATATATGATCGAAACAAGAGTTTTACTAAATTTGATTGGAATAATATAAAAAAAGCGACCCTAAGGTCGCTTTATGTATTTCTAAATCTGTTTTTATTTACTGATATGGGAAACTAAATCCAGAACTTTGTTAGAATAACCAATTTCGTTATCGTACCAAGATACGACTTTTACAAAGGTGTCTGTTAGTGCGATACCCGCTTTGGCATCAAATATAGATGTTCTAACATCGCCAATAAAGTCTTGTGAAACGACAGCGTCTTCTGTGTAACCTAAAATACCAGCTAAGTCACCTTCTGAAGCTTCTTTCATAGCTGCACAGATTTCATCGTAAGTGGCGGGCTTTTCTAAGTTAACCGTTAAATCAACTACAGATACATCTGCAACTGGTACTCTAAATGCCATTCCGGTTAATTTACCGTTCAATTCTGGGATTACTTTGCCGACCGCTTTTGCTGCGCCTGTTGAAGAGGGGATAATATTCTGACTTGCACCGCGTCCTCCTCGCCAATCTTTATGAGAAGGGCCATCTACAGTTTTTTGCGTCGCTGTGGTGGCATGAACAGTGGTCATCAATCCGTCAACAATACCAAACTTATCGTTCAGTACTTTAGCCAAAGGCGCTAAACAGTTGGTGGTGCAAGATGCGTTAGAAACGATGTCCTGACCTGCATATGATTCATGGTTAACACCCATAACGAACATAGGCGTAGTGTCTTTTGATGGAGCAGAAAAGACCACTTTTTTTGCACCAGCTTGAATATGTTTACGCCCTGTTTCGTCGGTAAGAAATAAGCCGGTACATTCAACAACAACATCAACATCTACTTCGTCCCACTTCAGCTCAGAAGGATCACGTTCTGAAGTCACGCGTACTTGTTTGCCATTTACCACTAAATGACCGTCAACCACTTCAACAGTACCGTTAAATTTTCCATGAGTTGAATCATACTGAAGCATATATGCCATATAATCAGTATCAAGAAGGTCATTGATTGCTACAACTTCAACATCAGAGCGTTCGCACGCAGCTCTAAAAACAAATCGTCCAATTCGGCCAAAGCCATTAATTCCAATTTTGATTGCCATGAATGTTCCTCAATTTTACATTTGGTTGTAAGATAATTACAAAAATTATGGATCATAATTGCCCATAAGGCAAAAAAAACCCGTATATTTGTTGTTTTATTACGATATATTCACTGCAAACGTATTCAATAACGACTTATTAACATAATAAAGGATAATGTATTTGCCATCATATCAAAGTTTACGGGTAAAATTAGTACCTTAATAATCATTAATTTCAGTTAAACTTGAGAAACGAGGTGCTATTTATTAGCCTTTGAAGGTTTATAGATAAAGTTTTGAGCACTCAAGATGGTGAGTCTTTAAATTCGCTACGCAGAGTAGTAGGTAATATCTATAGAATATAGTTATAGATATTTTTACACCCTGCTAGGTAAAATTTCAGTTTCATATGAGACGATGTTTCTCTTAAAACTCGTCAAAGTACTATATTAATAGGACACAAAGCGACATGACTTCTCCTCTTATCGATAAGCTTGTAGATATAAAAGGTGTAGAATCAAATTACATCGATGCATGGGGTAAACCCGAAATCGTAAAAGAACAAAGTAAACGTAAATTATTAAAGGCAATGGGGTACCAGGTTGATGACGAAGAGTTATTAATCAATCAGGTAGAAAACGAGTTTCAACAAGTCTGGATGTCGCCACTTAACCCTGTGCAGGTTAATCGTGATAGCGATGAACTTTTTATTACTGTTCGGTTACCTATTGAATTGGTTAATGATGATTTTATTATTGCCATTGATTGCGAAGATAAGAGCAGAATTGAGCAGAAGTTTGTGCCTATCGATGGGGACTTAATCAACGCAACCATCATTGAAGATATCGAATTTCAAGAATACCTGATTAAAATCAACCATTCGTTGCCATTAGGGTATCACCAGCTTTATTTGTTAGCAGACGATGGTGACCAAATTGCCGTTATGCGAATGATAATGGCGCCGTCGGCTTGTTATCACCCTCAAACTATTTTAGACGGTGACAAGGTATGGGGCTTAAGCGTACAACTTTACTGTCTTCGCAGCGAAAATAATTGGGGAGTAGGTGATTTTTCAGATTTGGCACAGTTGGTTGAGTCAGCAGCCAAAAATGGAGCTCAATTTATAGGTTTGAATCCTATTCATGCCCTTTATCCTGCTAACCCCGAAGCTTGCAGTCCTTACGGTCCTTCCTCCAGACGTTGGCTTAACTTTATCTATTTAGATGTTACCGCCATTGATGGTTATAACAGTAAAGACGTGCAAGCATTGGTGAACGATGCTGAATTTAAATCTAGTTTAGAACACCTACGTAGTGTTGAATATGTAGATTATGAAGGTGTAACACGTTTAAAGTTACAAGCTCTTGAGCTAGTTTTCGAAAACCAAAACTCCCAGTTTTTAAGTAAAAATACTAAGCAAAATAAAGCCTTTAAAAAATTCATAGGGGACGGTGGCGAAAGCCTGCAAATGTTGGCGACTTATGATGCTTTACAGGAGCACTTAGCTATTGACGGCAATCCTTCATGGGGCTGGCCAGTTTTTCCAAAAGAATATGCAGACTTTCAATCACCAGCCGTATCTAAGTTTATTAAAAAGAATAAAAATAGGATCAAATTTTACTTGTTCTTACAATGGCAGGCTGCATTGCAACTTGAAGCTGCTAATCAGGTTGCCAAACAAAACAGCATGTCCATCGGTATTTATCGTGATTTAGCTGTGGGTGTTAGCGAGGGAAGTGCGGAAATTTGGGGTAATAAAGACCTCTATTGCACCGATGCAAGTGTAGGAGCTCCGCCAGATGTGCTTGGCCCCTTAGGACAAAATTGGGGCTTGCCTCCCATGGATCCTGAAAAACTTTATCAGCAACAATATCAACCAATTATCGATTTGTTTGACTCAAATATGAAGTCTGCTGGTGCATTAAGAATTGACCATGTGATGGCATTGTTGCGGTTGTGGTGGGTAGCCAAAGGCGATAATGCTAAAGAGGGGGGGTACGTATATTATCCTGTAGACGATTTGTTAGGTATTTTAGCCCTTGAAAGCCAACGCCATAAGAGCTTGGTCATCGGTGAAGACCTAGGCACAGTGCCTGAAGAAATCCGTGATAAACTAGCTGAAAATGGCGTGTATTCCTATCGCGTTTTCTTTTTTGAGCAAGCCAAAGACGGTGGTTTTTATTCGCCTTCTGATTATCCTATTCAATCTATGTCAACCTTAACGACTCACGATATGCCGACTCTTTCTGGTTATTGGCATTGCCATGACCTTGAGCTTGGCAAGGAATTAGGGTTGTACCCAACTGAAGAGATACTATCGAGTTTGTACGCTAGTCGGCATAATAATAAACAGCAAATATTAGATAGCTTACATGGACACCATGCCATACCAGAATGGATGGATCGTCAAGTTGATCAACTTGGCATGAGCAAAGAACTAAACTATGACATGCAAATACATATGGCAACAGGTTCCAGTGCTTTGCTCAGTTTGCAACTTGAAGACTGGTTACAAATGAATAAACCTGTCAACATACCTGGTACGTTTAAAGAGTATCCGAACTGGAAGCGCAAATTAAGTCAAGATTTAGAGCAAATATTCTCTGAACCGGAAATTGTGCTTTTAGCGAAAAAATTAACTGAGGCAAGAGACAACGCAAAGTAATTCTGTAATTATACTTTACTTAAACGGTTAAGGTTCTATATTTTGAACTGACGTTAACCCAAAAGGCGAATCAATGTTAATAGAAGAAGAATTAAAGCAAGCAAATTGTACAGAACCATTTGAGTTTTTAGGTAAAAAAACCATCGAAGGTTTAACCCAATTTAATGTTTGGTTACCAGGAGCAAAAAATGTCAGCGTGTTTGATTTAGATTCTGGAAAAAGCATTGGTAAGCTGAAACGAAAGAACAAAACAGACCTATTCTGTGGTCAGTTTAAGAAAGTAAAAGATAACCTAGTATATGGTTTGAAAGTTGAGACCGAAGACACGACATATGAACTGATTGATCCTTATCAGTTTCAAGAACAAGCATTTCACGCCGTGCATTATGTTGATCACGCTCCGGAAAATGTGTATCAACAGTTAGGTGCACAGCTAGTTTCTCTAGATGTTGGTTTAGACAATAAAATAGACGGTACTCGGTTTGCGGTTTTTGCTCCTAATGCGAAGGCTGTTTCGGTGATTGGTGACTTCAATTACTGGAATGGCAGTTGTCATCCGATGCAGAAAACGTCGATGGGCTACTGGGTGTTATTTATCCCAGGTTTAACGGCTGGACAGCGTTATAAATATCAAATTAAAGATATCGACGGCAACCAATTACCCCACAAAGCTGATCCAGTTGGTTTTAGTGCAGAACAATATCCATCCCATGCTTCCATCATATTTAATCAAAATGATTATCAGTGGAATGATGCTGATTGGTTGGATAAAGCGAAGGCAGATAAATATTTGCAGCCAATGAGTATTTACGAAGTGCATTTAGGGTCTTGGAAGCGACCAACTGACCCAAGCAAAACCTATTTGAGCTATCGCGAATTGGTAGATGACCTTATTCCTTATGTGAAAGACATGGGTTACACCCACCTAGAAGTCTTACCTATTTCTGAATTTCCATTTGATGGATCTTGGGGGTATCAGCCGGTAGGGTTGTTTTCACCAACAAGCCGATTTGGCGATCCTGATGACTTTAAATTCTTTGTCGATCAATGTCACCAAAATGACATTGGTATCATCATCGATTGGGTGCCTGCTCATTTTCCTGAAGATGGCCATGGCTTAGCACGTTTTGATGGTACCCATGTATACGAATATGAAGATCCCCGTAAAGGGTGGCATCCAGATTGGAACTCTTGTATCTACGATTTTGGTAAAGATACGGTGCGTCAATTTTTGGTAGCTAATGCGTTATTCTGGATAGAGCATTTCCACATTGATGGTTTGCGTGTTGATGCTGTTGCATCCATGTTGTACCTAGATTACTCCCGTAACGACGGTGAATGGATCCCAAATGTTGATGGCGGAAATGAAAATTATGAAGCCATTAGCTTTTTACAATGGATGAACAAAGCAGTTTACGAAAAGTATCCCCGTGCAATGACTATTGCTGAAGAGTCTACATCGTTTCCAAAAGTGTCGAAACCTGTTTTCGAAGGCGGTTTAGGGTTTGGCTTTAAATGGAACATGGGCTGGATGCATGATTCGTTGCATTATATTAGCAAGGATCCTTCTTATCGTCGCTATCACCACGGCGAAATCACTTTTAGTATGGTCTACTCATTTAGTGAGAGTTTCGTTTTACCTATCTCCCATGACGAAGTTGTCCATGGCAAAGGAGCATTATTAAGAAAAATGCCTGGCGATGAATGGCAACAAGCAGCAAACCTTCGTTGTTATGCTGGTTTTATGTATGCGCATCCAGGCAAGAAGCTAAACTTCATGGGCAATGAAATTGGACAAAGTTCTGAGTGGAATCATGATGCTTCCTTGCAATGGAATTTGCTCGATTTCGATAAGCACAAAGGTATTCAATCTTTGTATCGCGACTTAAACAATATATATCGCACTTACCCAGCGCTTTATGAAAGCGATCATGATCCTGACTGTTTCGCATGGATAGACCACGGAAATGCTGAGCAATCTATGCTTTCCTTAATGCGTAAATCTAAGGATGGTAAACAAACTGTAATTGCCGTTAGTAATTTTACGCCAGTGCCTCGGGATGAATTTAGAGTAGGAGTCCCTGAAGAAGGTGAGTACCATTTAATAATGAATTCCGATGATAAAAAATATTGGGGTAGTGATTTCAAAGTACTTAAAAAAGTACAAACTGAAGCAGTAAAATGGAATAATCAACCTTATTCTATTCGCATTAATATGCCTCCTTTGGCGACATTGATGTTACAAATAACTGAGTGATAATTTGGCTAATTCAACACAAAATGACTTTTCAGTAACGGAAGGTAAGTGCCTTCCCTTAGGTGCAACGTTAACAAAAACTGGCTGTAACTTTGCCGTTCACAGCCCAAACGCTCAACAAGTATTGCTATGTCTGTTTAAATCAGACACTGAAGAACCAATTGAAACTGTTGAATTAAAAGCAAAAACCGGTGAAGTGTGGCACGGTCACATTGAAGGCATTAGCGCTGGTCAGTTATATGGTTACCGTACTCAAGGAGAGAATAAACCTTGTAATGGTAATCTTTTCCATCCGGAAAAATTACTAATTGATCCCTATGCCAAACAATTAAACCGTGCATTGCATTGGAATCGCAAAAAGTACGAGGGTGATAGCGCTCTGATGATGCCCAAGTGTGTTGTAGTGGAGGATAATAATCCACCATTAACCGACGAGCATAAACGGCCGAACACACCTTTAAGTGAAACCATCTTATATGAGGCACATGTAAAAGGTTTAACCCAACTGCATCCTGATGTTCCGAAGAATATTAGAGGAACGTATTTGGGGGCTTGTCATCCTTCCATTATTCAACATTTAAAAGATTTGGGCGTTTCAGCCGTACAGTTTTTACCCGTTATGGCTTTTATGCCAGAGCCTTATATTACCGAGAAAGGTCTTACTAATTATTGGGGATATAACCCCATTAATTATTTTTGCCCAGAAATGCGCTACGCCATTGATGATCCCATTGCTGAGTTTAAAACCATGGTAGAAAAATACCATGAGGCAGGCTTAGAAGTTATATTGGATGTGGTATTCAATCATACCGCTGAAGGAGGCCATGATGGTCAGATATTATCTTTCAAAGGGTTTGATAATAGCGGTTTTTATCTATTTGAAAAAGACCAACATGGGCTAAGAAATTTCGAGAAATATGTCAACAATTCCGGTTGCGGTAATAGCGTAAACACAGCGTCCCCCTATGTTATGAAAATGGTGATGGATGCACTTCGCTACTGGGTAAGTTTTATGGGAGTGGATGGCTTTAGGTTTGATTTAGCTGCAGGCTTAGGTCGAGATCCTTATGAGTTTTCTAGTTCGTCTGGCTTTTTGACAACGCTTCGACAAGACCCCATTTTATCTGGCGTTAAATTAATCGCAGAACCTTGGGACATTGGCTATGGCGGTTATCAATTAGGTCAATTTCCCGCTAATTGGCAAGAAGTGAATGATAAGTATCGAGATACCGTCAAAGGCTTTTGGCGTGGTGACGTTGGTCTGACTGGAGATTTTGCTACAAGGTTATTAGGTTCAAGAGATATATTCCCCAAAGGACGCCGTTCTATCCAGTCATCTGTTAATAATGTGACTTACCATGATGGTTTTACTTTGCATGATCTAGTCTGTTATTCGAGTCGACACAATGAAGCAAATTTAGAAGATAATCGAGATGGCCATGGCCATAACTTATCTGCTAATTATGGTGTGGAAGGCCCAACTAAAGACGAAAGTATTAATATTTTACGTGAAAAACAGAAACGGAATTTATTTGCGAGCCTAATCCTTTCTCAAGGTATTCCTCATATTCTGGGCGGAGATGAGTTGAGCCGAACACAGTTGGGGAATAATAATGCATATTGTCAAGATAACGAAGTTAACTGGTCAAAGTGGACGTTAAACGAGTCACAAAAGGACTTTCTAGAGTTTTGTAAGCAAGTTATCGCGTTGCGTAAAAACAGTATTATTTTGTCCGATTTATCACTTAAAGACGATGATTATAACCTTCACCATAATGTTGACGAGGTGAACTGGTATCGTCCCGATGGTGAAAGTAAATTGGACTCAGACTGGCAAGATCCCCATAAACAGTCTTTCGCTGTTGAATTGAAGGGGTGTCCTAAACATACAGATGAACATTTATTAATGATTTTTAATACATATGACCATGATGTTCGCTTTCATTTGCCTGAACTTAAAACCGGTCGCTGGTCATTAGAATTAGATACTCGATACAAAAAAACATCGTTACAACCTAAAACCGAAATAGCGAATGTATTTCTGCAGGCCTATCGAAGTGTTACTGTATTTAAGCGAACTTATGATTAAACATGTTTGTGTTCTATTTTGGAGATTGCTATGAAACTAACTGATGAGCAATGGCGTGAAAAGTTAACCGAAGAAGAGTATCGAGTGTGCCGACAAAAGGGGACTGAAAGGCCATTTACTGGTGAGTTACTGCATAATAAAGAAACCGGAAACTACACTTGTACTTGTTGTGGTAGTGTTCTTTTTTCATCTGAGGACAAGTTTGATTCTGGCTGTGGTTGGCCTTCATTTTCTGCCCACACTAAACACGATAACGTCGCCTTTCACCAAGACAATAGCTTGGGAATGCAGCGAATTGAAATCGTCTGCAAAAACTGCGATGCACACCTTGGCCATGTTTTTCCAGATGGCCCAGCACCTACGGGTCAACGATATTGTGTTAATTCCATTTCTGTTAGGTTTTCTCCCGAAAAATAACCTCTATTTGGACTATTTAAAAAATAGTTAAAAATAATTTTTGTAATATATTTACAATAATTTCTAGCAGATTGCGGTGTTTCGCCATTGTTCCCCCTCAAAAGCCAAATTTATGAGGTAAAATTACATTCAATATCCGTGTTCATTACTATTATGTCTAAAAGCTGAAATTTTATACCAATTTGGTGATATGGATAACTGCCTTTAGAATAGCCGCGTTTTTGATGCTATTAACAAATTAGGGTAGTAAAGAATGAATCAGCAGTTTGAACAGGAACTCATGGGCAGTTGGCAGGAGCGTCAAGAATACGCTGAATTGATGCAGCCGGTACTTGGTAAATTATATCGTGACAGCGCTGTTGAAATCTCGATTTTTGGCAGACCAATGTTAGGCGCCAGCGCAATTGATATTATTAAATCTCATCGTAAAGTTAGACGCCACACTGGTGATAAACTTAGATTAAGAGAAAGTTGGCCCATTCTTGAAGAAATGAGCAAACTTCAATTAGCACCAGCACACATTGACTTAGGTAAGTTAGCTTACGCTTATCATTATGATGATAAATTTAAAGACGTGGATATCAAAACTTATCTTACTGAGCAACTTGCGACCATCGCAGGCAAGCAAGATAATCATCCTGCACAAGATGTGGTGTTATATGGCTTTGGTCGTATAGGCAGACTGTTAGCTCGTTTACTTATCGAGCGCCAAGGTAAAAATAACAAACTACGCCTTAAAGCAATTGTCGTTAGAGGCGGCAAAGATGGTGACTTAGAAAAGCGTGCTAGTTTGTTACGCAGAGACTCTGTTCACGGGCCATTTAGCGGCAGTATTACCGTTGACCATGAACGTAATGCAATAAAAGCAAACGGCTCATTTATTCAAGTTATCTACGCAGACTCACCAGACAGTGTTGATTACACCCAATTTGGTATTCAAGATGCAATTGTTATTGATAACACTGGTATCTGGCGTGACCGCGATGGCTTGGGTTTGCACTTAAAAGCTAAAGGCACTAAAAAAGCAATTTTGACGGCACCTGGAAAAGGCGACGTTAAAAATATTGTATATGGTGTGAACCATAATGATATTACTAGCGAAGATACGATTCTTTCAGCTGCTAGTTGCACAACTAACGCTATAACCCCGGTTCTTAAAGCGTTGGATGAGCAGTTTGGTATCGAAAATGGACATGTGGAAACAGTTCACTCATTTACCAATGACCAAAACCTTATCGATAATTTCCACAAAGCTGAGCGACGTGGTCGTAGTGCAGCCTTGAACATGGTTATTACCGAAACAGGTGCAGCTAAAGCGGTATCAAAAGCCTACCCACAGTTAGAAGGGAAGTTAACGGGCAATGCCATTCGTGTACCTACTCCGAATGTCTCTTTGGCTATTTTGAATCTAAACTTAAATAAGTCATCTGATAAAGAAGAAATGAACAATTTCTTAAGAGACCTATCCTTGTTCTCTTCATTGCAGCATCAGGTAGACTTTACCTCTTCAATTGAAATTGTGTCTACTGACTTAGTGGGTTCTCGTGCGGCATCAGTGGTTGACTCTCAAGCGACAATTGTTGCTGGTAATCGTGCTACTTTATATGTTTGGTACGACAATGAGTTTGGCTATAGCTGTCAGGTTATGCGAGTTGTACAAGCCATGTCAGGTCTAGTTTATCCAACTATTCCAGCTTAAATAATAAACGAATAGGGTTGCCGTTTTTAGTACTTAAAAGCGGCAAACTATTTTTCTTCATTTAGTTTCCATAAATCCTCCTATTAACTAAGTTATATTTATACGCTAATTTGATTTTTTTATTTAAATTAGTGATTCAGGCTAACCCATTTTTTATCAGATTATGGTAGATTGATGTCGGTTTAAATATCAGTGAGTCTGAATGTGAAAATAAGCAGCAATTTTGATTCTGGCAATATTGTCGTAATCAACGCAGAAAACCCGCAACAAATCGAATTACAAATACGCAATGATAACCAGTCTGATTTTTATCAATGGTTTCATTTCAAACTAGATCCCACTCCTTTTGTTGAACATAAAATTAATATTGGTGACCTAGCCAATTCGGCGTACCCAGAAGGGTGGGAAGGTTATCAGGCTGTTGCCTCCTATGATCGCCAAGAATGGTTTAGAGTCGAGAGTACTTTTGACGGTGACAACCTCTCTATTTCATATACTCCAGAGCAAAATCATACTTATTTTGCTTATTTCGCCCCCTACAGTTACGAAAGACATTTAGACTTATTGGCCAGCGCACAAGTTAATGAGCATTGCCAATTGCACCACCTAGGTGAAACTTTAGATGGGCGTGATATGTCGGTATTAGAAATAGGGCAGCAAGAACAGCAAAAGCCTGTAATTTGGATCACCGCTCGGCAACATCCTGGTGAAACTATGGCCGAATGGTTGATTGAAGGCTTATTAATACGTCTTTTTGACGCAGATGATGGTGTGGCCAGAAGATTGCTTGATAATGCGGTCTTTTATGTGGTTCCTAATATGAACCCTGACGGTTCGGTTCGCGGGCATTTGCGCACTAACGCAGTGGGGACAAATTTAAATAGAGAATGGGAATCACCTAGTTTAGACAAGAGCCCTGAAGTGTTTTGGGTGATGGAGAAAATGCAAAAAACTGGGGTGGATTTATTTTTAGATATTCATGGGGATGAGTCTTTGCCCTATAATTTTGTCGCTGGTTCAGAAGGAAATCCAGGCTACAGTGATAGAATCAAAGGGTTAGAAGATGCGTTTAAATCGGCGTTTTTAACGGTAACACCAGAATTCCAAGATGAATTTGGCTATGATAAAGATGCACCAGGCAAGGCTAATATGACGGTGGCGACTAATGCCGTAGGTCAATTATACGATTGTTTGGCCTATACATTAGAAATGCCATTTAAAGATAACGCTCTTTTGCCTGATGAAGATTATGGTTGGTCACCAGAAAGATGCAAACAGTTAGGTGAAGATTTATTGGTAGCCGTCAACGCGGTGGTAGATGATTTACGTTAGTTTTGATAAACACAATTAGAAACTTGTATTAAACACGATATAACAATAAAAAAAGGGGAGTCGTTTGGAAGTTTTTCATGATTTTTTAAAGCTATTAGATAGCTATTTAGGGGGTAATGCGCTGTTTCCATTTATCTTACTGGGAACAGGTCTGTTTTTTACAATTTTTCTAGGTTTTCCACAAATACGCTACTTTAAACATGCGTGGAAAGTGGTAACAGGCAAGTTTGATAGCGATGATTCTCCTGGTGATACTAGTCATTTTAGGGCATTAACGACGGCTCTATCAGGCACTGTAGGAACGGGAAACATCAGTGGTGTGGCTTTCGCCATTTTCCTAGGTGGGCCTGCTGCATTGTTTTGGATGTGGGCAACTGCGTTTTTCGGTATGACTACTAAGTTTGTCGAAGTAACGCTTTCTCACAAATATCGTGAAAAAACAGAAGATGGCACCATGGCCGGTGGCCCCATGTATTACATGGATAAACGTCTAAACATGAAATGGTTAGCTGTGGCCTTTGCCATTGCCACTGTTATCAGTTCTTTCGGTACAGGTAATTTACCTCAAAGTAACGGTATTGCTACCAGTATTGAGGAGACGTTTGGCTTCGAACCTTGGATTGTTGGTAGTGTTTTGGGGATTTTACTTGCCTTGGTAATCTTGGGTGGAATACAGCGTATTGCTGCTGTGACATCTAAAATTGTTCCTTTTATGGCTTTAATTTATCTGATTGGTGCTTTAGCGGTTATATTTGCCAATTTAGAGAATATCGGTCCTTCTTTCACTTCAATATTTGCAGATTTGTTTACAGGTTCAGCGGCAACAGGTGGCTTCTTAGGGGCGTCTATTGCCTACGCATTTAACCGTGGTGTGAATCGTGGTTTATTCTCAAATGAAGCTGGTCAAGGTTCTGCTCCTATTGCCCATGCTGCAGCTAAAACCAAAGAGCCTGTGTCTGAAGGTATGGTGTCTATTTTAGAACCATTTATCGATACAATTGTGATTTGTACCCTAACTGGCTTAGTGATTTTATCTTCCGGCGTCTGGAAAGATAAACACCTCAACGAATTTGAACGCTCTAGTCTTGAAATCGTGGCTGGTTCTTACTCAGAAGATGACCAACAAGACCGCGAAAACCTTTATCACTATTTAAATCATATTGGTAATTCAAATGTCGAGAAATACAGTGGGGATATTCAAGTTGTTTCCGGTAAAGCCGTAAGCACTGGTTTTACTATAATCCATGCTCGTTCATTGGCTGAAGATGTAGTGTTTACAGTAGGTGGAAATGAGGATTTATTCACCGGCACAGTTAATGTTGTTGATGGTAGCATTGAAAAAGAAAACTTAATTCTAACGGGTAAATCTTTGGTTCACTCAGCGCGTTTAACCACAATTGCGTTTACCAAAGGGTTCTTCGGTGACTTTGGGCAGTACATAGTCTCTATCGGCTTATTATTGTTTGCATTTTCAACGGCTATTGCTTGGTCTTACTATGGTGATAGAGCAATGACCTATTTATTAGGTTCCCGTTCGGTTATGCCATACCGTGTCGTGTATGTTGCCGGTTTTGTATGGGCATCATTTTCCGACACTGAATTAGTTTGGACCCTAGCAAGTGTTGCTATTGTGGTAATGACCTTACCAAACTTGTTTGGTATTTTGATGTTGAGCAAAGAGATGAAAAGCTCGGTGAAAGATTATTGGGAAAGATTTAATAAGGAAAATAAATCTTAATCCAGTACAATATTCTCAATAATTAATTTGTGTAGCGTTGACGGTGGGAAACTACCGTCAACGTTTTGTATTTGGAGTTTGAATATGGCACTAATAGAATGCCCAGCATGTAATAAGAAAATTTCTGATAAAGCAGATTCTTGTTCTCATTGTGGTTTTGCAGTGGGGGATGCTTCGGCTGAAGATCTGTTACGAAAAAAGAACCTTAACAAATTTAAAAAACAACACAGTATACAAAATCATTCCATGTTAGCGATGTTGATGTTTGTCGCTGGCTTTGGTTTTATGTATTGGGGTGGGGCACAGCCAGGTGATCTTCAACATACTATTGCTATTGCCGTCTCTGTTACTGGTTTTGTTTGGTATGTGGTCAATCGAATTCGATTAATCTTTTTAAAGCGAGCAAATTAGTGAGTATTGATGCGTTAGTGTCATCTATGACACAAGAAACCTATGAAAAGTTATTACAAGCGGTAGAGACCGGTAAGTGGCTTGATGGTCTACCCTTGACAGAAAGTCAACGAGAGAGCAGCATGCAAGCGGTCATGATGTATCAAGTGAAAGTTTTAAAGCTTGATCAGCACATGACCTTAAATGCCGATGGCCAGATTAATCATAAAAGTCGTCAACAACTAAAAGAGCAATTTGCTCCACAAAGCAGTATAGCGCGGTTTAAACAGGATGATTTTTAAACACTTTTTTCGACCCAAATATCAGGATCCTAACCCTCAAGTTAGAATTCAAGCAATTGCAAACCTAGTCCCAGAAGAGTCACAACACAAATCTCAATTGCATGAACTTGCATTCAATGATGAAGATCCTAACGTCAGTCTAGCAGCATTAACCCGCCTTAATAGCTTTGCGTTATGGTGTAAAATGGCAGACACCGCTAAATCAGAACGTGTTAAAAAGCGTGCTCAAGCAATGGTTGAAAGTGCTTTGTTTGAGCAAGGTGATTTAGTCATAAGTGATCAAGAAAGAAAACGCTTTATTGCTGAATGTAAAAGTAATTCATTATTGGAAAAAATGCTGCAACTACCTGCGGTAAAAAACGATGAATCTGGTTTATTACTCACGGTATTGAATAAGCTGAATAAACCTCACGTTCTTAAACAGACGTTTATCAATAGTGATAATGAAAAAGTGCAATTGAGTTTATTGCCTTTAATAGATGACGAATCGACTCTAAACAAAGGGCTTAAAAGAGCTACATCTTCTGCTGTAGCAGATGCCATCCGTGATAAACTAAAACAACTTGAACAAGCAAAACTCAAACCTAAAGAAATTGAGAAAGATGCAAAGTTAGTGCTGTCCCAATTGTTGGCACTAAAAGACAAATCTGATTTTGTACATATCAAACAGCAAAATGACGCTTTGGTTAATTCTTTTTTGTCACTGCAACAAGAGTTTTCTTACCTTAAAGATGAAACCAAAATTCAATTAAATGCTCGCTTCGAAGAGATAAGTCATAAGATTACTCACTTAATTCAACAGTTAGCGCCTAGTTTCGAAGCTGCTGAACAAGCTAGTGCCCTTAAAAAACAACTTGATGAAATTGCTGACCAAGTAACTTCAATACTCACTAGCGCAAACCAGGAACTGGCCCAAGACGTAGAAAAGGTAACCTTAGGTGCAGTGGAAGCTTATGAACATGCATTGCAAGCGTGTCAGCAGCAATTAGTTAGTTTGTTACCAGCATTAAAACATTACAATGATTTAAAAAAATCTTGGGATTATATCTCTGCGCAAATAACGCAATGTCGCTCAACCTTGGAACGTTTGCCTGAATTTAAAAAAGCAGTGACCTTAGGTAAAGAGTTCCTTGAAAAGTTTTCACATTTAGCGCCGCCGTCAGACGTTAGTCAGATCAGTGCCTCAAAAGAATTTTTGTCTGAGCAAACGTTATATTGGAAAGCATTATCTGAACCTTATGGTTCAGGATGGCCAAAAGAGCTTGAAAAACAATGGCAAGACCGCCGAAAAGAATTTAACGCGGGTTTAGCTAAGCTACTAGCCGATGTAAAACAAAACGAGAATCGATGTAAAGCCAAACTCCGAGCCATCGACAGTTTGATTTCACAGGGTAAGTACAACGCTGCAATAAGTTTATATTCAAAAGTAACGAGTTGGTACGAGCAATTGCCCGAACGAAATCAGCAATATATTAGTCGCCAGCTTGAAACTATTAAAGAACAAGTCGAAAACCTCAAAGGTTGGCAACAATATATAGCTCAACCGCGCAAACCTGCAGTGTTAAAAGAAGCCGAAACCATTGCATTACATCCTCTCCCAATCGAGCAGCAAGTTGCAGAAGTAAAGCGTTTGAGAAGTGCATGGAATAGCCTAGGTAACACTGGCAATGAAGCTGATTCCATTCTTAATAAAGCGTTTGATATGGCCATAGAAAAAGCTTTTGAACCTTGTAGGTTACATTTTGCAGAAATGGAGTCTCAACGCAAAGAGAATGAACAGCAAAAGTTAGAGTTAATAGAGCAATGCAAACAGTTACAAACTGAAGACAAAGGGATAAGTGACATTGCCGATGAGGTCTCTGTGATCCAACAACGCTGGAAGCAGATTGGTAAAGTAGACTACAAAATTTTAGATAACATCAATGCCGCTTATGCAAATGCTTTAAAGCCCTTAAAAGAGCGGATTCAGCAATTTTACCAAGAAAATGCAGAGTCTAAGCAATCACTTGTTAAACAGGCGCAAAATTTAATCGAACTTGAAGATATTAATGAGGCAGTTGAACAAGCCAAAAAGTTACAACTTCAATGGAAGAATATTGGCAACGCCGGTCGTAAGCAGGACTCATTATTGTGGAAAGAGTTTAGAAGTATCAACGATCAGTTATTTGCCAAACGTAATGATATGCAAACGAGCTCAAAACAAGCCTTGCAAAAAGAAACACAAGAAGCACAGACCAAACTTCTGGAAATTCAGGAGTTGGCCAATAAGGCTGATAGTTTTTCTGCCATTGAACAGGTTACTGAGCAATTGCTTGGGTTTAATAGCGCACTTGAAGACAAGGTTTTAAAGACCCTTAGCCATAAAATAGCGAAAATTGAAAAACAGTTAATTAACAAAAAACAGTCAGTTCACAGTAACAAAAAACGTGGACTGTTAGTGAGTATGTTTGGTTTACTGAATGGTACATTGGATGATGGAAATGGGGATGACTTGCTTGAGCAATTTCCACAAGCTTGGAAACAAGCTTATCTAAGCAACAATGCCACTGATTTTAATCGTACTGAGATAGCTGTGTTGCTAGATATTCTGGAGGCCGTTGAAAGTCCACAAGAAGATCTTCAATTGCGTAAAAAGCTGCAGTTACAAATGATGACTGACAAGCTTCAACACGGTGAACAGCTGGATAAAGACAGTTTGTTATTACAGTTTATCAAAGCTGGAAAATTACCCGTTGACGCTACAACTAAAGATATTGCGGTCTTTGAACGTGTGAAGACCCACTTTATTAGTTAATTCATGTTTCCAAAAACGCGCTGGTGAATTAACTTAATTCACCGCGCAAATTGGTGACTAATTGACGTTTAATTTCTTCTACAGAGAGCTCTTTACTGAGTAAATAATGTAGTTTTGCTAAAGCGGCTTCTGGTGTCATATCGTTACCAGAGACTACCCCAACTTCACGCAATACATGGCCATTGGCATAACCACTCATATTTACTTTACCACTAAAACATTGGGTGCAATTTAGAACAATAATATCGTTCTGTTGTGCAGCTTTTAGCTGCGCTAATAAGGCCGCATTTTGTGGTGCATTGCCTACGCCATAACTCAGTAGCACCAATGCTTTAACCGGTTGTTGTAAGGTATTTCTAATTACCTCAGCGCTGATCCCAGGATATAAGGTGACCACACCTATGGGTTGCGCATTAACAGGACTAACCTTCATAACCTTTTGTGTTGGCTGACTGATTGTTCCAGAAACCAGTTCGATATCAATCCCAGCTCTAAGTAGCTCTGGATAATTGGGCGAGCCAAAGGCAGCAAAACCATCAGCGTCAACTTTGCGACTGCGATTGCCACGAAATAGACGATTATTGAAATACAGAGATACTTCTGAAATAGGGTAGTTAGCAGCGATATACAGTGCATTTAACAGGTTTACTTGCCCGTCTGAACGTAATTCAGCGAGAGGGATTTGTGAGCCTGTGACGATTACCGGTTTGCCCAAATCTTCTAACATAAAAGATAACGCAGAAGCGGTGTAGGCCATGGTATCTGTACCATGTAAAATTATGAAACCATCATAGTCGTCATAGTTTTCGCTAATATCATCGGCGATATTTTGCCAATCTTGTGGGCTCATATCCGACGAATCAATTAAACTTTGATACTCATGTATCGTAAACTCGGGCATCTCTGGACGATGAAATTCTGGCATATTGTTCAGGGTTTCAGTTAAAAATCCCGAGACCGGTACATAACCTTGGGTTGAAGGTCGCATACCGATGGTGCCTCCGGTATAGGCTACGTAAATGCGTTTCTTAGTGTGAGTCATCTTGCTTATTAACTATTTATTTAATGTTGCTATTCTAACCTGAAATTTTCGCAAGTAGACGATATATTGTTGTAATTAAGCTAAATATTCACAAAAATAGTTAAAATGGGCTAAAGATGTATCGTCACTATTCGAAACGAAATTTAAGGACTTATTTTGATCAATTTAAAGGCGCTGACTCCATTATTATTAATTCTCATGAGTACGTTGTATGTTGGCGCTAGCCACAGTGAAGTGATGAGCATGCGTGACCGTGCAGCGTTAATAGATGAGATATTGCAAGATCGTTTGGAGCATACACTTCCGCAGTTGATGGAGCGCGAAGGCATTGATATGTGGATTTTGATCTCGCGAGAGTATAACGAAGATCCAGTGTTAAAAACCATGTTGCCAGCGACTTGGTTATCCGCCCGACGCAGGACCATTTTGGTTCTGTTTAATCCAGGAAACGGGCAAGCAATTGAGCGTCTTGCCGTGAGCCGATACGACGTTGATAGTATGTTTAGAAAAGGTTGGAATAAAGAAAAACAACCGAACCAATGGCAGCGACTTGTGGAGCTAATACAGCAAAAGAATCCGCAAAAAATTGCATTAAATAAATCCGCTCATTTTGCGTTGGCTGATGGAGTTAGCGCAACGGAATACGAAGAGCTAATGGACGCCTTGCCAGCTCAGTTGTCGAAAAAAGTGGTTTCATCACAAAATTTAGCCATCGCTTGGTTAGAAACCCGTAGCGACAAAGAAATGCAAGTGTACCCAGAATTAATTAAAATTGGCCATGGCTTAATTGCCGAGGCCTTTTCTAATCAAGTCATTACCCCAGGTAAAACCACCACTGAGGATGTTGTTTGGTGGTTGCGGGAGAAAAGTAGAGAGTTAAAGCTAATAAATTGGTTTCATCCCTCTGTTTCCATTCAACGCTCAAGTAGCGTGAAATTTGATCACCTAAAAGCATTTACTGGCACTAACCCTGAACAAGTGATCCAAGCTGGAGACCTTTTACATGTGGACTTTGGTTTGACCTATCTACGATTAAACTCAGATCAACAACAGCATGCTTACGTGTTAAAACCCGGCGAAACCGATGCGCCTAGTTACCTTAAACAAGCATTTGCTAAGGCCAATCGTTTACAGGATATTTTCACGCAAAATTTCAAGGCGGGAAGAACCGGTAATCAAGTGTTAATGATGTCCCGCGAACAAGCTATTGCTGAAGGTATCAAACCCTCTATTTACACCCATCCCATTGGCTACCATGGCCATGCTGCAGGAACCACTTTAGGGATGTGGGATTCACAGGGTGGGGTGCCTGTTAGAGGTGATTACCCGTTGCATCTGAACACGGCTTACTCCATCGAATTAAACGCAGCCACCTTTATTCCTGAGTGGAAAAAAGAAATACGCATTATGTTAGAGGAAAATGCGTTTTTTGATAAAAAGGGGGTGCAATACCTAGATGTACGGCAGAAAACTTTTCATTTGATACAGCCGCAATAAAGGCTGCGCCAGATTAAAAAGTGTTACAGAGTTTGTTTTAACAAGCCTAACTGAAAAGGCTTTGTTATTCTTAACCCTTATAAAAATAATAAACACGCACCAACACAGGAAAATATATGAAATTCACCATTAAGCCTATTGCTAAGCAAGCACTTATCGCAATGTCTGTCACTATTGCTTTAGCAGGTTGCGCTAACACCAATGAGAGCGCCAATGCTAGCTCAGTGGCGGCTGAAAACATGTCCCAGTTAAGCGAGTCACAAAAAATCCAAAGCTTAACCGAAAATTACTTTAATGAAAAAATGGCCTTGAATCCGATTTACTCTACTTTTGTGGGGGAAACTAAGTACAACGATAAATTTGATGAGCCATTGAGTGATGAATTATTGGCTAAAAACTTGGCCTTTGAAAAACAATATTTGGCCGCAGTGAAGCAAATAGACCCGAGTAAATTGAGCGGTCAAGATTTGCTTAGTTATGAAGTCTTTAAACGTGATCTTGAGGTTGATATTCGCGGTTTTGAATTACCAGAGCACTTAATGCCCATAAGCCAATTTGGCGGCGTTCACAGTTACTTTGCCATGTTAGGCTCAGGTAGTAGCGCACAGCCTTTTAATAGCGCAGAAGATTATCGCAACTTTATGCAGCGCGCTGCTGGTTTTGCGGCTTATATGGACAGTGTTATCAGCACAATGCGAGAAGGCATCAAACAGGGTGTAGTACACCCCAAACCTATTATCAAAAAACTGATTCCACAACTGGAAGCCCACGTTGTTGACGATGTAACCCAAAGCGTATTTTATGGACCTGTTGCTGCGTTAGAGCAAAATAACAATATTTCTGAGCAAGAAAAAGCTGAAATAAAACGTGAATATATTACGGTTATCGAACAACAGATTATTCCTGCTTATGACAAGGTAGCAAAGTTTGTTGCAGGGGAGTACTTAGAAAATGGCCGTGATACTGTGGGCTTATCAGCCCTTCCTGATGGAAAAAAATGGTACGAGTATCGTATTGAAACTAACACTACTTTACCGCTAACCGCAGAAGAAATTCATGAGTTTGGTAAACAAGAAGTAGCACGAATTTTATCAGAAATGATTAAAGTAAAAAAAACCGTAGGTTTCGATGGCGATTTACCGGCATTTTTTGAGTTTTTGCGCACAGATGACCAATTCTATTTTGATTCTAAGCAAGGCATCATTGATGGTTACACTGAAGTAAAAGAAAAAATTAATCAGAAGCTGCCATTGTTGTTTGAAGTTTTCCCCAAAGCGGATTATGTGGTGAAACCAGTTGAAGCATACCGCGAAGCATCAGAAGCGGGAGCGAGCTACATGCCGCCTTCGCCTGATGGTTCCAGACCTGGTGTTTTTTATATTAATACCCGGGATCTAAAGGGCCAACCTAAGTTTTCATTGGAAACCTTGAGTATCCATGAAGCTGCACCAGGACACCATTTTCAAATAGCCATTCAACAAGAAGTTGAGGGGTTACCTAAGTTTCGTAAATTTGGTGGTTACACTGTGTTTGCCGAAGGCTGGGCCTTATACGCCGAAAGTTTAGGTAAAGAGTTAGGGCTCTTCACAGACCCTTACATGTGGTATGGACGCTTAAGTGACGAACAACTTCGTGCAATGCGTTTAGTGGTGGATACGGGGTTACATGCGTTTGGTTGGAGCCGTGAACAAGCTATCGACTTTATGTTAGAAAACTCTTCTATGGCTAAAAGCGACGTCGTCGCTGAAGTTGAGCGATATATTTCCATTGGTGGTCAAGCTCTTGCTTACAAAATAGGACAACGTCATATCCGTATGTTGCGTAATAAAGCCTCTGCCGCACTCGGAGATAAGTTCGACGTTCGCAAGTTCCACACCCAAGTGTTGATCGATGGCGCATTACCTATGCCCATTCTTGAAGCTAAAATTGACCGTTGGATCGAGAGTCAAAAAAGTTAAACAACCTGTGTTCAAGAGTCATGAATCAGGTTTACACCCTTAAGTGCGTTTTCAGCTCAAGGCTGATGGGGTAGTATCATAGACGAGGCTTAGGTCTCGTCTTTTTTATTGTATTGAAATTATTTCCAGCAGCTTATTTTATAGGACTTTCGTGAAGTTTTTACATACCTCAGACTGGCATATTGGCCGTCAATTCCACAACGTTTCTTTACTTGAAGATCAAGACTTCGTTCTTAATCAGTTAATTGAATACATTAAACAAGAAAAGGTTGATGCACTGATTATTGCTGGCGATATATATGACCGTGCACTACCTCCAGCCAATGGGGTAGAGCTTTTAGATCGGGTGTTAAGTACGATTTGCATGGAGTTGAAAATACCGACTATTTTAATCCCAGGTAACCACGATAGTGCCGAAAGAATCCGTTTTGGTGCCAACCAGATGAAACAATCGGGTTTACATATTATGGGTGAATTACAGCAAGTGACCCAACCAACGGTTATTGAAGTCAACGGACTTGAAGTCGCTTTTTATGGCATTCCGTATTGTGAACCAGCAATGGTAAGAAATACCTTTGATGTGGGGGTTAGCAGTTATGATGAGGCCCATAGTTACTTAGTCGAAGAAATTAAAAAAGTAATGTCAGACAAACAAAAAAATGTATTGATCAGCCATTGTTTTATTGATGGTGCCAGTGAATCTGACTCTGAACGACCACTACAAATAGGCGGTGCAGACCGAGTGAGTTATCAACCTTGTATCGACTTTGATTACGTGGCCTTAGGGCACCTGCATAGTCCGCAGTTTAAAGGAAAAGAATATATCCGTTACTCTGGTTCGATCATGAAATATAGTTTTTCAGAACAGCACCAGAAAAAAGGTGTAACCCTTGTTGAATTCGACCCTGAAATACCAGTATCAATGACACACCTTGCGCTTAAGCCACTCAGAGACATGCGTATTATTGAAGGGGAATTAAGCACTATTTTAGAACAAGGTAAAGTCGACCCCAATAATGACGATTATCTTTTAGTTAGGCTAACAGATAAGCACGCAATCTTAGATCCCATGGGTAAGTTAAGAGAGGTGTACCCCAATGTGTTGCACCTTGAAAAACCTGGCATGTTAGAAACCAACTCAACGCAATTAAATCAAGAGTCGTTAAAGCAAGGGGAGCTGGATATGTTTCGAGATTTCTATTCGCAAATTGCCGGCCAAGCCATGTCAGAGGATCAAGATAAATTGGTCTGTGAACTAATTAATCAATTAACCAAATAGGGATATTAACGTGAAGCCACTTAAACTGACTGTGCATGCTTTTGGCCCTTTTTCTGGTACTGAATGTATTGATTTTGCGGACTTGGGATCTAACCCCTTATTTTTGATAAATGGCCCCACAGGCGCGGGCAAAAGCTCCATACTCGATGCCATCTGTTTTGCCTTATATGGCCAAACAACAGGGGCTGAACGCTCAGCCTCGCAAATGCGCTGTGATTTCGCCGATATAAATTTACTAACCGAGGTAACCTTAGATTTTAGCTTGGGCAACAAAGCCTATCGCATTTCTCGGATCCCCATGCAAGAAAGGGCTAAGAGTGTTGGTGAAGGCACCACATCGCAAAATTCCAAAGCCAGCCTTTGGGAACTTGATGGTAGCGAGAACAATCGGCTATTAGTTTCATCTAGCGTGAAAGAAGCTGACAACAAGATTAAAAGTCTTATTGGATTAGATGTTGAACAATTCCGTCAGGTTATGGTGTTACCTCAAGGAAAGTTTAGAGAGTTGTTGTTAGCGGACTCTAAAGATCGCGAAAAGATATTTAGCCAGTTATTTCAAACTTCCATTTATAAGAGGATTGAAGATGGTTTAAAACTCCAAGCTGCAGAGATTAAAAAAGCGGTGGAGCAACATCAGAATCAAATAAAAGGCATATTGCAAAGTGCTGACGTCAACTCAGAAGAGCAGGTTGCAACAAGCATTGAGCAGATAAAACCAGAACTTGCACTGGCATTTACTCAAAAACAAGATGCACATAGCCAGGTTAAACAAACGGAAAAAGCCTTAGAAGCGGCCAATCAATTAGTTAAAAAGTTCACCGACTTTGAGTTGAAAAGTGATGAGTTAGAGCAACTAAAAGAATCCATTCCCGCGTTCGACAAGCAAAAACAACAGTTGAGGCTTGCCCAAGTTGCACAAAAGTTAGCGCCTCTTTTTAAAGCCAAAAAGAGCGCGGCATCAAAACTAGCTCAAGGGCAGGAAAAATTAGCTAACAGCCAAACAGCGTTAAACCAATATGACGCCCAGTTAAAACGTGCAGTGGAAAAGTTTAGCGCGGCGCAAGTTGAGCAGCAACAAGTTGAATCTGTGCAAAAACAACTCAATCAACTGGAACAGTTTTTAAAAGTGGCGCAAAGCTTAAACGCCGCCACAGTGTTACAAACAAAGGCCCGGTCACAAGCTGCTGAGAGTAAAAGTAAGCTTGATAAGCAACAAGGTCAGATTGACACTATCAGTTCACAAATAACGGGTTTAGAACAACAATGGCAGCAACTTTCAGAGCAAGTAAGCGCCATCGCAGCACAACAACTATTACTTGAAAAGTTAAGTCAAAACTTGATCAAGGGTAAAGATTTACAGAAATTACGGGACGAATTAAAGCAACTGCAACAGCAAAGTGCTCTGGCCAGACGTGATTATGATTCGGCCCAAAATAGCTTATTAGACAGTTCACGCTTAGTTAAAAAAACCGAGTTTTCTTGGCATGCTAGTCAAGCGGCTATTTTGGCCCAAGAGTTAGAAGACGGAGAGGCATGTCCTGTGTGTGGTAGTTTGCAGCACCCTAATATTGCCACGACACAAGGTGATATTGAGTTCACCAGCAAAGAAAAAGTCGATGAGGTTAGAGCCCTAGAACAACAAGCAACTAACACGCGAGATAAGGCAAAAGCACTATTAGATACTGCTGTCAGTAAGGAAACCGTTAAACAGAGCTTAATTGACTCCCTAAACCAAGAGTTAGGTGATATTGCATCTAAAAGCATAGAACAGATGCAAACTGAGCACGACACTCAGCAGCACAAAGTCAGTGAGTTGTTAAGGGTTAAAAAAAACCTGACAACTATAACTGAAAACCTAGAAAACAATAAAAACACACTCAAAGAGTACCAAACTAAACTCTCTGGTTTGCAAGACCAAGCAGCGGTAGATGAGAAAGGTTTGATCACAGCTGAAGCGAATGTTGCGCAACTTGAAATACAAGTCCCCCTTCAGCAACGTAATATTTCCGAGCTAGAATCCAGTATTGATGGTCTAAAACGTAAGATTAGCCAGCTTAATGAGGCCTTAGTGTCTGCTCGACAAGACAAAGAAGTCGCCCAATCTCAATTCGACCAAGGCCATGCCAACAACCAGGCATTACAGGCAAACTTAACTGAGCTAGAAACCGAAAGTCGAGAGGCAGAAAAAACCTGGGAAACCGCTTTAGGGGCAAGTGAGTTTATTAATGAAGACGCTTTTTTAGCCGCGCAACTAAGTGATCAACAACAACTTGAGTTACAAACCAATATTGAAGAGTTTAAAACTAGACTGGATAATTTAACCGGGGCGGTTTCCCAACTTAAATCTGAATTAACCGAGCAAAGCAAACCTAACCTTGTTGTGATCCAAGACGAACTTGCCTTGGCTAATTCAGTGCTTAATGAAAAAGATCGCATATGGCGGGAATTAGAAGAGCGCAAAAATCAGCTCCTTTCGGTGCAAACCAAGTTAGTTGCTGCCCATAAAAAGAACCAAGCACTTGAAGCGCAGTATCAAACCGTAGGAACCTTATACGAGGTATCCAATGGACTCACCGGTGATAAAGTTAGCTTGCAGCGATTTGTGCTCAGTGTCTTGTTGGATGATGTATTGATACAGGCTTCACAGCGATTGTCGTTAATGAGTAAAGGCCGATATCAACTTATTCGCAAAGAAGAGCGTGCGAAAGGCAACAAAGCCTCTGGACTTGAACTGGAAGTAGATGATGCCTACACCGGTAAATCGCGTCCTGTTGCCACTCTGTCAGGGGGAGAGTCCTTTATGGCTGCCTTATCATTAGCTTTGGGTTTGTCTGATGTTGTGCAGTCCTATTCAGGTGGTATTCGACTGGATACATTATTTATAGATGAAGGCTTTGGTAGTTTAGACTCTGAGTCGTTAGATTTAGCCATTCGTACTTTAATCGATTTGCAATCCACTGGCCGCATGATTGGGATCATTTCCCATGTCAGTGAGTTAAAAAGTCAAATGGCCCTGCGAGTTGATGTGAAATCAGGGAGAGCAGGTAGTCAAATTCAGGTGTTAACTGCATAGGAAGTCTGAATATCAAAAGCCATGGCATAAATAGATAAAATATCATGTTTGCTTGACAATTTAGTGTATATGGTTACCGTGATAACTATATTGTTTTCATTAAGGATTGCTCTGTGCATTGTATCTTTGCCACCATTACTCCCAAGCCCCAATATTTTAAATCGGCAGAAAAAGCTATCCTTGGGATATTAGGAGCTACCCGAAAAGAAGAAGGCTGCTTGCAATTTGACGTCCACACAAATCAAAGTGAAACACAGCTATTTTTATATGAACAATGGCAGGATGAAAGTGCCCTTGAACAACATTATCAGCAAGATTATACAAAACAGGTGTTTGCTGCTTATCAAGAGTGGTTAGCTGAGCCTGTTGAGATAAAAACCATGGCTTTACTCAAATAATGGTAGAAGTTTAAAAATATGTTTTTTCTAAAAGAGCTACCGACTCAAGCAATGATAAACCGCTACAGTGAAGATTACTTTCCTGAGCGAAGTGAAGATGTCGCTAAAAAATTACAAGGACTGCGAGAATACAGCACTTTGATTCGAAAATTAGAGGACTACTTTGCTAGCCACAACCTTTCTCAATTACGATTTTTAGTCATGATGGTGATTGATCGGGAGCCGGATCGTGATCACCTCTTTGCCCATGAAATAACAGAAAGGTTAGATGTATCAAAGCCGGTATTGAGTCGAGCCATAAAGAAGCTTATTGAAGCCTCGTTATTGTCTTCCAAAAAGGATAAGCAAGATGCAAGGGCAGTTTTGCTATCTTTGACTCCAACAAGTAAAGAATTACTGAGGTCAATATTGCCCGGCTATTTTGAAATTCTCAGTGCTCAAAGCAACTCTGTATAGATAAAACCGTTATTCGTTTATGTAAGTTTTGGGCTTGTAGTAGCACATGTCCAAGTTACCGTTACCCTTAAAGTGAAAGAATTCACTTTCTAAACCACGAGCGCTTTGTAAACGCTTTTGGAAGGCATCAGAGTCCTGTTTTTGTATTTCAATGTTAATGCGCTCTTCAGGGGCAATATTTTCTGCCATTTTAATCCAATGTATTTTACTACGCTGCTCAGCTTGTTCGATAACGCCACTCGCTTCATTGACACTTGCCCGTTTTAAGGATTGCAAGGCTGGCATGCCATAGATAACCTGACCAAAGGAGCTCATGTTTCGATCTAGGTGTCGCGTAGCTTGGCCAATGACTATATAAAAATGGGTAGTGGCTGAGTCTTTATTTACATCTCTGGCCATGGCTACATTACCCGGACAATGGAGTAGCCACTCTTCTTTGCTTTGTAAATCTCGACCGGCAGGAAATTCATGTAAATAGCCAGTTTCAGGTGCCATAAAATCATTTTTTTGTTCCAGTTGAAAGGCACTCATGGGGGGAATAGAACGGGTAAACTCTGCCTTTAATGGACTATTAAATTGAGTTGGTTTTTTATCCTCAAGATCACCTGCTTGGGCAACAAAACCGTCTATCACCCGATAAAAGTCTAAGCCGTCGTAATAACCTTGGTTCACTAAGTTTTTAAACCGCGTAACATGATTAGGTGCAATAAATGGTGCAAGCTCGATGATCACTAATCCTTCGTCAGTTTGCATATAAACTTGGTTTGCTAATGCAGGTGCTCGCCATTCCGTTTGAATTTTACTTAACGCCGAATCACTAAAAAAGGTAAGTAAGACTAACAGAGCGCTAAATGATTTCATTGAAATTCCTTAATACGAAAAAGCCCGTTAATGATTACATTAACGGGCTTTGATTCATTCGTAAACTTTATTGTGTTTTACTTATTTAACTTCCACACCTGCCGCTTGTTTATCGGCGTGATAACTGGAGCGAACCATAGGTCCGCAGGCTGCATGGGTAAAACCGATGCTATGTGCGTAATCACCTAATTCGTCAAATTCACTGGGGTGTACATAGCGCTTTAACGGGTAGTGATGTTTACTAGGTTGCAGATATTGTCCCAACGTAAGCATATCAACGTCGTGGGCACGCAGATCGTCAAGCACTACACTTATTTCCTGCTTGTCTTCACCCATTCCCATCATCAAACCAGACTTGGTGGGGATTTCAGGATGCTGTTGCTTAAACTTCTTAAGCAGATCTAAAGACCACTGGTAATTCGCACCTGGACGACATTCACGATAAAGGCGAGGAATGGTTTCCAAATTATGGTTAAATACATCTGGCACGCCTTGTTTAAATATCTCTAGCGCGCGATCCATTCTTCCACGGAAGTCTGGAACAAGTACTTCAATTTTAGTCGTAGGGCTGTGCTCACGAATGGCATTAATGCAGTCAACAAAATGTTGTGCACCACCATCACGAAGGTCATCTCGGTCAACCGAAGTAATGACCACATATTTCAAGCCCATTTCTGCAATGGTTTTTGCCAGTTTAATTGGCTCTTCAGCACTTGGAGGTAAAGGTTTCCCGTGGGCAACATCACAAAATGGACAACGTCGGGTACAGATGTCGCCTAGAATCATAAAGGTCGCTGTACCATGGTTAAAACACTCTGCCAGGTTTGGGCAACTTGCTTCTTCACACACCGAAAACAGATTATTTTTGCGCAACGTTTGTTTGATGTGATCAATTTTTTCCGTTGTACGGGGTAATTTAATTTTGATCCACTCAGGCTTACGCAACATTTGTTCTTTTTCAGTTGGAACAATAGTAATGGGAATGTGCTTTACTTTCTCATCGTCGCGGAGTTTTACTCCAGCTTGTGGTCGTGCGTTACTCATCAAAACCTTCTTTATATTCTTTGTGATCAATATTTAACAAATTGCAAAAGTGCTCAACTAATTTAGTCCCAGCGTCGTTTACAGATTGTGGGCCACCAATAGTTGCGCAATTTATCATCTCAAGCCCTGCATAGCCACAAGGATTAATACGATTAAATGGAGACAAGTCCATATTTACATTTAATGCTAAGCCGTGAAACGAACAGCCTTTGCGTATGCGAAGCCCAACAGAACAGACTTTTTTATCATCTACATACACGCCAGGGGCATCTGCTTTAGGGTAGGCGTTTATGGAATAGTCTTGTAATGTGTTCACAACACAATTTTCAAGGGCCGTAACCAAGCTTCTTACGCCGAGCTTACGTTGTTTAATGTTTAACAGTACATACATGGTTTGTTGGCCAGGCCCGTGATAGGTCACCTGACCGCCACGGTCTACTTTAACCACGGGTATATCCCCTGGTGCCAACAGATGTTCCTCTTTGCCAGCTTGACCTTGAGTAAATACAGGTAAGTGTTCAACTAACCATATTTCATCTGCAACTGTAGCGTCTCGTGTATCAGTAAAGTCTTGCATTGCCTGCCATATTGGCTGATACGCTTGTTTACCTAATTGACGAACAATTAAAGACATATTATTCAACGGGTACTGACAAATTCATTAGAGCACAACTCTCACTAACTCTAGGCTAGATAACTCAGTGTAAATAGTTTCCATATGTTCTTTACTCGTCACCTTCACGCTAATAGATAACGAATGATAAGTGCCTTTAGAGCTAGGTTTTATGGTTGGACTATAATCACCTGGAGCGTGATTTTGTAAACAAGAAACTACGTCAATTGGAAGTTGCTCATGGGCAACTCCCATTACTTTGAATGTTTGTAAACAAGGAAAATCCAACAATTTATCGAATTTAGTATCCACTTTTTTCTCTTAACTAATTTAGGGATTTGAATGTTAGTAAATAGATTAGTCACCAAATCCAAGTTGTAATTTTATGTAATCGTATGCGCGGTCAAACAAACCACCTTCTTGCACTTCTTGCAGTGCAACTAAGGGATATTCTGCAATATCTTCGCCTTCAAGTTGTAAATATAACTTACCAACTACTTCACCTTTAGCGATAGGAGCTTCTAAGCTTTTGTCTAGTTCGAAGTTTGCTTTAAGGTTTTTGACCTGACCTCTAGGTATAGTTATGGGGGTGTCTTGGTTAATTCCCAAGTCTACAGTCTCTTTGTCACCCATATAAATGCGATGAGAAACAAAGCTGTCTCCAGCTTTATAAGGGGTAATAGTTTCAAAGAAACGGAAACCATATTTTAATAATTTTTTATTTTCGTTTTTACGGGCTCTTTCACTATCTGCGCCCATAACCACTGCAACTAAGCGCATATCACCTTGGGTCGCTGAAGTCACCAAACTGTAACCAGCATCTGATGTATGGCCGGTTTTAATTCCGTCTACATTTAAACTTTTGTCCCAAAGCAAACTGTTGCGGTTGTATTGTTTAATGTCATTATAGGTGAACTCCTTTTCTTCATATAATGCATATTCTTCTGGAACATCGTTAATCAAAGCACTGGCTAGAATAGCCATATCACGTGGCGTGGTATAGTGATCTGCATCATGTAGACCGTGGCTATTTACGAAATGCGTTGAGGTCATTCCTAATTTTTCAGCATGGGCGTTCATTAAACTAACGAATGCACCCTCTGTTCCTGCAATGTGCTCAGCCATGGCAACACAAGCATCGTTTCCAGATTGAATAATAATGCCTCGGTTTAAATCATGAACTGAAACTTGTTTACCGACTTCAATAAACATCTTAGATGAGTCAGGAAAATTTTTGGCCCAGGCGTTTTCAGACACTGTGACCATATCGGACTCTGAAATATTACCCAGTTTAAGTTCATTCCCAATCACATAACTGGTCATCATTTTTGTTAAGCTTGCAGGAGCTAATTGAATATCCGCGTTTAGTTCCGCTATTACATGACCTGTATTATGATCGATCAACAAGAAGCCTTTTGCAGCGACAGTCGGAGGAGGGGGAATAACCACGGCTGAGAAGGCACTAACCGAGAATACAGCTGTGCTAACTGAGCAAAATAACCCGAAAAAAATAGACTTAATATTGTTCATTGACCTACCATTTTTATTAATCTTTTAAAAAGTGTTTCGTGAGCGCTGCGTAATATATCATTTCTGTCATTTACTTTCGTGAAAAATATCTGCAAGTTCGTTTAATCGCTCACTTTTTATGTCGGACGACATGCTTAATTTCAACTCTATATGAATTAGCGCCAGCGTAAATCAGTACAGGCGTATATTTCAACTCATAATATGACCGCTAAATACTTAAAAAAGTTTAGTTAACGGTTATTTTTCAGTTGTCAGGACTAAAAGCAGCGAAGTTTTAACCAAAGGTTAGGGTATTAATGTTGATTGACTATAAATACGAAATGCACTGCTGTAGCCATCTTGTTTTAATTGTTGTAAAAGTTGTTCTGCATGACTTTCATCGTTTAGGGGGCCTAAGTGCAATCGAAATAACCCATTTTCGTTAGGCGTGTTAACGGATACCTGATATTGGCTTTGTAAACCTTGTGCTAAGGCTTGCACTTTTGTTTCATCTTGAAGTGCTGCAACCTGAATGAACAACTGCTCACTTTTATTCCCTGCGACTAAAGTTGTTGGTGCTGTAGTGGGGGTGTTACCTACCGTTAGAGTGCCATCTTTATCCAAGTGTAAAACTTCTACTTTTACCTTGGCGGTTCCTGTATCTAACACACCGATCTTCATTGCTGCCGCATAGGATAAATCAATGATTCGATTATCATGGAAAGGGCCACGGTCGTTCACTCGCACCACTGCAATTTTGCCATTTTCAATATTGGTCACTTTTACAATTGATGGTAGGGGTAAGGTTTTGTGTGCGGCACTCATGGCAAACATATTATAAACTTCGCCATTTGCGGTTAAATGGCCATGAAACTTTTGTCCATACCAAGATGCAATACCTTGTTTAGCATAACCTTTTCCGGTTTTAAGGGGTTTATAGTATTTTCCTAACACGGTATAAGGTCGCATGGATGCGGCTAAATAGGGCTCATAGCTGGGTTTGACATCTCGAAAGTCAATATCACTGCTAATTGATTTTGGCTTTGAATCCGAATGTTGGCTGTAGCGGCCTGTATTGCTGCATGAAGCAATTAAAATACAAAATATCAAACAACCAAGTCTTTTCATTTTTATTCCATTGCTTGTTTTAGTTGTTGGCTGAATTGAAATACTGCCATGGCATACAAAGGACTATGATTATAACGGGTTATCGTATAAAAATTAGGTAGACCAACCCAATACTCAGTGTTGTCAGTTTGTTGAAACGCCAGTAATTTTACACTTTGCTGTGGAGTTAATGAATCATCGTCACTTAGACTCACTCCTGCGGCCTCTAAATCTTGCCATGTGTGTTTGTACTTTAAACTTTTACTAATCAGCTTATCAATTTTGTCATTGGACGGGACGACACTCGCTTTAAATGCTACGGGTTCACCGTCCTTCCAACCGTGACGTTTGAAGTAGTTTGCTACACTGCCAATGGCATCCGTTGGGTTGTTCAACAAGTCACGTACACCATCACCATCAAAATCTACTGCATAATGACGATAACTCGACGAGATAAACTGCCCCCAACCCATAGCACCAGCATAAGAGCCTTTCACTTCATCTAAGTTAAATCCTTCTTCTCGGGTAAGAAGAAAATACTCAGCTAACTCACTTCTAAAAAATTTCGAGCGGGGAGGGTAATGAAAACCCAAAGTATAAAGCGCATCTAAAACCGAGTACTTACCTTTGTATGCGCCGTAAAATGTTTCTACACCAATGATGGCAACGATAATTTGCGCTGGTACGCCAGTTTCTTGTTCCGCTCGTTGTAAGTCGTCTTTGTGTTGTTGCCAAAATTCAACGCCTTTTTCCAAGCGTTTGTCGGTTAGAAAAATAGGGTAGTATTGATGCCAAGGTTTCGCTTCCCAAGGTTTGGCAATCGCATCTAAAATAGTTTGATTTTTTTCAGCATTACTCAGAGTTTGTCTAATGAAATCTGGTTCAAATTGATGCTTTTGTGCCATCATAGTAATGAACGCTTCAATCTGATCGTTAACTTCTGGCTTGGTCGACTGTTCAGCTGCAACCTTCGTCAAATTAAGACATAAAGCGGAACATAATAGTAATTTTGCTAGAGCTCGCATTTTCTCTCCATGGCTAAACTTGTCTGATTTAGCCCGATACTTAGTTATTATTGTCTGGACAGTAGACGTTTTTGAGTACTGATTGCCATTAGAATGCCAAATCCGGCTAATAAAGTCACCATTGAGGTACCACCATAACTGACTAAGGGCAAAGGCACACCTACAACAGGCAACAAACCAGATACCATCCCCATATTAACAAATACATAAACGAAGAAGGTTAAGGTGATACTGCCAGCCAATAACTTTGCAAAAGCATCTTGAGCACGCATTGCTATCATTAAACCTACCACTATGATGTAACAATATATGGCTAACAGGGCTAAAATTCCAAACAGCCCAAACTCTTCGCTAAATACCGCAAAAATGAAGTCAGTGTGTCTTTCGGGTAAAAACTCTAATTGTGATTGAGTACCTTGAAGCCAACCCTTGCCACTTACTCCACCAGAGCCAATAGCAATTTTTGATTGAATAATATGATAACCAGAGCCCAAGGGATCACTCTCGGGGTTGAGGAACGTCAGTACCCGTTGTTTTTGGTACTCTTTCATTAAAAAGAACCACATTACAGGGGCAAAAGCCGATACTAAACAGGTGACCATTAAAATTAGACTCCAGCTCATCCCTGCTAGAAATAATACAAACACCCCTGAACTGGCAATCAATAATGATGTTCCAAGATCAGGTTGTTTAGCAATAAGTAATGTTGGAACAGCAACAAATAAAAAGCCGATGCAAATGTTCAATATTTTGGGGGGAAGATTAAAGCGGCTTATATACCAGGCGATCATCATAGGTACGGCTAACTTCATGATTTCAGATGGTTGAAACCTGACAACTCCCAAATCCAACCAGCGTTGAGCGCCTTTTCCTGAAACCCCAAATAGCAGTACTGCGACTAACATTAAAACACCAGCGATATAAAAATATATTGAAATTCGTTGATAGGCTAATACCGGAACTTGCGCCAACATAAACATTACAAATAATGCAACACCTAGGCGAATAACCTGGCGCTGGATAAGTGCCATGTCCTGGCCACCTGCGGAATATATGGTAACTAGACCCACTGCCATTAACACTAAAAGACCAATCAACAAGGTCACGTCTATGTGTATTTTTGTGAAAATAGATTGTTTATTAGGTTCTAATTTCGTTCTTAACATGGGCAAGGCTTATTGTTGTGTCTGAGAAACGGTTTCAGTTTCTTCGACATTAGTCTGAACCAATTGAGGTGGCTTGTCTTTAAAGTAAAAGTCCATCACCTTGCGAGCTATAGGCGCGGCCTGGGAACTACCGCCACCCGCATTTTCGAGGGCTACGGCAATACTTATTTGCGGATCTTGATAGGGGGCAAAACCTACATACATAGCGTTATCTCGATGTTTTTCAGCCAGTTTTTCGGCGTCGTACTTGGCATCTTGGGCAATGGACACTACCTGTGCTGTACCTGTTTTTCCTGCTGGCTCATAGTTAACATCAACAAAAGCGCCACGTGCCGTACCATGAGGTGCATGAATAACCCCATACATGGAAGACAGCACTAGATCCCAATTTTCGCTATTTTTAACTGGGATAGGCTGTAATTCTTTTAAAGGATCCAACACCATTTCGTTTTTGACAATGCGTCCTCGTAAAATTTGTGGAACAATTCTTTTGCCTCTATTTACAAGTGTATTGACTGATTTGACTAACTGTAATGGGGTGGCTGTCCAATAACTTTGGCCAATTCCGACTGAAATGGTGTCACCTATATACCAAGGTTCGTTATAACGGGCTTTTTTCCATCCCCGACTTGGCATATTTCCATCGGACTCCTCATAAATATCAACACCAGTGTAATCACCAAAGCCAAATTCGGTCATGCTCTCGTTAATACGATCAATACCTAAATGATAAGCTAAATCGTAAAAGAAAAAATCGCAGGAGACCTCTACGGACTTTTTAACATCTACCCAGCCGTGTCCCCACGGGATCCAATCTCGCCAAACATGGCTCACATTCTTGAGCTTGTATCGGCCATTATCGAATAAGCGAGTTTCACTATCGATAACGCCTTCTTCCAAGCCGGCAAGGGCCAAATGAGGTTTAACGGTGGATGCTGGAGGGTATTGACCTTGGGTCGCTCGGTTTATTAAAGGACGGTCAGTAGATTGCAGTAATTTAGCATAGTTTTTACTGCTAATGCCGTGAACGAACAAATTGGGATCATAACTTGGGTTACTGTACAGTGCTAAAACGCCACCTGTTTTAGCATCCAGTGCAACGACCGAACCGCGAGTATCACCTAATACTTTTTGTATTTCTAACTGCATTTTAACGTCAATATTTAAGATCAAATCTTGACCGGGTTCTGGAGGTTGAAAATTTAAAGTACGAATAATACGTCCTTTGCTATTCACCTCTACTTCTTGATAACCGACTGAACCATGTAGTAGTTCTTCGTGATATTTTTCAATGCCAAGTTTGCCGATATCATGGGTAGCAGCATAATTATCTTCTTGTCCGGCTTCATTCAGTTTTTGCAGGTCTTTTTTATTGATCCTTGCCACGTATCCCAGTACGTGGGTAAGTGCGCTGCCAAAAGGGTAATGGCGAGTTAACCGAGCTTCAATTGAAACCCCAGGAAACTTATGTTGATTGGCTGAGAACAATGCCAACTCTTTATTACTAAGCCGGTTACGTAGTGATACGGGTTTAAATCGTCTTACCCGTTTCATACTTGCTTTGAAATCAGAGATTTCGTCTTCGCTTAAATCTAGCAGGCTGGTGAGCTGCGCTAATGTATCATCTAAGTCATCAATTTCTTCGGGGATAACCTCCAACGAAAACACCGGTCTGTTTTCAGCCAATAGAATGCCATTTCTATCATAAATGAGGCCGCGATTTGGGGCCACGGGCAATACCTTTATACGGTTACCATTGGAACGCGTTTGATAATCTGAATGTTTGGATACTTGCAGATAATATAAGTTGCTGATGATAAGTATCATTGCCAAACATACCAACACCATTGCAATGAAGCTGCGTCTTGCAAAAAGGTTGGCTTCGGCTGAATGATCTTTAATCGTAACGCGGTTAACTGGCAAAACTACTCTCGGTGGTAAGGGTGATTAGCATTCACCGACCAAGCTCGATACAGACTTTCAGCAACGATTATCCTAACTAATGGGTGCGGCAAGGTGAGGGCAGACAAAGACCACTTTTGTTCACTCGCTTGAATACATTCAGGTGCAAGCCCTTCAGGACCGCCAATTAGAAGGCTAACATCTCGGCCATCCATCTGCCAGGCTGCGAGGTTTTTTGCCAAATCAGTTGTGGTCAAGGCTTTTCCTGTTACTTCAAGGGTGACTATTTTATTACCTTTGGGTATGGAATTTAGGGTAAGTTCCCCTTCCTTTTGCAATATGCGTTTAATGTCTGCATTTTTGCCTCGTTTACCAGCGGGTATTTCGGTAAGTGTTAATTGCAAGTCGCCGTTAAAACGGCGCTCATATTCCCGGTAACCTGATTCTACCCAAGAGGGCATTTTTGTGCCTACTGCTATCAGTTGAATGCGCATTCGAACTAATTTCCTAGATTGATTTTAGTTTATTATGCCCAAAGCTTTTCTAACTGATAAAAGTCACGAGTTTGATCTTGCATGACGTGCACTACAATTTCACCGAGGTCAACTAGTACCCATTCACCTTCTTCTTGTCCTTCAACACTCAGAGGCGGGTGACCAGCTTGTTTGGTTTCATAAACCACATTTTGTGCAATTGATGCCACATGTCGTTTGGAATTTCCTGAGCAAACTAACATAGTATCAGTCACAGTTGACTTGCCTTTCACATCGATATCAACAATGTCTCTGGCTTTTAAATCTTCGATTTTCTCGATTACAAATTTTTTGAATTCTTCGCTTTCCAATTGTGTTCCTCTTAAAACAAATTTTCGCTGTAAATTGTATCAGAAATAAAGACAAACTAGCATAGCTATCTATTACTTCAATTTTATTGGGTTTGTCGCGTTACGCGTAACTAACTCTACTATTCAAACGGAATAGAGGTTAGGTCATAGGGGACAAATAACAAACACAAGTGGCAAAGCTCAACGTAAGGACGCATAACTTGGGATTGTTTAATACGCTGATCTAACACTTGTAGTTTTTGTTGAATATTGTCTAAAGTTGCAAAGCTCATACGTTGCATTGCGCTTAAATAAAAAGGTTGTCTGGCTTTCCAAATACGGTGTTGATTCCAATTAATGCTATTACCGGCTTGTTTGTCGGCCAGCAACGTATTTAATATTTGCCACTCTCGAGTTAAAGCCCAGCACACTATAGTTGGCTCTACACCCTCAGCCTCTAATCGGTACAACATTTTAACCATTCTAACAGCATCACCGGATAACATAACGTCGACCAATTGAAATACATTGTACCTAGATTGGTCTACAACAGATTCAATTATTTGTTGTTCAGTGACAAGTCCATTAGGAAATAACAATAGTAATTTATCAATTTCCTGTTTGGCTGCTAATAAATTGCCTTCACAATAATCGCTGAGCAGCTTTATTGATTCTGGTCCGGTTTTTAAGCCCGTTTCATTCATGTAACCAGCAACCCATTGATGCAAGTTTTTACCTTCCAGTGGGTAACAGGGTACGTAAATGCCTTGTTTGTCCAAGGCTTTAAACCATTTAGCGTTTTGCACATCACGGCCTATTTTTTGGCCGTGAATAAGTACAATAGTGTCTGGATTAGCGTTAGCTGCAAGTTCACAAAGTATCTTGCTGCCTTCGGTGCCGGGTTTGCCTGTTGGTAGTTCTAATTCAATAAATTGTTTAGAACTGAATAGTGACAATGTTTGGGTTGCTTCAATTAAACGAGACCATTGAAATTGATTGTCTACATTTAATTGCTGACGCTCTTCAAAACCCTGTTGTAAAGCTTGTTTACGTATGGTTTCAATACTCAGCATTTTTTGCAGTGGCTCATCACCAAAAATCATATAAAAACTATGATTATTTTGTTTAACATGCTGCGCCAAGCGATTTGGGTAAACCTGCATTAATGTTCTCGGCTATCTAAACTCGGTAACATTCTAACTATTCGATCTGCTGCTTGGTTCCGCATCTCTTTTAAAATCAAATCCAACTCTCGAGATTTAGCAAGAATTGCGTCAGGGTCATCCTGATATTCTCTGGTGATATCAAATTCAACTATTTGCGGTTCATTGTTAGGGAAGATAACTTGCAGTTTAATGGTTAAAACCAGTTCATATTCTGCTACTTGCCCGGTACTAAAAAGAGAAAGCAATCTTCTATCTAGAGAGTCTGGGTATAAATAAATAGCGATAGTTTGGTCTTTTTGAGCTACCGGAATATTAGCCACATAATCTATCTGGTAAAAATCAAAATGTTCTTTCAGGGCACGTTTTAAAGGGGAGTACTCTTTGGGATCCGCCAAATAGACCTGCTGAATTCCCTCCGGCAACGGTTGTGAACCTCGAAATTTGAAGCCACAACCATGCAAAGTGACCAGCACTGCAATTAATAAAAAAACACGACCTGAAAATAGTTTCATAAACTTAATTAGCCACAATATTAACAAGTTTACCTGGTACATAGATGACTTTTCTAAGGGTTTTACCCTCGGTAAATTGTGTGACGTTGGGTTGCACAATAGCGAGCTCTTTAACGTCATCCGCAGCCATATCAGCTGCTACTGTCATTTTTGCTCGAACCTTGCCATTCACCTGCACGATGATTAATTTTTCATCTTCAACCAAGGCTGCTTTATCAGCTTGAGGCCAGGTTTCAAAGGCTATTTCAGTTGTGTGTCCAAACTGTGCCCACAATTCATGACAAATATGGGGAGTAATTGGGTTCAACATTAACACCATAGAATGTAATCCTTCATCTAAAAGAGCACGATCTTGAGGCGAATCTTGAGACGCTTTTTGTAAGTGATTCAAAAGCTCCATAATTGCGGCTATTGCAGTATTGAATGTCTGACGGCGACCAATATCATCACTCACTTTATCTATGGTTTTATGAATATGACGACGTAATGCCTTTTGCTCAGAAGTAAGACTAGAAAGATCCAAACTATCAACTGGGCCCAATGCTAAATGGTCTTGTACTAATTTCCAGAAGCGTCTTAAGAAGCGATTAGAGCCGTCAACACCAGAGTCAATCCACTCTAAGGTTTGTTCTGGTGGCGCGGCAAACATAGTGAATAGGCGAATTGTATCAGCACCATAAATATCAATAACTTGTTGTGGATCAATTCCGTTGTTTTTGGATTTTGACATTTTAGTCATACCACCAAATTCAACTTCTTGTTTGTCACTGATTAACTTGGCGCTAATAATGCGACCTTTTTCGTCTTTTTGGGTTTCCACATCTGCAGGTGAATACCAATGTTTTTTACCTTTTTCATCTTCACGATAAAAAGAGTCGGCTAAAACCATTCCTTGGCAAAGCAACTTTTTATAAGGCTCACTAGACTCTACTAAACCTTCGTCTCGCAATAGTTTATGGAAAAATCGAGAATAAAGTAGATGTAGGATTGCATGTTCAATTCCGCCTACATATTGATCTACTGGCAGCCAATAATTAGCTTGAGTTGGATCTAGCATGGCTTGATCATTTTGCGCGCTGGTATAGCGTGCATAATACCATGACGATTCCATGAACGTATCGAAGGTGTCAGTTTCACGTAAGGCTGGTTGGCCTTGATATTCAGTTTTAGCCCATTCTGGATCGGCTTTTATTGGCGAAACCACGCCATTCATTACCACATCTTCCGGCAAAACCACGGGTAAATCTTGTTCTGGAACTGGTACTGATTCACCATTTTCAAGGTTTAGCATAGGAATAGGTGAACCCCAGTAACGTTGACGGGAAACACCCCAATCACGTAAACGGTAATTCACTTTGCGCTGACCTTTACCTTGGTTTTCTAATTCTTCACTTATCTTTTCAAATGCCTGTTCTGAGGTTAAGCCGTCAAACTGTCCAGAATTGATTAATTTACCTTTTTCTGTAAAAGCCGCTACGCTTAGGTCACAAGTTTGTGAGTTACCATCTTGGGGTTCAATTACTTGCGTGATGTTCAATTTGTATTTAGTTGCAAACTCATAATCTCGTTGGTCATGACCTGGAACAGCCATAACCGCACCTGAACCATAATCCATCAACACAAAATTCGCAGCCCAAACGGGTACTTTAATGCCAGATATAGGGTGGATTGCATACAAACCTGTGGCACAGCCTTTTTTCTCCATGGTTGCCATTTCAGCTTCTGCAACTTTGGTATTTTTACATTCTTCGACAAATGCTGCTAATTCTGGATTGCTATTTGCGGCGGCTAAAGCAATTGGATGCGTGGCCGCAATACCCACATAGGTCACACCTAAAAGGGTATCTGGACGAGTGGTATAGACCTCGAACTCTTCGATGTTGTTGATTGGTTGAGCTAGCTCAAATTTAATGTCTACTCCTTCAGAGCGGCCAATCCAATTTTTTTGCATGGTGCGAACTTGTTCTGGCCAGTCATCCAACAGTTCTAAATCTTGTAACAGTTCCTCAGCATAGTCGGTAATCTTAATAAACCATTGGGGAATTTCTTTTTGTTCAACCAATGCTCCTGAGCGCCAACCGCGACCATCAATGACCTGTTCATTGGCCAGTACTGTGTGATCCACTGGATCCCAGTTTACCGTAGCATTTTTCTTGTAAACTAAGCCTTTCTCGTACAAACGAGTAAAAAACCATTGTTCCCAACGGTAATAATCTTGCTTGCAGGTCGCCAGTTCGCGGTTCCAATCATAACCAAATCCAAGGGACTTTAGTTGCTGCTTCATGTAGTCGATATTGGAGTAGGTCCATTTTGCAGGGGCGGTGTTATTATTGATAGCGGCGTTTTCAGCTGGCAACCCAAACGCATCCCATCCCATAGGCTGTAAAACATTTTTACCTTGCATGCGATGGAAGCGACTGATTACGTCGCCAATGGTGTAGTTTCTGACATGACCCATGTGTAAACGACCACTAGGGTAGGGAAACATTGACAAACAATAAAACTTCTCCTTACTGGCATCTTCTTCAGCGCGGAATATGTCATTTTCTTCCCAATGGGATTGTACCTTTGATTCGATTTGTTGCGGGTCGTATTGTTTGTCAGCCATTAACACGGAATTCCAAAAAAATAGTATAATTATCTGTTACAAGAAGCGAAAAGAGCTTCTTAATGTTATTCCTGCAAGAATACCTTAGCTAGCCGTGTGCAAACAACCTGAAATGCTGTTTAGAGCAATTAAAAACCTCTGTAGTGGTTATAATTTAATCGAAACCTAAATTAGTTAGGGGTTTGACAGTTGACACAATTCAACATAAAGGTTTCACTGTGGCCAAATTAACTTCGAAAAACTTATATGCTGCAACATAAATCAGTGAGTGTTGAACAACTAACTGCAATCCCCAGCCGTGATTTGATAAATCAGGCGTTAAGGGACGATAACGCTCTAATGGCGTCGTTTATTGGCCAACAAAGGGCCAGAGAAGCGCTATCTTTTGGATTGGGAATTCAAGCCAAAGGTTATAATTTGTATGTTATGGGAGAGCATGCGACCGGGCGCTTTACATTAGTTCAGGAATATATTGCTAAATCAGTGGATAAAATTCCGACTCCTGATGAATGGTGTTACATCAATAACTTTGAAGAAGAGCGGGAACCTTTTGTTCTGCGCCTTAAACCCGGCGAAAGTAAACTGTTGCACAAAGACATGGAAGGGTTGATTGATGTCCTGTTAGATACTTTTCCCGCAGCATACGACAATCCCGGTTATCAACGTAAAAAAGCAGCCATTGCTAGAGAGTTTGATCAACGCTACGACAAAGCGATTGATAAAGTTGAGCAGTATGCGCAATCTAAAAACGTCGCACTATTTGAAGAAAATGGCACCATTAGTTTTTCGCCAATTTTAGAAGATAAGCCCATTACGGATGCAGACTTTGCAAAATTGGATGATCAACAGCGTCAGCATTATTATCAATTAATCGACCATTTAGAAGACTATTTAAGTGAAGCGCTACTAGAATTACCTAAATGGAAGCGTCATTCCTCTGAACAATTACGCAAATTAAAGCGCGATACAGCTGAACAAGGAATTAAACCACTACTTAAAGATTTAGAGCACAAATATGCCAACGAGCTAGCGGTACTAAAATTCTTAAGACAGCTAAAGTCTCATTTAGTGGATACCATTGTTGAATTACTGGCCGGTGATTTAAAAGATGATAAACAAGATGAGTACGACAAACGTGATGTATTAGAAGAGCAATATTTACCGAATATTTTGGTTTCCCATAATATACACGACGGCGCGCCAGTGGTTTACGAACCCAATCCTACCCATCAAAATCTGTTCGGTAAAATTGAATACACTAATGTGCAAGGATCAATGTATACGAGTTTTCGTATGATTCGAAGTGGGGCGTTGCACAAAGCTAACGGTGGTTATCTACTTTTAGATGCGGATAAAATGATCGATCAGCCCTTTGTGTGGGAATCCTTGAAGTTAGCCCTTAAATTCGGTCAACTTAAAATGGAGTTACCGCAACTTGATGTGGGTATGGTGAATTCCATGACACTGATCCCTCAGCAAATTCCTTTGAACGTAAAAGTGGTACTTTTGGGGTCGAGAGACTTATATTATTTGTTGCAAGATTACGATGAAGAGTTCGATGAATTATTCCGTGTTTTAGTAGACTTTGACCATGAAATTCCCCTTAATCAGCAAACCTTATACGATTTTGTGGGTAGAGTGCGCAATCATATTATGTCCCTTGGCTTGAACAGCATTTCCGATAAAGCTATGTATCGACTAGTAGAATACAGTTTGCGTTTAGCTGAGCATCAACAGAACCTGTCTGCACGTTTTTCAGATGTTATTGAATTAATTAATGAAGCCCATTATTTCTGTGGTTTAGAACAGTCGACTGAAATTCAAACTGAGCATATTGAAACTGCGTTAAAAGCGAAAATAGAAAGAACAGGACGGGTAAGCCAAGCGCTACTAGAGGACATTAAACAAGGTCAAATATTGATTGCCACACAAGGGACATCAATTGGTCAAGTTAATGGCTTAACTGTACTTGAAATTGGCGATAGTGTGTTTGGGACTCCAGCAAGAATTACTTCCACAGTTTATGCTGGTGCAAACGGTGTTGTGGATATAGAGCGTGAAGTGGAACTCGGCCAACCGATTCATTCTAAGGGAGTCATGCTGCTGACGGGCTATTTGGGAAACAAATATGCTCAGTATTTCCCGTTGACCTTATCGGCAAATATTGCCCTAGAACAATCCTATGGTCATATTGATGGAGATAGTGCGTCACTAGGTGAACTAGTGGCACTGATATCCGCATTAACAGAAGTGCCCGCTCGACAAGATTTAGCGATTACCGGCTCAATCAACCAATATGGTGAAGTACAATCTATTGGTGGGGTAAATGAAAAAATAGAAGGCTTTTTCACACTTTGTCAGCATCGTGGTTTAACGGGTACCCAAGGGGTGATTATTCCCCATTCAAATAAGATCAACTTAATGCTTAACAGTGAAGTAATCGAAGCTGTTAGTAAGGGCGTATTTCACATATATACAGTGGCAACCGTTGATCAGGCATTGTCCTTGTTAACTGGTAAAGAAGCGGGTGAATTAAACTCTAGAGGTCGTTACCCTAAAGGTTCGATGAATTATTTGGCGGTAAATCGTTTGTATAATATTGCATCTATCGTTAATGGCGCAGATGATGATTAACAAAACCATAAACAGAGAAAAATATGCTGATTAGCAAAAATAAAGTGTTTTAGTTTCACTATAGAATCAATGATCTAGAAGGTAATGAATTAGAATAAAGTTTTCCAATGATCCAGCTGCTTGTCTCCACGGCCACGCTCATGGTGTAGGAGGACATCATCACTAACCTTAGTTAGTTATTCTTTTATAAGCCATCAATAAAAAACGTAATGATTAAAAATTGCGCTACTTATTAATGCATTTTCCGATATATAGACTATCTTCAATATGACCCGCTTAATTCAAACGATTCCAATTTCGTAAAGATGGGGGATGTTGCATCGCAGTTAGAATGCACTTATGTTTTTTATAACTTAAGGATCTCTAACATGATTCCAGTGGATGGTGATTTCATTTTATCTGTTGCTCCGCGCTTTTCTGGCGCAAAAGCCGAAGCTCAAATGCGCATAGTCGGTCAAATTTCGGCGATATTCGCGCCAACCTTAGCTAGCTATCAAATTAACACCAGGTTGCGAATAGCTCATTTTATGGGTCAGGTTACCCACGAGTGTGCAGGTTTTCGGACCACCGAAGAGTTCGCTTCGGGTGCCGCTTACGAAGGGCGGAGTGATTTAGGAAACGATCAAGTGGGTGATGGTAAGCGTTTTAAAGGTCGTGGATTAATACAATTAACAGGCAGAGCCAATTACCGTCAATATGGTAAAAAACTCAATTTATCTTTGGAAGATGACCCTAATATTGCGGCAGATCCTGCTATTTCATTAAAAATAGCTTGTGAGTATTGGCGTACTAGGAAAATTAACGCGGTTGCAGATTTAGACGATCTAATCAGGGCAACAAAACTGGTTAATGGTGGTACCAATGGTCTAGACGACAGGCGTAAATATTTGCAGAAAGCCAAACGTGCATTAGCTGCAATTGAAGGTATCCGAATTGCGTTTAACGAGGGCGAAAAAGCGGTGATTGTTCGTCGCGGCTCATTTGGAGAAAAAGTCGGGGACTTGCAGAGAATGTTGGTTGATAAAGGTTACGCTATAGGGATAGATAATGATTTTGGTGCTGGCACCGAAGGAGCAGTGATGGATTTTCAAAAGCGTAATGGTTTAAAGGTAGATGGTATTGTCGGAAAAGCCACTTGGGACAAATTAGGCGCTAAATCTTAGCACCTAATTTATCTTTGTTAGGTTGCCGTAAACCCTGGACTTTCGCTATTAAATTGATACACACGGTTTCGGCCATTTTCTTTAGATTCATATAATGCGGTATCAGCACCTGCAAACAGCTTTTCTAAACCGTATCCGCAATGTAATGCATCCGCGACACCAAAGCTGGCGGTGATTTTAAATTGATGTTCGGTTTGTTGCGTATCGATGTTTTCAATCGCTGCGCGACAAATTTCAGCGACCTTACATGCTTCGTCAACATTACAGCCAGGCAATACAATACCAAACTCCTCACCGCCCATTCGGCCAATAAGATCGATAGAACGGCATACTCGTTTTGCTTGTTTAACGGATTCTCTAAGGGCCCAATCTCCAGTTTGATGACCATAGGTATCATTCACTTTTTTAAAGTGATCTAAGTCAAATAATACAAAACTAACTGGTTGTTGTTGGTTTTCCGCATTCTCAATGATGCTTTTTGCACGATGATTGAAATAGTGACGGTTACTGATCCCTGTTAACTCATCGGTTTCGGCCATTTTTCTTAGTTTTAATTGGACTTTTCTGTTCCTGTATAAAACAACGAATAACAAGATGAGTAGCGATACCGCCAGTGTTAACGCCAATTTATTGTTTCGGGACTGTTCTGCTGCAAGGGCCGCTTGTGTGCGTAGCAGAGCATTTTGCTTATCTAAAATAACGATAGTGTTGTCTTGCTCTAGCTTTTCGTATTTGGCTTGTTGAAACACAAGGCCTCTTGCAATGGTGTCATCTAAGTAGGCTTTTTCAGCTTGATTATAACGTTTTAAGTAATCGATTGTTTGCGGGTAATCGCCTTGTGCTTCAGCGGCTTTATATAAAACTTCAAGAGACCTTACTAGGGCTTTTGTTAAACCAAAATTCTGAATACTGTCATACGCTTTAAGACCATAGGTTTTCGCCAAATCAGGTTGTTCTAAAAGTAAATAATTATTAGCCATTAAACTAAAAAACACACCAATCAAAGGTGGATATTTGCTTGAAAGTGTCTGTTTTTCAGCATTTTGTAACAATTTGAGGGATTCATTGATACGACTTTCAATGGTCAACGATTCTGCCACTGTCATGATGATGATATTAGCAACCAAAAACTCATTATGACTTTTGCAAAAGTCTATACTCTGCTGTGCATATTGGTAATCCGTTAAGGTCTTTGCTAACTCAAATTCGGCTTCAACTTTAATTTGGCGTGCAAAACACTGAGTTCGATTGGTTGTTGTTCTTTTTAATAATTGATTCGCTACTTGTAAAGCTAGATCAAATTGATGTGCTTGGTTATAAAATATTGCTGCCACCCCAAAACTGCTGTTTAAGGCTTCCTCGTCTTGGACTTTTTCTCTTTGGTCAAATAACCGGTTAATAGCTTTTGCACCAAGATAAAAATCGCGTTTGACGGCGTAGTTGTTTACTAATGAACTTAAGGCCCGCAACTTAAGCGTTTCTGAAGCATTACTGCTTTCAATATTTCTATATAGGGCGATAGCTTCATCAACTTTGCCGTTAAATGTAAGTTGATAGCCTTTCAGTAGTTTGTAAAACTGTTTTTGTTGCTCGCTAAATGAGCCTTTATTTTGCTCTAGCTCAGTCATCAACGTTTCAAAAGTGTTAAAGTCTGAACTTCGAATTTTATCTGCCTTGTGTAATAAAGTCGTTACGTCTGCTTTTGACGAAAGAGGAGTTAATAAACACAGTAAACAACTTATACAAATGACAAAACCACGCATTCTCAGCTCTCTTTTGGGACATCTTCTTGATCTTCAGACTCTTGTTCTTCCTGCTCGTCATCTTTTGCAGGCATTAGTGCACACCAAAATTTACCTTTTTTGTTGCGCAACTCTTCAATTTCTTTATTTGCTTTTAAAGCTAACGGGTGTTGACCGTTCTCAAATAATTCTTTTTTAAAGTTAGGGTTAATCGCTAGTTCTTCAATTAATTCTAGTGCAGTCATATTGTCACCTTTATAATTTTAAAAATATTAGACACGTAAACAACGTTAACGGGACGGTATTATTAAACACATGTTATACATGTGGAAAGGACTATCCACTTTTTTTTAAGTTTTAACTGTTTTCCAAAAGTTTGTTTATTTTATATAGCATGTCAGCGTCGATTTTTTTCGACCTAGAGGGAGGAATAACAAGGGTAGAGAAGTGCTCAACGTGAACTTGACTCAGTTGCTCTAATGGAAACCACTCTATGCGAGCTGTTCCCGTTGGAAGCGTTGGCGACTCGTAAATTGCCACTAAGTGATCAGTAGAATAGAATTGGATTAAAAGTTGTTGTAATAGTAGCCGATTAGCGCTGTCAGTTTGGTATTTGGACATACTTAAGTCTCCGACAAAACCGAGCTGCCATAAAATTAAATACGCGGTAGTGTCAACTTTTCGTTCATATAGCATGAACTGGCTAGCTTCCGCATGCACTGCACCATTTTTCCCTGGATCTATTGCCATGTCGGCATATAGACAAGCTTCCGCCGATATGCCTGGTTCCATGTGACTGTGATATCCATTTTTTTTCGCTACTTCAATCATCTTGTGTGGGGCCCAAGCAAATACGCCAGGGTGACCATAAAAAGCAGCAACAACTTGCTTTCCCAATTCAACTTCTCTTAAAACCGTATCTACCATTTGTTGATAACTGATCCGTCTATCTTTTCCTTCAGAATAAAACTTTTGCAAACTCTGGCAATTTGGATTCATTTTTTGAATCCATTTTTCAGTTAATGGGTCAGTAACACTCATAAACACGACATCAGCTTGTTCAATAAAGTTGCGAGAGAGGGGGGCTAGGTGTGAACCTAAAATCATACCCAAACCCACGCATACAAGGCTTCCTTTGTGTCTGTTTTGGCTATTTATTGTCAAATTTTGGGTCCTTATTAGAACTTAAAAAAGCGGCTTTTGAGATAGAACAACACATTTTATCAGGTTGTTTATCATCAACCGTAATTGTGAAGCCTAATTTTTTAGCAATTTTTAGGATAGCGGCATTATTAATATTGAAATAGGCATGTGCGCAGTTCAGCTTTAAATGTTGAAAACCATGAAATAGCATCGCAGTAACAGATTCTGTCGCTACGTTATTTCCATAAAACTCTGGTTTTAATAATATCCCAAATTCTGCATCACCACGCTTTCTCTGCTCAGGGTTTGCCATAAACCCTTGGATACCAATAGATTGCCCTGAAACAATCGATTTAATACACCAAAATTCATGGGGATGTTGTTGCTGATTGCTTAAACTATCCTTAAATAGAGATTTAGCTTGCTCAGTGGTTAACTTAGGCATGATCTTGCCCATAACTACATCGCTACAATAAAGGTCACAAAAAATAGCTTGGTCTTCATCACATATAGAAGTGTATAGAAAACGTTGAGTTAGGTATTCTGTTTTAGCAATTTCCATTTCATTTATGCCATGGTGGAAATAGTTGATAGGGCAGGTAACCTTCAAGCTAATGTACTTTTTTAGCTTACAATAGTATTTTTATAACTCAACGCCCCTTACTTTAATTTGTAAACGTTAAATCAAAAAAAAGGGGATTGATGAGGCTGTTTTTAGGGGGTAGACATAGTGCCCCCCACTAATTAAAAGTATTCAGACAGGCGATAATGGAGCCCAAGTAAATATCTTAAACCTTAGGAATACTGATTTTTTTATCTTCACTTTGACGGAACATAATCAGTGTGTGGCCTATAACCTGTAATTTAACTGCAGAGGTTTCACGAATAATTGCATCCATAATTAGTTGCTTCTCTTCTCGATCATCTGAAGGTACTTTAACTTTAATCAATTCATGGAAACTTAGGGCATTATCGATTTCTGCTAACACACCTTCAGTCAGGCCATTATTTCCCAATTGTACTATGGGTTTTAAAGGGTGGGCCAAGCCTTTCAAATATTGTTTCTGTTTATTAGATAACTTCATTTAGATTAATTCTTACAATTTTATTGATTATTTACGGTTGAAAATCGGTATTCTAACGCCATCTTGCTGTTATACCTAATAAGAAACTACATACAGGGTAAAAAAGACTGATTTAATGCAAGGTAAGCTATATTTAAATCAGTCCGCAGACGAATTTTAAAGACAATTGAACAATATTGTGCACCAGCACGTATCAAACAAACAATTTTTTATTAGTGTAACTCCAGTTAGTGTCCTACGTTTACTTTTAGGACTAAGGTTCAAGTTTCATAAACTACTTTACGCATCGTTTTTTATTTGTTTAAGGTAGGTGTTAAAACTTTACGGAAATTTTAAAGTCATATGATGTAAAGGGTTCCATCAATTGTACAGTAAATGGAAAGTGTCATTGAGTATGATGAAAAGTTGAGAGCTGATTTGATTGAAGCAGAATCAAACGCGGTTTCTCTGGTAGCGACAGGATTTAAACTGTAGTACTCTTGATGTACTGCTAACCGGGCAGAAGACTTGGTTGATTATTTAGTAATCTACCCAAGAATAAGCCTACAGACAGAATTTTATTTTTAGAGGTTAAAAGCGTTGAGCGATATGGCAAAAAATTTAATCTTATGGTTGGTCATCGCCGTTGTGTTGATGTCCGTGTTTAATAGTTTTACGCCGGGCGAAACAAGCAAGGCGAAAATTGATTACACTACTTTTGTACGTAATGTTGATCAAAAATCTGTTAGACAAGCAACCATAGACAGACAAACAGGTGAAATAACGGGTACTACTACCAGTGGCGATGCGTTTTCAACGTATATTCCTTATGCCGACCCTGATTTGATGAATGATTTGATTAGTAATGGAGTGGTAGTGGAGGGTAAACCGCCTGAATCGCCTTCTTTCTTATCTCAAATTTTTATTTCTTGGTTCCCAATGTTGTTGCTTATTGGCGTTTGGATATTCTTTATGCGTCAAATGCAAGGTGGCGGCGGTCGTGGCGCTATGTCATTTGGTAAGAGTAAAGCTCGTTTGTTAGGCGAAGACCAAATAAAGACAACGTTTGCTGATGTAGCAGGTTGTGACGAAGCCAAAGAAGATGTGTCTGAACTCGTTGACTTCCTAAGAGACCCTTCTAAGTTCCAAAAGTTAGGCGGTAAAATACCTAAGGGTGTTTTGATGGTAGGTCCTCCAGGAACGGGGAAAACCCTTTTAGCCAAAGCCATAGCGGGTGAAGCTAAAGTACCATTTTTTACTATTTCAGGTTCTGATTTTGTTGAAATGTTCGTGGGTGTGGGTGCATCTCGAGTGCGTGACATGTTTGAGCAAGCCAAAAAATCAGCACCATGTATTATTTTCATCGATGAGATTGATGCTGTAGGTCGTCAACGTGGAGCTGGTTTAGGCGGCGGACACGATGAGCGTGAACAAACATTGAACCAAATGTTGGTTGAAATGGATGGTTTTGAAGGGCACGAGGGCATTATTGTTATTGCTGCAACTAACCGTCCAGACGTACTTGATCCTGCATTGTTGCGCCCAGGTCGTTTTGACCGTCAAGTTGTTGTAGGTTTACCTGATATTCGTGGACGTGAGCAGATCCTTAAAGTTCACATGCGCAAGGTTCCTATTGGTGACAATGTTGAAGCCTCTGTTATAGCCAGAGGTACACCGGGTTTCTCTGGTGCAGATTTAGCTAATCTTGTTAACGAAGCAGCATTATTTGCAGCACGCTCAGATAAACGTGTTGTATCTATGGAAGAGTTTGATAAAGCGAAAGACAAGATCATGATGGGCGCCGAGCGTAAAACCATGGTTATGTCTGAAGAAGAAAAAACCAATACGGCATATCATGAAGCGGGACACGCCATTGTTGGTCGTGTTGTACCAGAACATGATCCTGTTTATAAGGTTTCTATTATTCCTCGAGGACGCGCTTTAGGGGTAACAATGTATTTGCCTGAACAAGACAAATATAGCCACAGCAAGCAGCACCTTGAAAGCATGATTTCTAGTTTGTTTGGTGGTCGTATCGCAGAGGCTCTTACTCTCGGAGAAGAAGGTGTCACCACTGGTGCTTCCAACGATATTGAAAGAGCAACTGATATTGCCCGTAAAATGGTTACTCAGTGGGGTCTATCGAACAAGATGGGACCTATGCTGTATTCCGAAGAGGAAGGTGAAGTATTTCTTGGTCGCAGCATGTCTAAGGCAAAACATATGTCTGATGATACGGCTCGTGCTATAGATGCTGAAATTAAGTCAATCATAGATCGCAATTATGAACGTGCAGAAAATATTCTGAACGAACATATGGATGTCTTACACGCCATGAAAGACGCGTTAATGAAATATGAAACCATTGACGCCAAACAAATTGATGATTTAATGGCTCGTCGTCCAGTAAGACCACCTGCTGATTGGGATAGTCGTGACCCAGGGTCAAATGACAAACCAACTGGTGGGGCAACGGTAAGTACTGATGATAAGAGTACGCCTCCTCCGACGGTAGGCAAGCCTGGCGATTTACCTAGCTAAATTATTATTCGTTTAAATTGGGTCGACTCAGACAAGTGCTGACTCGACCTTTTTTGTATCTACTACCCCATGTTTTGGTATTTGAAATTACTTTATGCAGTTTAAAAACAAAAAGCTCGATTTAACCGCACCCAGAGTCATGGGGATCCTAAATGTCACGCCTGATTCATTTTCCGACGGCGGAAAGTTTGAAGGGCGCGATAGTGCGCTATCTCAAGCTGAAACTATGATTTTAGAGGGTGCCGACTTTATCGATGTTGGCGGAGAATCGACTCGGCCCGGTGCCGAAGAGGTGTCTGTTCAGCAAGAGCTTGATCGCACAATTCCAGTCATTGAAGCTATAAATGCCAATTTTGATGTGGTTATCTCCATCGACACCAGTAAACCTGAAGTGATGCAACATGCTGTTGCAGCCGGTGCTGGTCTTATTAATGATATCCGCGCATTAGAACAAACTGGTGCGTTAACAACTGCGGCACAAAGTGGAGCCGCTGTGTGCCTGATGCATATGCAAGGACGGCCTAAAAGTATGCAACAAGCACCTAGTTATCAAGATGTAGTTAAAGAGGTGACTGAATTTCTACAAGCTAAAATTGACCTTTGTGTTCAAGCTGGGATAGCAAAATCTAAGCTATTGATTGATCCTGGATTTGGTTTTGGCAAAACTTTACCGCATAATTATCAAATACTTGATAGACTTAATGAAATGCAAGAATTAGATTTACCTATGTTGATTGGTATATCTCGCAAGTCAATGATAGGCAATCTCTTAAATAGAGACGTTAACGATCGATTAGCTGGCAGTTTAGCTGCTGCGACAATTGCGTTAACTAAAGGCGCTTCGATATTACGAGTGCACGATGTAAAACAAACCGTTGATGTTGTAAAAGTGGTATTGGCGTTGAGTACTTATAAGGATTAATGTGATGAACTCAAGAAAATATTTCGGTACAGATGGTATTCGTGGAAAAGTTGGCGAAAGTGTCATTAATCCTGAGTTTGTAATGAAGTTAGGCTGGGCTGCTGGAAAAGTGTTGGCTGGGCAGGGAACAAATAAAGTTCTTATCGGTAAAGATACACGTATATCTGGTTATATGCTTGAGTCTTGTCTTGAAGCTGGCTTATCTGCAGCGGGCATTAATATTGGTTTATTAGGTCCAATGCCAACCCCAGCAATTGCCTATCTAACCAAAACCTTTCGCTCTGAAGCTGGAATAGTAATTAGTGCATCTCACAATCCGTTTTACGATAATGGTATCAAATTTTTCTCAGCTAACGGCTATAAGCTAGATGATGAAATTGAACTTGCCATTGAAAAAGAAATGGAAAAGCCTATGGTATGTGTGGCCTCCGATAAGCTGGGTAAAGCGTATCGAATTGAAGATGCTGCAGGTCGATATATTGAATTTTGCAAAGGCAACTTTCCTTCGGATCTAAACCTTAAAAGTTTAAAAATAGTGGTCGATTGTGCCCATGGTGCAACTTATCATATTGCCCCTAACGTCTTAGAAGAGCTTGGAGCAGAAGTCATTGAAATTGGTACTGAACCTGATGGGTTAAATATCAATAAAGGTGTCGGGGCCACTTCAATGAAAGCGATTCAAGAGAGTGTACTTGAGCATAAAGCCGATTTAGGTTTTGCCTTAGACGGTGATGGTGATCGAATTATGATGGTTGACCATAAAGGTAATTTAATCGATGGTGATCAACTTATTTATATTATAGCTCGTGACTCGTTAAAATCAGGCCGCTTGAACGGTGGTGTTGTAGGCACCTTAATGAGTAACTTAGGTTTAGAAATTGCCCTAAATAAACTTGGTGTCGCTTTTCTCAGAAGTAATGTCGGTGACCGTTACGTGATGGAATTGTTACAAGAACGTGGTTGGGCAATTGGTGGAGAAAACTCCGGCCATGTACTTAATTTAAATGTCACTTCTACAGGTGATGGTATCTTAGCGGGCTTGCAGGTTATTACTGCCATGTTACGTTCTCAGATGAGTCTACACGAATTATGTTCCGGCATGGATATGTATCCTCAAACACTGGTAAATGTGAGGTTTGAGGAAGGTGAAGACCCATTAGAAAATACGAAGGTCAAAGAAGCCGTTATTGAAGCAGAAAACAATTTAGGTAAAACCGGACGAGTGTTATTGCGAAAAAGTGGTACTGAACCCCTTATTCGTGTCATGGTTGAAGCCGAAAAACAAGAAGACTCGACTAATTGGGCTGAATTTATCGCTGATGCAGTGCGTAAATTAACCAATTAGTCATTTAGCATCATAAATTAACGCTAGCCCACTTGTATATTTTACTCGGGTTAGTTAATATCTCGCCCGCTTTTTCGCTGGGTTAAGGAAGATTAAAGTGCAGAACAAACGACTCCCTATGGTTGCAGGCAACTGGAAAATGAATGGTAACATCGAACTTGCCAAGCAAATGATGGATACCCTTAACGGTGCCAATTTGACGGATGTTGATGTATTGGTTTGTCCTCCTTTTCCATTTATAAGTGCTTTTAACTCGTTAAAAGGTGCTATTGGGGGACAGAATCTAAGTGAATTTGACTCTGGTGCTCATACAGGAGAAGTGTCTGGTTCAATGCTAAAATCTGTAGGATGTGACTTCGTGTTAGTCGGTCACTCTGAAAGAAGAACGGATAACGGCGAAAGTGATAAACTGGTTGCTGAAAAAGTAAGCGTGGCACTAAAACATGGTTTAACACCAGTGTTGTGTGTTGGTGAGCCAGAGTCTGTGCGTGATAGTGGTGAGTTTTTTAATCATATCCAAGCACAAATTGAAGCCGTAATTAATGTCATTGGAATCGACGACTTTGACAACATAGTGGTTGCTTATGAGCCAGTATGGGCAATCGGTACAGGCAAAACAGCCAGCCCATTGCAAGCGCAAGAAGTTCATGCATTTATTCGTGAATATTTACGTAAATTAAATGCTGACATAGCCAATGGCTTACGTATTTTATATGGTGGTAGTGTTAAAGCCGCCAATGCCAATGAATTATTTTCACAACCCGATGTAGATGGCGGGTTGATAGGTGGAGCCAGTTTGGATCCACAGGAATTTTTAAATATTTGCTTAGCAGCAAAAGGTTAGAGACATAACATGACGTATTTTTACGAAATTTTGATAGTAGTATATTTAGTAGTAGCTTTAATGTTGATAGGCATGGTGCTTATTCAGCAAGGTAAAGGTGCGGATATGGGCGCATCATTTGGTGGTGGCGGCTCAAATACAGTATTTGGCTCTTCTGGTTCAGGTAACTTTATGACAAGAACAACAGCCATACTTGCTACTTTGTTTTTTGTTATCAGTTTGATTTTAGGTAATCAAACCGCAGATAAAGATCAATCACTTGATGAATTTGAAAATCTAGGCGCTATTGAGCAATCAGTTGATTCAGACATTCCTAATCAGGAAACTACGCCAGATTCAAACGAGATCCCTAACTAGATAGTTGTTTTAATAAACATCGCGGATGTGGTGGAATTGGTAGACACGCAGCCTTGAGGGGGCTGTGGCTTAGGCCGTGGGAGTTCGAGTCTCCCCATCCGCACCAATATAAATAAAAAGCCTGTAGAGTAAATCTCTACAGGCTTTTTTGTATCAACTATTGATTGCTGTTTTTTATATTTAGAGCAACATTACACTTTATCTAACGCTTGACTAACATCCGCAATAATATCGTCGATATGTTCAATACCCACTGATATTCTTACCAAATCGGTACTTACCCCAGCCGCAGCCAGTTCTTTTTCGTTTAACTGACGATGGGTGGTCGAGGCTGGATGACAGGCCAATGATTTAGCATCACCAATATTCACTAAGCGTAGGATCATATTTAATGAGTCGATGAATTTCGTGCCAGATTCTAAACCGCCAGCAATACCAAAACTTAACACCCCGGATGCTTTTCCTGAGGTAATGTTTTGGCAGTTTTCATGGTAAGGACTGTCGGGGAGGGCGGCATAATTTACCCAATCAACTTTATCGTGTTGCAATAAGTAAGTTGCAAGCTTTTCTGCATTTTCACAGTGACGTTCCATGCGCAACCCTAGGGTTTCTAATCCTTGTAAAATTTGGAATGAATTTAACGGAGAAATGGCTGCACCAGTACTTCTAAGTGGGCCTACGCGGCAGCGTCCAATATATGCTTCAGCTCCTAGTGCTTCAGTGTAAACCACACCGTGATATGAAGGATCAGGTTCATTTAAAATAGCAAAACGGTGTTTGTTTTTTACCCAGTCAAATTTGCCAGAATCAACAATCGCACCGCCCACAGATGTACCGTGACCACCAATGTACTTAGTAAGTGAATGCACAACTATGTGCGCGCCTAATTCAAATGGTCTGCACAAGTAGGGGGTTGCAACGGTATTGTCTACAATTAGAGGTACACCGTGTTTATCCGCTATCTGTGCTAAGCGTTTGATATCAACTACATTACCGGCTGGGTTGCCAATGGATTCACAAAATATTGCTTTGGTTTTTTCATCGATAGATTTTTCAAAAGTAGTAAAGTCGTCATGGGAAACCATGCGAGTTTCAATGCCTTGACGAGGCAATGCGTGGGCAAAAAGGTTATAGGTTCCACCATACAATTGGCTGGTACTGACAATATTGTCGCCTGCCTCACAGATACATTGGATTGCATAAGTAATGGCTGCCATACCTGACGACACACATACTGCAGCTATGCCGCCTTCCATCGCCGCCACACGTTTTTCGAGGACGTCAGTGGTAGGGTTCATGATGCGGGTGTAAATATTTCCTAGTACTTTAAGATCAAACAAATCCGCGCCGTGCTGCGTATCATCAAAAGTATAAGATGTGGTTTGATAAATAGGAACCGCAGCAGCTTTAGTGGTTTCTTCTGATTTGTAGCCTTCGTGTAATGCTATGGACTCTAATTTCATTATTTTTCTCTATAAGGTTGAGGTTGTCGAGTAATAATTGTTGCAAAACGTTATGATAGTGAAGGAATAATTATCAGTAAAATCAATTTAGTTATTAATCATTCAAAACCGTTAGAAGATAAGGCAGTCTCAGGATTAAAACAAAACAGACTAAAAAGTATCAGACTAAGAAACGTAACTGGTTAAAACGGTTTTTTTACAAATAACCGAATAACATCATCTCTGGCGCCATTGGTAATCCCTTTTAGGTAACTGAAAGAATAGGAGAGTTGTTGATACTTACCAGAAATTGAAGGTCCAATTTGATGGCTTTGATCATTGCTATTTCCAAAAGCGCCAATTTTGCCGAGGTTATTGAATGAGTCAAAGCCAAGGGTAACGTTTTTGTTCGCTTTATAGGTTATGCCAGTGCGTGTTTCTAAAAAGGTTCCGGTGGCAGGGTTGTCGCCTCCAATGTTCCAAGTAAATGACAACACTTGAGTAAGCGACCATTTAGGCGCAAATGACCACCGATTACTCCATTTAAATGAAAGTCCTTCGCTGCGATGAGCTTTACGGGTTTTAATGTCAGCTCGAACAGCACTGTCCCAAATTCCATCTTCTTTATGTTGGAACTGCCATAATAAATCGGCGGAAATGGAGTCAAGTTCAAAATTCCCTGTGGTGTTTCTTACTTGACCAACCATGCGAAATCGCACTGAATCGGTAATGGATTTTTGCGCATTCATTCTAATTACGTACTGTTCTCTATCACCATTTTCACTTGGCGTGTATGCAGTACGAATTTGGAAAGACTGGTCATTGGGTTTGACTATTGGGCCAGTTACACCACTGGTATTGTTGGCATTTGCGCTGAAACTGATGCAAAGAACCAAAATAAAGTTGAAAAAGGACTTTAAATGTTTAATTTGTGACATTGTTACACTTTTGTTGCATTTTTATGACTAAGCGAGAGTGTATTCTATATCTGCATAAGTTCAAAAAACAATTTTTCATTGGAATTGTTTTATATCAGCAATTTAGCTTTCCCCATCAGTTGATAAACCACTCAATATTTTGGTGTTAACCCCCCTAGCTTAGTACAAATTAAAACAAGCTTATGGGAAAAATTAGGAAAAAACAAAATTAACCTTGATTAAATATAAATTTCACTGTCGATTTGCCTATCATATAGCTATACTATGCGCCGCATTTAAAAGCGATATAAGAAAATATTAAAAAGGATAAATAGTGACTCCTATTACTAAAACATTTCAGTATGGTCAGCATACTGTAACTCTAGAAACGGGCGTTATTGCTCGTCAAGCTACTGCTGCTGTTATGGCTAGCATGGATGATACATCTGTACTAGTTAGTGTAGTTGGTAGAAAAGAAGCCAAAGCAGGTCAAGACTTCTTCCCATTAACGGTTAATTATCAAGAAAAAGCTTATGCTGCTGGTAAAATACCAGGTGGCTTTTTCAAACGTGAAGGTCGTCCTTCAGAAAGTGAGACTTTAATCGCACGTTTGATCGACCGTCCAATCCGTCCTCTATTCCCAGACGGCTTCATGAACGAAGTGCAAATTATTATTACCGTTGTTTCTGCAAACCCAGAAATTCCGACTGATATCATCTCTCTTATTGGTACCTCTGCGGCTTTGGCAATTTCAGGTATTCCATTTAATGGTCCTGTTGGTGCAGCTCGTGTTGGTTACAAAGAGGGTGAGTACATTCTAAACACTTTGACTTCAGAACTTGAAACAAGTGAATTAGATTTGGTTGTAGCCGGTACTGAAAGTGCAGTATTGATGGTTGAATCAGAAGCAAGCATTCTTTCTGAAGAAGTGATGCTTGGTGCTGTAATGTATGGTCATGAGCAAAGCCAAGCTGTTGTTAATGCAGTGAGTGAGTTTGCTGCAGAAGTTGCTACTCCTAAATGGGAATGGGCCGCTGATGCTGAAAATACTGATCTTAAGAGCAAAATCAAAGAATTAGCAGAAGCTGGCATGACTGAAGCTTACCAGATTTCTGATAAAATGGTGCGTAAAGATGCCGTTGTTGCGGTAACTGAAAAAGCCGTTGAAGCAATCCTTGAAGCTGATCCTGAGCAAGACCCTAAAGAAGTGTCTGAAATGCTACATGATCTAGAGAGTGATGTTGTTCGTTCTCGTATACTTGCCGGCGAGCCACGTATTGATGGTCGCGAACCGGATATGATCAGAGCGTTACACGTAAATACAGGTGTTCTACCTAGAACTCACGGTTCTGCTCTTTTCACGCGTGGTGAAACTCAAGCATTAGTTGCCGCTACCCTTGGTACAGAGCGTGATGCACAGATGATCGATGAGCTAGGTGGCATGGCAAGTAGCCGTTTCATGTTGCATTACAACTTCCCTCCATACTGTGTAGGCGAAACAGGTTTTGTAGGCTCTCCTAAGCGTCGTGAAATTGGTCACGGTCGTTTGGCTAAACGTGGTATTCAAGCTGTAATGCCATCTGAAGCTGAATTCCCATATGTTGTTCGTGTAGTGTCTGAGATTACTGAATCAAATGGTTCGTCTTCTATGGCCTCTGTATGTGGTACTTCACTTGCACTAATGGATGCCGGTGTACCTATTAAAGCTTCTGTAGCGGGTATTGCTATGGGCTTGGTGAAAAGTGACGAAAACTTCGTTGTTTTATCTGACATTCTAGGTGATGAAGATCACCTTGGTGATATGGACTTTAAAGTTGCTGGTACTACCGATGGTATTACTGCACTGCAAATGGACATCAAAATCGAAGGTATTACCAAAGAAATCATGCAAAAAGCCCTTAAGCAAGCTAAAGAAGCTCGCTTGCACATTTTGGGTGTTATGGATGAAGCTCTTGGTGGACACCGCGACGAAATGTCAGAGTTTGCTCCTCGCATCTATACCCTTAAAATCGATCAGGATAAAATCCGTGATGTGATTGGTAAAGGTGGCGCAATGATCCGTGCTATCACTGAAGAATCAGATACTAATATCGAAATCGAAGATGACGGTACTATTAAGATTTTTGCAACTGAACTAGCTAAAGCAGAAATTGCTATCGCTAAGATTGAGCAAGTAACTGCAGAAGTTGAAGCGGGCAAAACTTACCATGGTAAAGTGACGCGTATCGTTGATTTTGGTGCATTTGTTGAAGTATTGCCTGGTAAAGAAGGTCTGGTACATATTTCACAAATCGCTCATGAACGTGTGAATAAAGTTTCTGATTATCTTTCTGAAGGCCAAATGGTTGACGTGAAAGTAATGGAAATTGATCGTCAGAACCGTGTTCGTCTTAGCATCAAAGAGTTGTTGGAAAAACCAGCAGCAGAAGCACCTTCTGAAGATTAATCTACAAAATTGTGTTACATAAAAAGGAGCTTTAAGCTCCTTTTTTTATTTTGTGTTAATTGATTATTACGATTGGAATATACGATGGATAAACAAACAGAAATTGAAATTCAAGCGGCAACCTTTAGACGTTTGTTAAAACACTTAGACGACAATAAAGATGTGCAAAACATCGATTTAATGATTTTAGCCGACTTTTGTCGTAATTGCTTAGGTAAGTGGTACAAGGCCGCGGCGGAAGAAAAAGGAATTGAAATCGATTACGAACAAGCTAGGGAAAAGATATACGGTATGCCTTATTCCCAATGGAAAGAACAGTATCAAGCCAAAGCTACCCCCGAGCAACTTGCGGAGTTTGATGCTAGGCAAGCTCAAAAAGGCGGTTGTAATTAACTGATAGATTAGGCTTGGCTAGGGAAGTTGCCATTGATTAAATTGCGCTAATGATGATAACTAACTAAAATTACTAGAATTACCTAGTCAAGCGCTCTAATCTAGACATAGTGAATAATGACAGTTCGGAGTAGGCATGTTCCCTGAGAACAACGAATTAGAACAGCTTTATTGCAAAGCCAGAATTGCTCAACTGGACAAAGCCCACATTTTCCCTGAGGATGTCAGCGAACATCTTGAGGAAGCTATTTTTGTTGATCCGGATTTTATTAAGAAACGAATTATAGGTCATTCCTATTTAGCCCGTCCCATTCATATGATTTCAGTGGGCAAGGGGAGTATTCCTATATTATGTTGGTCGCAAATGCATGGAGATGAGCCAACGGCAACAGCGTCACTGTTGGACTTACTTGTCTTTATTGAGCAAAATAAAACCACTCCTTGGCTAACCGAGCTCTTTGAAAAAGTCACTCTACACTTCGTGCCTATGTTGAACCCCGACGGTGCACAGCAACAAACTAGAGAAAATGCCCAAGGTATTGATATCAATCGCGATGCCGCAGTCTTACAAACCCCTGAAGGAAAAGTACTAAAATCTTTGTTCGACAATATTAAGCCAGCTTTTGCCTTCAACCTTCATGATCAGTCTCGTTATTATCGCATTGAGCATTCTTTAGCACCGGTAGAAATGGCATTTTTAGCGCCTGCAGGTGATTCTCACGAAAGTATGCCTGATAATAGATGTAATGCCATGAAACTTATTGGTGCTGTGCTATCTGATATGTCAGATGAATTGTTTGGTCGGGTCGCCAAGTATCAAGATAGCTATTCAGATCGCGCCTTTGGTGATCTAGCTTGTAGCCAAGGCATTGCTTGTGTTTTGATTGAATCGGGATATAGGACCAATGATCTAAATAGACAAAATGCCAGACGACTCAATTTTCTTTGTCTAATGCTGGGTTTAAAGCACATTGCTGATGGCTCATATCAGCAGGTGGGAGAGTTTGCGTACAATTCTTTACCGTATAATATTGAAAATGGACTCTGTGATCAAGTCATTAGGGGCCTCAAAGTTGATAGCGTGAAAGGTAATTTTAATGTGGATGTTGCCTTAAAGCATCTAAACCACAAACAGGCACTGATTAGCGAACTAGGGGACTTAAGGCATTTGGGCGGTTATGAAGTGTTAAATGCCCATAATTTTAATTATGCACCAGGGAATACCTTTGAGGTCAATGAACCCATCGACCTTAGTGAAGACAAGTACCTATTTTTGTTACGCAACGGTTTTTGTCGTTTCAGTGGCGATATATCGTTAATCAATCAGTTAACTGATTGGCCCATCATCAAAGTGCCGGGAGAGTCTGAACCTGCTGGCTTCTGGCAAAAGAGAATGCCACCAACTTGGTTGATGTTATTTAATGACCAAGTTAAAGGGGCTGTATTAGAAGGGAAACTAATCGTTTTGAAATAATAAACAGTTATTTACACTTTATATTCAACTTCGAATTGAGAATACTTTGATTCTCATCATTAAGTTGTCAAACTAGTCAATCACTGCATAAAAAGTGCAGATATATAGGATACAGTTTGGCAATTACCGATTAATACGAAAATACGTAGAATTGTCTTCTATATGATCAATAATCGTTGTTACTTTCAATGCAAAGGTCGTATTTACGAGGCATTTTAAAAAAAGTGCGATAAGCTATTTGTTCGCCGACTACATTAGGGATAAAAATGAAAAACGTAATGCTTACTTTTTTGTTAATGGGAGGATTAATTTCACCAGCTATTAACGCAAAGACAGAAATCGATGTACTCAAATCTGAGAATATCTTCGACATTGAGTATGCGGCTGATTTAAACATCAGTAAAGATGGTAAAGTCGTCTATTTCGTACGCCATTTTATGGATATTCAAAGTGACAGAAAGCTTGGTAATATCTGGTCTGTAGACACTAAGACGGGCAACATGTTACCTGTTACTACGGGTGACCATTTAGATTACAACCCGGTACTATCCGCCGATGGTAAAAAGCTTGCTTTTATCTCTACTCGAAGCGGTAAGCCACAAATTTACGTCACTTGGTTAGCCTCGGGCAACACTGCAAAGCTTACTAATTTGGTCTCGTCTCCTAGTGGGTTAAGTTGGTCGCCTGATGGTAAGTACATCGCCTTTAGCATGTTTGTCGCTGGTAAACCTAAATCACCAGTAAACCTAGCGGGTAAGCCCGCGGGAGCCAAATGGGCAGACCCTGCGATTTATATTGATGATGTGTATTATCGCTTTGATGGAGGCGGTTATCGTAGCCCTGGCACATCAGAGATATTTATCTTATCTGCTGATGGCGGTACACCTAGACAACTAACTAACGATGAATTTGATAATGGTGGCGCGTTGAGTTGGGGTAAAAACAGTGAACTCCTCTATTTTTCTGCTAATCGTTCCGAAAATCGAGATTTTACTCCTCTTAACAGCGATATTTATTCTATTTCAATTAAAGATAGTCTTATCACGCAATTAACCGAAAGGGATGGGCCTGACGGCAGCCCCAAGATCTCTCCAAATGGCAAATACTTGGCCTATATTGGCTTTGATGATAAACGTAAAAATTATGACAATGCTAAAGTCTATATAAAACAGCTATCTGATGGTGAGACAATAATGGTCTCTGAAGGATTAGATCGCAGTATAGACACAATAGAGTGGGATCACAAAAGTCGAAACCTTTATATTCAGTATGATGATAAAGGCAAAACTATTTTAGCCCTGCAATCGGCAAGAACAGCGGATAAACGCAGTATATTGTCTGACAAATTAGGCGGCCAATCTTATGGTCGACCTTATACCAGCGGTGAGTTTTCGGTAAGTGAAAATGGCAAAGTGGTCATTTCACATTCTGATCCCATGCGACCTGCGGATATCGCGATTATCGAAAACAAAAAAAGCAAACTACTAACCCATTTAAATGATGATGCCTTGAGTCACAAAACTCTGGCCAAGATCGAAGAGTTTTGGTTTAAATCCAGTACTGATGGTAAGGATATTCAAGGCTGGATTGCTTACCCTCCGGGCTTTGATGAAACTAAAAAGTATCCAATGGTATTGGAAATCCATGGTGGTCCGGTTACCGCCTATGGACCACATTTCTCAATGGAGATCCAACTGTTTGCCGCTGCTGGCAATGTAGTGTTGTATCTAAATCCTAGAGGTAGTTCTAGTTATGGAGCAGACTTTGCCCATACGATTGATAAAAACTATCCCAGTCAAGATTACGACGATTTAATGAGTGGCGTGGACAAGCTTATTGAAAAAGGGTTTATTGATACTGATCAGCTATTTATTACTGGTGGTTCAGGTGGTGGTACCCTCACTGCTTGGTCTATTGGCCATACTCAACGTTTTGCAGCAGCGGTAGTCGCAAAACCGGTAATTAATTGGTTTAGTTTTGTACTAACTGCGGATTTCTATCCTTTCTTTTATCAATATTGGTTCAACGGTAAACCTTGGGATAATTTAGATGAGTATATGAAATATTCGCCTATCAGCTATGTTGGTAATGTAACGACACCGACGATGTTATTGACTGGTGAGTCTGATCATAGAACTCCCATATCTGAATCCGAACAATTTTATCAAGCATTAAAACTGCAAGGTGTTGAGAGTGCCATGGTACGCATACCTAATGCGTCACATAGTATCTATCGTAAACCAAGTAATTTGATGGCAAAGGTGGAATATATTTTGTGGTGGTTCGAGCAACATAAACCTAAAAAAGAGGGCGATAGTTAACTTTATGGTGCTACTAATTATATATGTTTTTGTTGCACTGGGATTTTCCTTTTTATGTTCTGTCGCTGAAGCGGTCATTTTAAGTATCTCTTCAGCTTACATATCTGTTTCTATGAACAAAGGTGAAAAATCGGGAGAGATTTTACATAGCTTAACGGCGGACATTAACAAACCTTTGGCCGCCATTTTAACCCTCAACACCATTGCCCACACAATGGGGGCTGCTGGTGCTGGGGCACAAGCAGCAGTGGTGTTTGGCGATGCTTACCTTGGTGCAGCTTCAGCTGTATTAACCTTACTCATTTTGGTGTTTTCAGAAATTATTCCGAAGACATTAGGGGCTACTTTTTGGCGTCAGCTCGCACCCGTTACCGCATATTTTTTAAAGTATTTGGTTTGGGTTTTGTATCCGTTTGTACAAATGGCAAATGCGTTAACCAGCCGATTTACAGAGGAAAGCCCCTTAAAAGGTTTGAGTCGTGGAGAGCTGCAAGCCATGACAGAATTATCTAAACACGAAGGTTTATTAGATCACCAAGAAGCCAATATCCTACAAAGTTTATTAAGTTTAGATGATCTTAAAGTACGTGATGCAATGACCCACAGAACCGTGGTATTTAAAGTTTCAGAAAACTTAACGGTAGAAACGTTTTATCATAAACACGCAACCGAGGGCTATTCGAGAATTCCGGTCTATGAAGATGAAGAGCCAGAGAAAATAAGTGGATTTGTTTTAAAATCCGATTTGATTTTGGCTCAGGCAAGAGGCAACGGAAATAAGTTGTTGTCTGAATATCGTAAAGACATGGTGGCCTTGTTAAGCAGTACTAGTTTGGCTGAAACTTTTCCGCATTTTTTACAATCTCGTTCTCATATTCTGCTTGTTGTGGATGAATACGGTGGAATGGACGGCATATTAACCTTAGAAGATTTACTCGAGAGTCTTTTAGGTTTTGAAATCGTAGATGAGAAAGACAAACATGTAAGCATGAAAAAAGTTGCACGACTTATGTGGAAGAGGCGTGAGCGAGAATTGTTCAAACAACAGCAAGACCAAAAATAAAGTAGAGATTATGTCACAGTTGTTAATCTGTAAAAATGTAAGTAAAACCTATCAAGAAAATGACGCCGCGTCAGTACAAGTATTGGATAACGTTAATTTTCAAGTTAATACAGCGGAGCAAGTTGCCATACTGGGGAGTTCAGGGTCAGGGAAAAGTACCTTGTTGCATATCTTGGGTGCACTAGATACGCCATCCTCTGGAAAGGTACTGTTTAACGGACAAGACATTTTTCAGTTTAATGAGAAACAACAAGCTGATTTTCGTAATAAATATTTAGGCTTTGTTTATCAATTTCACCATTTGCTTCCTGAGTTTAGCGCACTAGAAAACGTTTCCATGCCATTACTCATTGGCAGAATTAAAGCGGACTTGGCTAAGCACCGAGCAGAAGAGATTTTAAAACGAGTGGGATTGGGTCATCGATTAGATCATAAACCTGCTCAAATGTCTGGTGGGGAACGTCAGCGCTGTGCCATAGCGCGAGCTCTTGTCACTCAACCTGATTTGGTTTTAGCCGATGAACCTACAGGGAATTTAGACCATAAAACTGGACAGAGTATTTATCATTTATTAAATGAATTAAGAGAACAGGTTTCAACCAGCTTTATTGTAGTAACTCACGATATTGAGTTAGCCGCTAAACTCGACAGAACGTTGAATATTACCGATGGCAAATTGGTCGAGCAGGGCACTACTGTATGAATTTAGTTGGACAATTGGCCTGGCGGTTTCGTTCAGGTAAGCGCCAAAACGGTTTTATATCCTTTATTTCCGCATCATCTACACTAGGCATTGCATTGGGATGTATGGTGTTAATATTGCTACTATCTGTAATGAATGGCTTTGAACGAGAGCTTAAAAACCAACTTTTAAGCTTTATACCCCATGGTGAAATATACGCTTACGAAGGCAGTGGTTTAGAAAACTGGCAAGAGCAACTCAATCGTTTGTCTGCTGATCCAAGGATCACTTCTATCGAACCTTACATCAAAGCCGCAGGTTTATTGCAAAAAGGCAGTAAAATGAAAGCGGTACCAGAACTGGTGGGCATAGATCTAAACTATTCGAAAAATAATAAATTGGTTCAACAAGTAGGCGAGAGTCACTGGAATAACTTTAAAGCAGATCCTAACGCCGTGTTGTTAGGCCGTTCGATAATGCAGCAATTAGCGGTTAACGTAGGCGACAAAGTACAACTTGTATTGCCACAAATTTCCGACGACCTTTCTTTTTCAGCGCCTAAATCAGTGTGGTTACATGTAGCAGGTGAAATCGCCATAGGCGGTGAACTTGACGCTCAAATTGGCTTTATGCATATACAATTAGCTGCTGATACATTAGGTACAAAAACCGGTGCTCAAGGTTTACGCTTTCGTTTCAATGATCCTTTTATCGCCAATAGCGCCATACGTGAATTTGGTTTTTCTTTTTCCCAGCATGTGTTTATGTCTGATTGGATGCGAACTCAAGGGCATTTATATCAGGATATTCAATTAGTAAGAGCAGTGGTTTATGTTGCGCTCACTTTAGTCATAGCAGTGGCTTGCTTTAATATTATTTCAACTCTGGTCATGGCCGTGAGTGAAAAGCAGGCGGAAATCGCAATGCTTAAAACCATGGGTGCCAGAGATAGGTTAATCATTCAAGTATTTATTCTGCAAGGTGCTGTAAATGGACTTATTGGAACCCTAGTGGGTGTAACATGTGGGGTGCTATTAGCTGAGTATCTGACTCAAATTGCAAGCTTTATTGAAACTGTCAGTGGCGTGAAATTCCTATCTGGCGATGTTTATTTTATCGACTTTCTGCCGTCACAATTACGTTGGAGTGAAGTGTTTTTTACAGCTTTAATCGCGGTGACGTTAAGTTTGTTAGCAACCATTTATCCAGCCATAAAAGCCACTAAAATAAATCCTGCAGAAGCTTTAGGACAACATTAGCAGCTAATCAATAGCTGCTAATGTTTAGTTATTTAAATTAGTCTTTGGTTTGGGTTTCTGTGGGTTTAAAATCATCTAGATCCACATTTTCAAAGTCTACGCCCGCTTCCAAATCGTAATACACAGATTCATCAAGTTCATTTTCGCTTTTTGCGACTACGCAAGAAACCATACAGTCACCAGTAATATTCACCGCTGTCCTAGTCATGTCTAATAACCGATCGACACCTAATATTAAGGCGACGCCTTCAACTGGAAGCCCTACTTGTACTAACACCATAGATAACATGAGTGTACCTACACCTGGTACACCTGCGGTACCTACCGACGCTAACGTAGCGGTTAATACCACCATTAACATATCCGAAGTAGAAAGGTCGATACCATAAACTTGAGCGATAAATACGGTGGCTACCCCTTGCATTATTGCCGTACCATCCATGTTAATCGTCGAACCTAGGGGAACAACAAAAGACGCCACTGACTTGCCGATACCTAATTTTTTAGTAGCGGTTTCCATTGTTACTGGCAAGGTTGCACTACTACTGGCGGTACTAAAGGCAAATAACACTGCTTCGCGCATTTTTAAGAACAAGTACTTAGGGTTCAATCCCGTTAACAGCTTCAGAATTATTGAATAGTTAACAAAGGCATGAATTAGTAACACAGCAAATACCAATACAAAGTATAAGGCTAAGGATGCGATTCGTCCTTCATCAATGGTGGTGAATAATTTTGCTAACAGCGCAAAAACACCATAGGGGGCCAAATTCATCAAAATGGTAACCAACTTCATAATTACCGTATTTAAATCTTCGAAGAAAGCGGCAATACGTTTGCCCGCATCACCAACCATCGCAATGGCTAAACCAAATAAAACTGCGAAAGTGATAACTTGCAACATTTTACCTTCGGTAAAGGCTTGGAACGGGTTTGATGGGAATATATCGATAATTACCGCGGCTAGAGTAGGTGGCTCTTTGGCGGCAAAAACGGCATCAGTTGGAATAGGGATACCAGAACCAGGTTGAACGATGATCGCTGCAATCATTGCAACAGTTATCGCTATGGCAGTAGTACCAATATAAAGCAAAACAGACTTGCCACCTAGGCGTCCTAATTTACTTGGTTCAGATAAGTTAGCCACACCACAGACTAAAGAAACAAAGACCAGAGGTACTATAAGCATTTTTAAACTGTTGATAAATATCGAACCAACGACATTAAATATACCATTGATTAAAACATCATACGTAGAAACCGTAGTCCCGAATACACTAAATGCTAAATCTCCGCTATCATCAAATGACCATTTTAAAATAACACCGGTAATTATCCCGGCAATCATGCCGATAAAGATTTTAGCGGTGAGACCAAGTTTTTTTGGAGATTGCTGCATTGTTAGTCCTAAATTTATTATTGATTTTTGGATAGCGTAGCAAGTTTAGGTCTCTAGCAAAACAAGAAAAATGATTTAGAACTGGTACTTGAATTGAAAAACATTATTTGTGGGAAAAAATGCATGGCTTCACGTTTGAAGATGTTGTTCGCTGTTATACTAATTTTTACACTTTCAGCCTGTGGTGGAGGCGGCTCAGTTGAGCGTGATTCTACAGCCACAGATACCGGTGGAAGTGATAGTTCTGTAACCTATGATGTTAATTTAAGCATCGCGGATCAAGACGGAGGCGCGGTCAATGAACTAACCTCTACCTCTCCTTTAGTGGTGACAGCAACCGTCAGTAGTTCTGATGGTAACGTAGAAGATCGACTCGTCACCTTCACATTCAGCCAAAATGGTTTAGCCACCTTTGATAATGATACGGGAACGGCCTTAACCAACGCAGATGGAGTTGCCACTATTGGATTGTTGGTTGGAGCTAGTTCAGGGGATGGCTTGGTTACAGGAGCGCTTGAAGATGGTACAGCAGGTCAAGTGGGGTTTAGCTCTTCAGGTACTTCGCAATCTGGTGTTACGCCAGCGTCTTTGGAGTTGTATGCAAGTTCAATTCAACTGGCGTCTAGCGGTTCTGATGAAATAGAACTAATTGCGGTGGTTAAAAATGCCCAAAATATCTTATTGTCTGGCGTAGATGTGTCTTTCGCTGCTAATAACGGCGCGGAATTACAAATTATACAAGGTACATCGACAGACGATGGTACGGCTAGAGCATCACTCACCAGTCGTAATAACCCAGAAAATAGAACAATTACCGCCACGGTTTCTTCCGGTACCTTCAGTGAAACAATCGACATTAATATTGTGGGTACAGAAGTGAATGTGGATGGCCCATCTTCGGTAGTACTAGGGGATACTATAGACGTTACTATTAAAGTGGCTGATTCTGACGGTAATGGTTTGGCCAATAAAAGTGTTGAACTTAGTGCCTCACAGGGGAATATTGCCACTTCAGCAGTAACTGATAGTGAAGGGCAGGTAAGCATCCAGTATGTCGCTTCTACTTCTGGTGAGAATATCATTACCGCCAGTGCACTCAATGCCCAAGGAAGTTTAACTTTTACCGTGCAAGAAGATAGTTTTAGTTTTACCACAGTGCCCTCAGAAGATGTCCCTCTTAATACAGACACCACTTTGGAGGTGACTTGGTTAAAAGACAATATTGCTTATGTTGGCGGTGAAGTGGTGTTAAGTTCTTCACGAGGGAACTTTGATGTAACGACCGCAATGACAGATAACAACGGTGTTGCTACATTTTTAATTAACTCGAACAACGCTGGATTAGCTTCTATTACCGCACTTGGAACAGATGCAAATGAAGAAACCGTAAGCGCTAGAACACAATTTGAATTTGTAGCCACTGAACCTGCCACTGTTATTGTAGATGCATCACCGGATCTTATCGGCCCAGATGGACAAACATCAACAATTACCGCAATCGTCCGAGATGACACCGGAAATCTTGTAAAAGGTAAGGTCATTAATTTCAGAGTGGACGATGTAAGTGGTGGTTATGTGTCGCCAAACTCAGCAACAACCGACAGCAACGGAATCGCTTCCACTGTGTATACTTCTAATGCGGTGAGCAGCGAAGATGCAGTGATTGTCTATGCCGAGGTGGCAGATGATGATTCAGTCACGGATTTTACCACTTTAACTGTGGGAGATAGAGCCTTTGATATTTCCCTGGGAACAGGAAACTTATTATCATCCCCAGATGATTCTAGTTATCAAAAAGAGTTTTCAGTATTTGTAAGTGATTCAGTGGGTAGAGCTGTGGAAAATGTGTCTTTAACTGCATCTTTAACCCCAATTAAATTTACAGAAGATGGGGTATATCGAAAAGGCTATTGGTCTTATTCAGGGGATGTTTGGGTAGCTAATATCACCGCTATTTGTGCGAATGAAGATATTAATGGCAATGGCATACTCGATAGTGGTGAAGATACCAATGGTGATGGTGAATTAACACCAGGTATCATAGGTACAATAGGTTTTACTGACGGTAATAATGAAACTGATTCAAACGGTCAAGCAAAATTAGAAGTTCGTTATCCTAGAGCATTTGGTTTTTGGGCGGATGTTGAAGTTGCCGTGTTTGGTCAATCTTCAGGCAGTGAAGCCGTCGAAAGTCAGTATTATACCTTATCTGTAGCTGCCGAAGACCTGGACGATGAAGCGATATCACCGCCTAATAGTCCGTTTGGCACAGGGTTTAGTTGTACCGATACTCTGTAAGTAAGTTAGAATGTAAAAAGCCTTGTATTGATACAAGGCTTTTTTATTGAGTCAAAATAATTTTTACTGACGCTGGAAAGGGTATATCGAACCTAAGTTTAAGATTTGAGTTAATTCATCCAATGCACTGCGGGTTTCATCCAGTAAAACCGCATCCCGTAAATCATCAACACTTAATTGATCTCTGTAGTGTTTGTTTACCCACTTATTTAAACGGGCGAAAACAGCCTCAGACATTAAAGTATGTTGATTAACCGCTTCGAGTTCAGCTTCTGTCATCGCTACACGTAAGCGCAAACAAGCAGGCCCTCCACCATTTCGCATACTTTCTTTAACATCAAAATAGTGCACTTTTTTAATTGGGGTATTTAAGCTTGTCAGCTCTTGTAAATAATTGGCGACGGTTGGGTTTTCTTCACATTCAGTTGGCGCAATAATTGCCATTTCACCCGCTGTTAGAGTAATGATCTGGGTATTAAATAGATAGGTCTTAATCGCGTCTTGAACGGGGACGGTTTTGCTATCGACTTGGATAAAATGCAATTTTTGTTCGCCAAACTTGCGTTGAATTTCATCTAATACGTTTTGAGTATTGAGAAATGCTTGTTCATGATAAAACAGCACATTTTGATTCCCCACAGAGATAACGTCGTTGTGGAATACCCCTTGATCAATCAGGTCAGGATTTTGCTGCACAAACACGGTGGTATCGTCACTCAAACCATGTAATCGGGCTATGGCTTGGCTGGCTTCCAAGGTTTGCCTGGCGGGAAATTTTTTAGGAGCAGGTTTACTGCTGTCAAACGCATAGCGGCCGTAAACAAACATCTCAATACCTGCGAGACCATAGTCACTACAAAGTCGAGTATGATTCGCCGCACCTTCATCACCAAAGTGTTCATTTTCTGGTAAATGTTGGTGATGTTGAAAGTATTTATCATTGGCGAAAGTGGCTTGCAAAATACGTCCGGTCACTTCCGGTTCCAACGAACGATGAAATTTATTGGTCAGGTTAGCCGGCGTGAAGTGAATTCTTCCATTACTCGTATCGGCACTGGGAGAGACAGTAGCGGCATTTGCTGTCCACATGCTACTAGCGGAGCAACAAGCGCTGAAAACTTCAGGAGCACGCTTTGAGGCTTGCTCAAGCACGGTTGAATCACTGCCTGTAAAGCCAAGACGTCTGAGCGTGTCAATATCTGGTCGTGCTTGGGGCGCTAATACACCTTGTACCATGCCCATATCATGTAATGCTTTCATCTTTTGCAGTCCTTGCAGCGCTGCTTGCTTTGGACTACTAAACGCATTTGCATTATTTAGGGACGCTACATTACCAATTGAAAGACCCGCATAATTGTGGGTTGGACCGACTAAACCATCAAAATTGACTTCAACTTGTTTCACTCACTCACCTCATTGCAACTAAAATGCATAAAGCTTGTCCATCACGAATAGGTTTCAATGAATTATATTTCAAAAAAACTAGGTGATTTAGACTTGCTCTGTTTACTATTGGTGGCGATTATACGTCTTTTAATGTGCTTGCCAATGTGCCTGTACATATTTTGAACATATTTGGTGCGTCATTACAATTAAAAAGTAGATAAGTATTAAGAAGAACTTGTTTTCTATTCACTTTGCCGATATATGTTAAAAAAGCAATATGTGTCAGGAAGTTTAAGTAAACTCCTTATAAATGGTATAAAATCCATATAAATCAAAGGTTAATAAGTAATTTATGGCAAAATCACTGGTTATTGTCGAGTCGCCAGCCAAGGCGAAAACAATAAATAAATATCTGGGCAAAAATTTTATTGTTAAATCTAGTGTTGGACACGTTAGAGATTTACCAACAAAAGCATTAGGCCAAGCTCCGGCCAAAAAACCAGCTAAAGAGCTAAAAGAGTGGAGCGAAAAAAAGCGTGAAAAATACTTAAGAGAATTTGAATATCTTAAGTTAGTCGATCGCATGGGTATTGATCCCCAACACGACTGGAAAGCCCATTATGATATTCTTGCGGGTAAAGAGAAAGTTGTTAATGAATTAAAGAAACTTGCAAAAGATGCAGACACTATTTATCTCGCAACGGATTTGGATAGAGAAGGGGAGGCGATTGCCTGGCATTTGCAAGAATTATTGGGTAGTAAAGGAAAAACTTACCAACGGGTAGTTTTTAACGAAATTACCAAGAATGCTATCCAAGAGGCATTTGCGCACCCTGGTCAATTAAATATTGCCCGAGTAAATGCTCAACAAGCTCGCCGATTCCTCGACCGGGTGGTGGGCTTCATGGTGTCTCCATTGTTATGGAAAAAAGTCGCTCGTGGGCTTTCAGCAGGCCGTGTTCAGTCGGTGGCTGTACGTTTAGTCGTTGAACGTGAACGCGAAATCAAAGCATTTGTTCCAGAAGAATTTTGGGATATTCATGCGGATTTAAATGCGAAGCAAACAGCATTACGTATGCTCGTCTCTAAGCATTTAGGTAAAGCCTTCAAACCAATTAATAAATCCCAGGCTGATACTGCCTTAGAAGCGCTGAATAAAGCCGCTTATGAGGTTATCAGTCGAGAATCTAAACCGACACAAAGTAAACCTTCCGCACCCTTTATCACTTCCACGTTGCAGCAAGCTGCAAGTACTCGGTTGGGCTTTGGAGTGAAGAAAACGATGATGATGGCTCAGCGCTTGTATGAAGCTGGTCATATTACGTATATGCGTACAGATTCAACTAATTTGAGTAAAGACGCTGTAGATAACTGTCGTAGTTATATCGAAGATAATTTTGGCAATAATTATTTGCCTAACGCTCCCATTTCTTATGGTAGCAAAGAAGGTGCACAAGAAGCTCACGAAGCTATTCGTCCCTCCAATGTGATCGTCAAGTCTGAATCATTAACAGAAGTTGAGCGTGATGCGCAGCGACTTTATGAGTTAATTTGGCGTCAATTCGTAGCCTGTCAAATGGTGCCGGCAAAATATGATGCGAGTACCATTAAGGTGAAAGCCGGCGAGTACGAATTAGTCGCTAAAGGCCGTGTGTTAAAATTTGATGGTTGGACTCGGGTACAAACGCAAGTGAAAGGCAAGGGCGATGGTGATCTTAATTTACCTGATGTTAAAGAAGGTGAAAAACTCGACCTTAAGGCACTGGATCCAAAACAACACTTTACAAAACCTATTGCTCGCTTTAATGAAGCGTCATTGGTTAAAGAGCTAGAAAAAAGAGGTATAGGTCGTCCTTCAACTTATGCCAGCATCATTTCGACTATCCAAGATCGTGGTTATGTGAAATTGGATAATAAACGTTTTTACGCGGAGAAAATGGGGGAAATTGTTAACGATCGTTTAGTGGATAATTTCTCTGATTTAATAAACTTCGATTTCACCGCCAACATGGAACAACAACTTGATGATGTTGCAAATGGCGTTCGTGATTGGAAAGATGTTTTAAATGAGTTTTACGAAGATTTCTATCAACGATTGTTAAAAGCTGAATTGCCACCTGAAGAGGGAGGCATGCGTCTCAATCAGGCCATAGAAACCGACGTTGAATGTCACTTGTGTGGCCGCCCTATGAATGTCAGAACAGCCTCTACTGGCGTGTTCCTTGGTTGTTCGGGTTACAACTTACCTCCCAAAGAGCGCTGTACAGGTACTAAAAATCTGACTCCAGGGGATGAAGTCATCAAAGTGGATGATGAAGAAGAGCTGGAAACGGAAGTATTAAGAGCTAAACGCCGCTGTGATATATGCGGTACAGCTATGGATAGTTATTTGGTAGATGAAACTCGCAAGTTACATGTTTGTGGTAATGCGCCTACCTGTCCTGGTACTTATGTTGAAAAAGGGACCTTTAAAATTAAGGGGTATGACGGACCAATTATCGAATGTGATAAGTGTGGTTCGGACATGGAACTGAAAAATGGTCGATTTGGTAAGTATTTTGGCTGTACTAATGAAGAGTGTAAAAATACGCGCAAACTATTGAGAAATGGTGAGGCCGCGCCACCTAAAGAAGATCCCGTTGATTTACCAGAATTGGAATGTGAAAAATCTGATGCTCATTTCGTTCTTCGTGATGGTGCAGCAGGAATCTTTATGGCAGCCCATAACTTTCCAAAATCTCGCGAGACGCGGGCACCAATGGTCCATGAGTTAGCTAGATTTAGGGACCGTATTTCACCTAAGTTTTATTACTTAGCTGATGCACCTGCAAAGGATCCCGACGGTAATCCCACTATGGTGAGATTTAGTCGTAAAACTAAACAACAATATGTCACCTCTGAAAATGCGGAAGGTAAAGCAACAGGTTGGGCAGCTTGGTATCAAGATGGCAAATGGGTTGTTGAAGACAAACGTAAAAAAGGCAAATAGTCGGTTTTACAATCTATTGTTAACGGCAGTGTAATACTGCCGTTTTTATTTCTAGAATATTCAAAGAGTATTTTATTATGGCGTTATCATTACAAGAGCAATTATTAAAAGCAGGTTTAACCGATAAGAAAAAGGTAAAACAAGCCAAAAAAGAAAAGCACAAACAAGTAAAACAGCAGCAAAAACATAAAGTTGTGAATAAAAATGAATCACAAATTGCGGCTCAAAAAGCACTTCAAGAAAAGCAAGAAAAAGACCGAAAGCTAAACCAAGAAGCCAAAGCACTTGCCGAGACCAAGGCGGTACAAGCGCAGATTAAACAGTTGGTTGAGCTGAACAAGCAGCCCAAAGATAATGGTGATATCCCTTGTAATTTCACCCACGACAATATCATCAAACGGCTGTATGTGAATCAACAAACCCGTAACCGGATTAGCCAAGGCAAACTTGCCATTGTGGTACTTGGTGGGGCATATGAAATTGTCCCTATGCCTGTGGCAGACAAAATTAGTTTACGCGACAAAGATGCGGTGGTGTATCGTGCTGATGCGGCGGAACAGGCAGAAGCTAAATCAACCAGTACTGCCGAAGAAGATGAATGGTATGCAGATTATGAAATTCCAGATGATTTAGTGTGGTAATCAACATACTTTAATTTTTCTTTTTTCAAGGAGCTTTCTAATTTGAAAATTTGGGTTGATGCAGACGCTTGTCCGAATGTGATAAAAGACATTTTATTCAAAGCTGCGCAACGTACAGGGGTTGAGATGACCTTAGTTGCAAATCAGTTTATTCGCGTACCGCCAAATAAAAACATTACGTCATTACAAGTCTCTTCAGGATTTGATGTGGCTGACGATGAAATTGTTGCTCGCTGTGAAGCCGGTGATTTAGTTATCACCAGTGACATTCCCTTAGCGGCTGAAGTGATTGAAAAGGGCTGTAACGCCCTTAGTCCTAGAGGTGAACTTATGGACAAGGAAAACGTGCGTTCACGACTTAACATTCGAGACTTTATGGATACCATGCGCGCCAGCGGGGTTAACACTGGCGGGCCTCCGGCACTCAATCAAACTGACCGACAGAACTTTGCCAATCACTTAGATCGCATGTTAACCCAATTTCACCGTCCCAGTTAATCGGCCTTGGGACGTGAATTTCTAGCTGCTCTAGGGTTACGAGGTTTTTTAGGTCTGGGTGGTTTTTTAGCCTGAGGTTTGGCTGGGGTTTCTGATAACTTTTCAGTTGGCTCGAAACCTTTAACTTCAACGCGATTAATTTTCTCACCAATTACCCGTTCGATATCTTTTAATAACTTAACATCTTCAACCGTTACTAAAGAAACAGCATGGCCAGTAGCACCAGCACGGCCTGTTCGACCAATTCGATGCACGTAATCTTCTGCTACGTGGGGTAGGTCATAGTTAATCACAAAAGGAAGTTGATGAATATCTAATCCTCTAGCCGCTATATCGGTGGCAACTAATACTTGGATGGCAGAGGATTTAAATTCTGCTAGGGCCTTGGTACGGGCTCCTTGGCTCTTATTACCATGAATTGCTGATGATATGATGCCTTTGGCCGTTAATTGCTTAGCTAGGCGGTTAGCGCCATGTTTAGTGCGACTAAATACCAAAACCTGATCCATGTTTTGATGTTTGATAATGTGAGACAGTAATGCTGATTTTTTACTTTTATCAACAGGGTGAACACATTGCTCCACTTTATCCGCAGTTTTATTCGCCGGAGCCACTGAAATTTCGACAGGATTGTTCACTATATTTTTTGCAAGTTCACGTATTTGCGGTGAAAAGGTTGCAGAAAACAATAGATTTTGGCGTTTTGGCGGTAATAGTTTCATTACCCGCTTAATATCATGAATGAAGCCCATATCTAACATGCGATCTGCTTCATCTAAGACCAAAATTTGCAAATTATCGAACTTCACCGCTTTTTGATTATACAAATCTAACAAACGCCCGGGTGTGGCTACTAATATATCCACACCTTTGCGCAAGGCCATCATTTGCGGATTAATACTTACGCCGCCAAAAACAACCGTGTGTCGAATGTTTAAGTTTTTGCTGTAGGCTTTTACATTATCCGCTATCTGCGCGGCTAACTCTCGGGTAGGAGTCAACACTAACGCGTTAACTTGGTTCGCCTTTGGGCGCGGTTGATGACTTAATTTTTCTAAGATGGGGAGTACAAATCCAGCTGTTTTACCAGTACCAGTTTGTGCTGCGGCCATCACATCTTTGTTTTCTAAAATGGCTGGAATAGCCTGAGCTTGAATTGGTGTAGGTTCATTGTAGCCTTTTTCAATTAAGGCATTAGCAATGTTCTGGCCTAAACCAAGGGAATTAAAATTCATTAAAGTTTCTCTATTAAGTAAAATACAGGTGATATGTTCATTGCTTAATATCTAAGTATTAAACGCAAGAAAATACAAATAATTTCAGCCAGAGTGTTTGTTTATCTTTATGGGGTTACCTAAGAACACATTGGCTAACAAGAGGAGAAATGCGCTCATTATTGAGCGCATTTAGAAGAGTATTTATAAAACATCTACCAAAGCGGTAGCTAACGCATCGACATTTTTTAAGCTAATACCAGCTATGTTGACTCGACTTGAATCTACAAAGTATACACTATGTTTAGCTCTTATGGCTTTAACTTGTTCAGGACTGATGCACAAATAGGAGAACATCCCTTTTTGCTTAGTGACGAAGCTAAAGTCTTTCGATGCTCCTTTTTCTGCTAATTTGACCACTAATAATTGACGTAAAGATTGCATACGAACCCGCATATCTTCAACTTCGCCTTGCCATTCTGTTTTTAGGATAGGGTCATTTAATACGATATCTACCAAGGCACCGCCGTATGATGGTGGCATAGAATAAATGGCTCTAGCAATGGATTGAATTTGTGTTTGAACAATTTGACGAGTGGCGTTGTTATTCGTCACAGACACTGCAAGTCCAACTCGTTCACGATACAAACCAAAGTTTTTAGAACAGGATGCGGCAATAATGACTTCAGGCAGGTTCTTAGTTAACAAACGAACACCATAAGCATCATCTTCAAGGCCGTCACCAAATCCTTGGTACGCCACGTCGATAAAAGGAATAAAACCCTGTTGTTGGGCGATTTCTAATACTGATTGCCATTGTTCATTGCTTAAATCAGCCCCTGTTGGGTTGTGACAGCAACCGTGCAACAAGACTACATCGCCTTTTTTAACTTGTTTCAGGCAATCGGCCATTTCATCGAACTTAATGCTTGCTGAGGCTTTATCGAAATACGGGTAGGTTTCAATATTCAAACCAGCACTACCGATTAAGGGGATGTGATTTGCCCAAGTAGGGTCACTTACCCAAACAGTAGTATCAGCGTTACAACGTTTAATTAATTCAGATAGTACTCTTAGGGCACCACAACCACCTGGAGCTTGGACCGCTGCCACACGATCTTCAATTATAGCAGGGTGTCCTTTACCTAAAAGTAGCTCCAACATGCCATTAATATAACCTTGTACACCCTGAGGCGTAATATAGGTTTTAGAGGTTTCTTGAGCTAAAAGAATTTTTTGCGCTTTAGCAATTGAACTGAGTATTGGTGTATTCCCGTTTTCATCCTTATAAACACCGACACCTAAATCAATTTTGTTAGGATTCGGATCTTCACGATATGCAGCAGACAGACCTAAAATAGGATCGGCGGGTAATTTCGGTAGCACTTCTAACACAGCAATTCCTCAATAAATAACAGGCGAAAAAAATAAGCCGCTATTATGCCAGTAATTGGAGATATTTCGAGTAATATATGAGCTTATTGAATGTTAAAGTTAAACTCACGTTGTTGGACGTTATGTCCCTGTGGGTCGAATGTGTGTTCTTGCCATGTTACCTGTTTGTTTTTATTCACTAATAACAAGGTTGAAGAACGAGTTCCGTAATCGGCAGATTGAATAAAAATCGACGACAACTTGCGTTCCCAATCCAAAGGCACCCCAGTTTTAGGCAACATTTCATCTTTTGCTTTTGTTTGATCGAGTAGAATTTCAAATAATTTTTCGCTATCTAATGACGATGTCTGTTGGCAATGCTCGCGCAACTTGTTAACCCCTTGATTTATTTTCGGCCAAGGGCTGTCTAAGTCTGCATTTGAAAGTCCGTAAACCCCTGCGCCTAATCGATTCACATTATCTGTGTGATTGTTATACACATACAGGTCGTTCCATTCTCCAAACAATAAATTATAACCATTATATTGCTGTTTGCTTTTCCGTAATTTGCATAAATAATCTTGTGGGGGATCTTGGTTAATTAAAAATTTGCTAACTAAATGGCCCCGTGAAATTGCATTGCTAAGCAGCTTTTGCGGATCTCTTACATTGGTTAAGGCACAAATTCGGCCATTTACATTGGCGCCCATCCATGTACCTCCCGCCTCCAGATCTCGACCGGCAAGTAGGTTAGGGTATGTAGCCCAAAACTCAGACTGAGCGGTGGGGCGTTGGTGAAACTCATCTCGATTAGCGGCTATTATTAACGGATAATCAGGGTGTTGCTCTACAGCAATAAAAAGAATACACATTAACTATTTCTTATCCTTTTCAACTTCTTGCTTTAATCCTTTAATTAGATTATCGGACCGCTCTACAAATTCTTCTGTACTTTCTGGTGTTGTAATCCTAAATATCGGCGACAGTACTTGAGAGGTGTAGCGAGGGGCTGCTACGAAGCTCTGGGTATTAAAGAAATGGGGAGCCAACACATACATGGCCAATAAAGCAGTACCGGCTATGCTAATACCGTTTCGCATGGCTTTTGATTGATGGAATGCAATAAATAAGGTAAACCATAAAAACGCAAAAAATAGGGTGCCTTTTAATAATAAGATAAACCAATAAATAAATTGCACAGAGCTTAAATTAAATTGTAATAGTGCCTGTAAATAACTCAAAAGTTCGTGACTAATTAAAAACAGCCAAAGCAAATTAAATTGAGTCACAATATGAGCTTCTTTTTTGGCCAAGATGGACAACAGAGCAAAACAAAGTGGCCAAATACAGGCTGCTGCTGTTGCACTTAAACTGACTTTCATAACCTGCGAAATATTCACTTCGACAATACTGTTGAAATAGAAATTTGCAGAAACTAAGCCAATAAAGACAAATGCTAGAAGTGCACATATTCTGCGCATGGATAGCCATTCCATTTTTTCTTCTAGTTTACTTAAAACAACTGCTGGTATGACTTTTTGATTGCTTTTAAATACCCGTAATCGTGTTCGACCTATGGTTATAATGTCATCAAAACCTACCAAGGCTTTACTACCCTGGACACCATTAATTTTTACACCATTTAATGAATTAACGTCAGTTAATACCAGTGCATTGTTATCTTCTTCGGAGCTTATGGTTAGGTGTTCCGAGCCTACATAGGGATCGTCAATACGGACGTCATTATCATAGGCTCTACCTACTGAAATCAACTGTTTTTCAAAAACTTGATAACTTAAGACCTTGCCGCTTCTCGACAGTACTTCAACAACTATTGCCATGACATGGAATCCATAAATTGATTAGAGAATTGTTTCATCGAATCTGCACTTACTCCTGCAAGGGTAAAGTGACTGATTAGACTTCCATCTGCGAAGTCATTACTGGCGGAAATAAATAGCACATCATACAAATCGTCGAAGTCTTTATAGGCGCGGGCACACAAGACACTTTTTTGTGAAACTTGATGTTGGTTTGAGACGATATCTTGTTGGCAACGATAATTGGTTACATCATTTTTCCCTGCTTGGTTTCCTGGTCGTGTAAAAGCTATTTTTTTGGTTAGAAAGTTATGAAATTGAAAGGTATTAAGCTGTTCGCTGGTTAACCATTCAAACTCTATTTCAATTTCGCCTGTTTGTAATCTACCGTTTAAAAAGATAGCTTCACCAATTCGACAGCGACTGGAAACCGAGAGAAATTTTACGTCCTTTTCACTGGCGTTGGAGCCCCCCCAACATGATATAAAGTCGGAAATTTGTTCTGGTACACTGGCTTTACCTAATGGGGCGTGAGACCAAGGTTTTGATAAAATTTCAGTTATCAGCTTACTTTGGTTTTGTTGTAACTGTTTCTGCATATGTGATTTATAGTCTTTAGCATTGATTTCGAGTTGCGAATTAAACAATGCTTTAACTTTTGGTAGAGGGATTAAAAAGCCTATTTGATTGCCCGCTGTGGCAACATTCACACCAACAATTTGGCCTAAACCATTGACAGCAGGGCCACCACTCATTCCTGGATTGATTGAGCCCGTAAAATGAATACGTTGGTAAAAACTATTCTTTTTTAACCCATTATAGGTTCCAGGTACCACTATCATTCCTAAATCATGGGGATTACCTAAAGAATAAATATTCGAACCTTGCAAGGGGAGGTTCTCAGCTAACTTAAATGGCAAACCGCTAGTTTGTGCAGGATCAATTTGTAGAAGGGATAAGTCATTAATTACATCAAAGTTCTTAAGCTGTAAACTTCCGGTATTACCATTTGAATCTAAATATTGAATTCGGTATTTATCTGGAAAATATACAAAATCGGAAATGACGTGGTAATTGGAAATAATATCGCCATTTTCACTGACTCTGAATCCAGAACCAATTGAAGACTTGTTTCCTGACTCTTTATCAATCATTTGGATTTGATATAAAGAACTACGATATTGGCTAAACAAATTTTGCGCCGTTTGCTGACTAAAAGCATGTAGGCTAAAAATCAATGATATAAAAATTATAATTCTAAGCACTAAAAATCCCATTATAATACTGACGATGGTAATTAGGGGTTAGTTGCGGCCGCTTCAAACGAAACCTCAACTGAAACACTGCGGCTTGAATTGTGGGTTACAAAAATAACGTGATTATTCTTCCACGACTATTTACATGACCCTTGAAGTTGTAAAAAGTTGCAACCCGCTTATTTTTCAATTCGGCTATATAATAAGAGAATATGAACGTAATTAATATTGTAAAAAGCATTATTTCATGAGCAAAAGGTTAAAAAAACTGAAACTATCAGAAAATATCCCCAGATTGGGAAATGCTTTCAGCGAGTGGTTCGGCATTACTATTTTAAAAATTTTGGGATGGAAATTTGTAGGTGAATTTCCTAAACAAAGTAAAATGGTCATTGCTGTTGCGCCACACACGTCGAATTGGGATTTCGTTATTGGCATGGCTGCGGTGTTTAGTTTACGACTCAAAATCTGTTTTTTTGGTAAACATAGTATTTTTATCCCTCCTTTTAAATCGCTTTTAATGCGTTGGGGCGGCATACCCATTGAGCGTTCGCAATCTCATGGTGTCGTAAATCAAATGATTGATAAAATTAAACAAAAAGATAAAATATTATTAGCGGTTGCTCCAGAGGGCACTCGCAGCAAAATTTACCCTTGGAAAAGTGGTTTTTTACATATTGCTAAACAAGCGAATATTCCGGTGTTTTTAATTGGCCTAGATTATCGGCATAAATCCATCGTTTTAGGACCGATTTTTCATCCTGAAGAAGATAACTCTTTAGAAATGCAAAAAGTTTATGAGTTTTATGCTAAAGTGCACGCAAAATTTCCTTCCCAGGTAGCCTTTCCCGCGGAGAGTTCGATTGAAAGATAAAGGTTTTACAACACGACTTGTGCATGCTGACCGCATGTTTAACAAGCCTCAAGATGGTTCTGTTCATTCACCCACTAGTAATTCTGTACTATTTGAGTATCAAGACGTCAATGATTTAGTTGAGGTCTTTCAAGGCAAGAAACTAGGGCATGTTTACGGCCGTTCTTCTTCGTCATCTAATGCAGCCTTGCAAAATATATTAGCTGATATAGAAGGTGGCGTTTCAGCAGTAACCTTTGCTACGGGTATGGCGGCGATTTCGTCAATGCTTTTAGCTTTGCTGAAACAAAATGATCACATCATTGTGAGTCAGTTTTTATTCGGCAACACCAGTAGTTTAATGGTGACATTGGAAAACTTAGGTATTCAAGTGAGTTATGTGGATACCACCAATATCAAATCTATCAGCCAAGCCCTTACAGATAATACTCGATTGGTTTTTACTGAAACTATCGCAAACCCTGTAACACAGGTGGCTGATTTACAAGCTATTGGTGAGTTTTGTAATATCAACAAGCTGCTATTTATTATCGATAATACCATGACCCCAGGGTATATATTTGATGCTAAAGCCGTCAAAGCATCTTTAACTGTCACCTCATTAACTAAGTATATTTCTGGGCATGGAAATGTATTAGGTGGGGCAGTGGTAGATACAGGCTTTTATGATTGGTCTAAGTATCCTAATATTTTTGATTTGTACCGAGTGGGTGATTCATCTTCTTGGGGCATGACACAAATTCGTAAAAAGGGTTTACGTAATTTAGGTGCAACTTTGGCACCGCAATCTGCGCAGCAAATTTCAGTTGGCTTAGAAACCTTGGCATTACGCCTGAATAAAACTTGTCAAAATGCCTTGAGGCTAGCGACCTATTTACATGGTCACGACAAAGTCGCTAACGTATATTATCCAGGCCTTGCTGATCATCCGCAGCACTATATTGCCAGAGAACTTTTTAATGGTAATTATGGCGGGGTCTTCAGTATGGACTTATCTCCAGGACTGGATATCCATAAGTTTATTAACGCGTTAAATACGGTTGTGATTGCTACCCACCTTGGCGATACCCGGACATTGTGTTTGCCGGTAGCCTCGACTATTTTCTATGAAAATGGTGCTGAGCAACGAGCGCAAATGGGTATCAACGATAATATGATAAGATTTTCTGTCGGTATTGAAGACACCGATGACATCGTTGCAGATTTTGAACAGGCATTTGCTCAACTGTAGCGTTGTCGTACAAGTAAGTTTAAGAGCACTGCTATTTAGTTAGCTGAGCAAAAAATAAATAACGTAAATTCAATCACTTGAATGCATTTTTTAGAAAATGTTAAAAATATTTAAAATTTAATGAACTAAAGTTTTTTAAAAGTGACTAACTATTAGTTGTAAAGATGTTTTATTGCTAAAACAGTAAAACATTTCATTGTGTGTTCCAAGTGATGTGTGTTTATAGCCCCGTTTAACGGGGCTTTTTTTTGCCTGTTTTTTTTGGTTTTAAGGGGCAAACATAACTAACTTAATTTAAAGAGCTAATGCATCTTCGATATCTTGTCTAAATTCTTTATCTGCTGGTTTAGTCGATGATTTATAGGCTTTGACTACCTCACCATTTTTATCCACCAAGTATTTATAGAAATTCCAACCTGGCTCCATACCACTTTGTTTGCTTAATTTACGAAATAAGGGGTCGGCGTTTTTACCCTTTACTTTAGTGACTTCAAACATTGGGAATTCTACACCGTAGGTTAATTCACATAATTCTGCCGTTTTACTTTCGTCATTAAATTCTTGTTTAAAATCATGAGAGGGAAAACCTAACACCACAAAATCTTGTTCCTTAAGCTCGCTGTATAACGCTTCTAGTCCTTCAAATTGAGGTGTATACCCGCACTTACTCGCGGTGTTCACAATGAGTAACGTTTTGCCTTGATATTCCTTGCACATGTTTACGGTTTCTTGTGAGTTTAATTTACGTTTCATAAACTTTAAAACGTCAGGGCATGCATTTGCAGATGCGAACATAGGGGTGAACACTAAACTACATAATAAGACTAATTTTTTCATGAAAACTCCGTGGTTATGACAGGCCAAAATATGGCAGCTAAACGTTACTATCCTCGGTAAGCAATTTTAGATCACTTGTTTACCTAAATACCCACATAGGTTTTAATACAACCTTAAGTTCTAACGACTATAACAAAAAGCAGAGACTCAAAAATGCAAAAAAGCTTTAAGCTGCTCATTATTTCTACTATCACTTCAAGTTTACTTGCCTGTTCTGGCATTCAAACGTCAGAAAGCCCCGCTGAAACCAATTTGTCGAATAGTGATTCGGTAAGCACAGCGATTTATCAAACGGTTAAACAGCAAGCACCCTATGTTGGTGATTCTAATGAAGCATTGACCTTAAATAAAATCATGGCTGATCCGGATTGGATTGGCAGAGAGCCACAATCCCCGTATTGGTCTTTAGATGGGAAAAGTTATTTTTATTCGCAAAAGCGTGAAGGTTCGGTAGTGACTGATTTATTTCAACAATCACTGTCGTCAAAAACTGCGAGTTTAGTGCCACTTGCCCAGTACCATGAGGTAGCCTATAAAAATAAAGTGTTTAACCAAAGCCGAGACAAAGCGGCTTGGATATTTAAACAGAATATTTTTGTACAAGATCTTAGCTCTGGAGAAGTTATTCAACTTACCCGCAGTGCGCAATATAGAAGCAGTTTACAGTTTCTAACCGATGGCCGACTGAGCTACCGTAGTTACAATAAAATCTATGCTATTAATACTGATTCAGGAATGACGCAACAACTGGTTAGTTGGGAGTTTAAAGAGGCTCCAAAAGCCAATGAAGAGGCCAAAGATTATATTGCCCAGCAGCAGTTGAATTTAATTGAGGTATTGCGTGAGCGTCGCACAAGAACTCAAGATAAGTTTGATTTTAATGCGCAACTATCTGCGCAGAATCTAGCCTCTACACCTGAACCTATTTATTTACCCCTTGAACATAAGACCGCTGCAGCTAGCCTATCGCCCAATGGCCGATATCTCATTTTAGCCATTGAAAAAGATACCCCAAGTCGCAGTGAAGGCGACATCATGCCTAACTACATAAAAGACAATGGCCGTATTAAAGCTGAGAAAGTCAGACGCCGAGTGGCCGATTCTAAGCCTGAAAGTCAGTACTTGTGGTTATTAGATTTACAAACAGGTACGCAAAAAGAGCTGTCCTACAAAAGTTTACCTGGATATAACGAAGATGTTTTAGAACAAGTAAAACGGGAAAATGCAGAAGCTAAAGGACAGACCTATGAGAGTAACCGACTGCCTAGAGACATTGCCTTGTTGCAAGATTGGGGATGGAACCAAAGCGCAATAGAATGGCAACAAAATGGCGAAAATGTTGCCATCATGTTGGAAGCTTGGGACAACAAAGATCGTTGGTTGACAACGGTGGACTTCAAAAACAAAAGCTTAGTGACTCAAGATAGATTGCATGATGATGCGTGGATCAATTATAACTTTAATAGTTTCGGTTGGTTAAATCAGTCTTCACAGTTGTATTTTTTGTCTGAAAAAAGTGGCTATTCCCACCTCTATTTAAAAGCATTAAATAGTGATGCAAAACAACTTACTCGCGGTGACTATGAGGTTGATGAACTAACCCTTAGCGCTAACGATCAATTTATTTATTTTAAAGCCAATAAAAAGCACCCTGGAATCTACGAAATTTACCGTATTGATTTAAGCAGTGGTGATATTGAGGCTTTGACGGATTTAAATGGCGTAACAGATTATGTGCTGAATGATAAACAAAACAGGTTATTGTTAACCCATTCTAAATTAACCATGCCGCCCGAACTTTTTGTTAAAACTTTGGATTCTGAGGGCGAGCCACAGCAGGTTACCTTCACCACCAGTGAAGCATTTAAACAAATTAACTGGACTGTCCCTGAAATAGTAGCGGTAAAATCTTCCCACGGTGAACAACCAATTTATGCCCGCTTATATGCGCCTAAAGATGCTGGAGAAGGTGACAAGAAACGAGCGGTTATCTTCAACCATGGGGCAGGTTACCTACAAAACTCCCATTTAGGTTGGTCAGGGTATTTTCGGGAATTCATGTTCCATAACCTGCTTGTTGAAAAAGGTTATGTGGTTTTAGATATGGATTATCGGGCATCAGCAGGTTACGGCCGAGACTGGCGCACTGCTATCTATCGACATATGGGGAAACCTGAAATTGAAGATTTAGTTGACGGTGTTGACTGGATGGTAAACAACGTTAATGTGGATCGAAATAGAATAGGGACTTATGGAGGCTCTTACGGTGGTTTTATGACCTTTATGGCGCTGTTCACTGAACCGGACCTATTCCAAGCCGGAGCAGCCTTGCGTCCAGTATCTGATTGGGCCCATTACAATCATCCCTATACGTCGAATATTCTCAATACACCAGATGTTGATCCCATCGCTTACGAGCGCAGTTCGCCTATTTATTTTGCGGAAGGTTTAACCAAGCCACTGCTTATCAATGCACCTATGGTGGATTCAAATGTGTTTTTTGTTGATACAGTACGTTTAGTTCAACGCTTAATTGAGTTAGAAAAACAAGACTTCGAAACTGCAATTTATCCCGTTGAGTCCCATGGTTTTATTGAACCTAGCTCATGGTTGGATGAATACCGTAGAATATTTAAATTATTTGAAGAAAATTTATAACCCTAACAATTAACTATTTGTCTCAGTGCTTCTGAGGCAAATAGTTGTTTTTAACTAAGCTGATACAAATACAAACTAATCCGCCTACCGCACCATATAAATGAGCATCTACAGCGACGTTGGCGGCAATTAAATCGCTGATCATTTGATCTGCACCATAAAGCTGTTCATGTAAAACTTTCAACCAAACCCCAAGCATTAACAACCAGCCAAATTTTACTTTGTTACAGATGTCTAAGTAAGCGCCATACACAAATATGCCGTGCAAAACTCCAGAAAGTCCAGCGTACCAAACAAGGTTAGGGGAAAATAAATAAATACCAAGGGTCACACATATGCTTAGTAAAACGATACCGATAAGGTAGTTTTTTACAGTGTAATACTGACCGTGGATGGCCCAGAGCAGCAATATGCCGGCAATATTGAGTAATAAATGATTTGTATTGGTGTGGACAAAGTTTGCGGTGAGAAATTGCCAGTAATTACCTTCTGCAAGTGATCCTCGTTGTAAGGCTAGATATTCTGAGGTCGTAGGTTCAAATATCCATAACAAACAACATATAAGCGTTATCAAAATAGGCCCGATTAGATGTTGAGGTTTTAAGGGGAAATTTAACAAGTTGCCAACACAATATTTATAAATAGTAGTGAACACCTTAACTAAATCCATGATTTTGCACAAGAATGGTTTAATAACTAGATTTTTGGTTGCATCCAAATCTCGGGATAGTTATCTTTCTATCATCCCATAGCCGTTAAGTGAGATAGTCAGTGAAATTATTGTGTAAAGTAGTGTGCGTTTTTTGTTTAATCTCTTTTAATCAAATTAACGCTAAGCAAACGACTAGGGAAGATCGCGAGCCTGAGGCCGCAACTGGTGTCAGTCAGAAAAAAGCACGGATCGCTGAAGAGTACATGGTGGTATCCGCCAATCCTTATGCATCATGGGCTGGTAAAAATATTATCAACAAAGGCGGTAGTGCCATAGACGCTGCCATTGCTGTGCAAGCAATGTTGACCTTAGTTGAACCCCAATCATCGGGTATTGGTGGCGGAAACTTTATATTATATTGGGATAATAAAGCCAAAAAACTGCATACATTCGACGGTCGTGAAACCGCGCCTTCTAAAGCAAATGCTTATTTGTTCATGCAAGATGGTAAGCCCATGAAGTGGCGAGATGCTGTTGTTGGTGGGCGTTCAGTCGGCGTACCAGGAGCCCTTAAAGCGTTGGAAAAAGCCCATAAGCAATTTGGCAAATTGCCTTGGAATGCACTTTTCAATGATACAATTAATACAGCAGAAAAAGGCTTCACTGTTTCTCCGCGTTTAGAAAAACTGCTTTCCTTAAGGTTCCATCCTGGACTAGAAGCCTTTTTGATCCCTAAAACTTATTTTTATCCAAATGGCATAGAGCTTAAACAAGGCACAAATAAGACCAACGTAAAACTATCTAAAGTATTTGAAAATATATCTGAACAGGGCGCGGACTACCTCTATAAAGGTGAGTTAGCGGATAAGATTGCTAAAACCGTGCAATTTTCGACTATTAATCCCGGTACGTTAAGCGTAGATGATCTTAACAGTTATCAATCTATAGAGCGTGAGCCAATTTGTGGTTTGTATCGTAAATTTAAAATATGTGGCATGGCACCACCAAGTTCTGGCGGCATTAGCGTTTTACAAATTCTGAAAATGCTAGAAGACTATGACTTGGCTAAAATGGGACCAGATTCGGTTGAGTCAATTCATTTGTTCACCCAAGCATCTAAACTGGCTTATGCCGATCGAGATAAATATATTGCTGACAGTGATTTTGCCCAGCTTCCTTTTGCTGCGTTAATCAATCAAACTTACTTATCACAACGCGCCGAGCTGATAAAAGCAGATAAAAATATGGGGAAAGCTGTACCAGGAGAACCCTATATCAACGCTTCTTTGTTCGGCATGGACAATTCTTTTGAACTACCTAATACCAGCCATGTCTCAATAGTCGATAAAGAGGGTAATGCTCTTGCAATGACGACCAGTATTGAGTTTGGTTTTGGCTCAGGATTAATGGTAGAAGGGTTTTTGCTAAATAATCAATTGACAGATTTTTCTTTAAACCCAAGTGCTAACGGACAGCCTGCACTTAACCGAGTTGAGCCCAATAAACGTCCTCGCAGTGCTATGAGTCCAACAATGGTATTTGACGAAAATGACCAGTTGATGATGGTAATAGGATCGCCAGGTGGAAGTCGAATTGTTAGTTATGTTGCACAAACCATAGTGGGTGTAGTGGATTGGGGATTAGATATTCAACAAGCCATTAATTTACCCAAAGTAACTAATCGTAATGATTACACTGCCCTTGAAAAAGGGACCAGTGCTGAAAAGTGGGTAGATAAGCTAACTGCCATGGGTCATAACGTTAAGGTAATCGACTTAAACAGTGGTTTGCACGGAATTCAATTTAAAAACGGCAAAATAATTGGTGGAGCTGACCCAAGAAGGGAAGGTGTTGCTGTGGGTGATTAGTTTAAAATATTACGCTCTGGTAAATGGAGCGTATTACAATTTTACAAATTTGAGAGGGAACTTAATTTAATTAAGCCCTTTTCTAATTTAGGATTAAACACTAAATAGAGATGCTAATTTTAGAAAAAGGTCGTTTTAAGCAGCGTTCTAGTGATAAAAAAATACCTAAATTTTAGGTTTAAAAAGGGATTGATAATGAAGTTAAAGCCAAAGGTGATAGGAATACTAGCGGCAAGTGTTATTTTGAATGGCTGTATGAGTATGCCCTTATCGACAATGTATAAAATGTCTCAGTTTTCTCCTTTAGATATGGAACCTCAAGACATAAGAATCGCCCTTCGCACCGATCAAAGTATCGATGTGAAAAATGGCGCTGCAAAAATATTTATGAGTTACAGTTCAGATGGAAACGAAAGCTTGCCGGCTTTTTATGAAGAGCATAATTTTAACGTGCAAGTGCAACAAGCCCCAATCACTGATATGCCTGAAATTCTATTGGATGATTTAGATAATAATGAAAGGGTGACAATTCTGAAACTGTCGGATAGTGACGCTCAATTAATGAATGGGTTATTGGCTAAAGCGAAAGAATACAAAGCTGAAGACGTCAAGGGGCGAGGCGAATTCGCTATTTCCACTGAAAATAATTGTTTTGGTAACTTAAATAAATTTGCATCATTGGAAGTGGATGTATTTCTGCAAGCAGTAAAAGAAGATGGCTACATGTTATTTTTAGAAGATGTTGATGTTATTGAACAAGCTAAAGACAACGGTATTGGCCTGCAGCAAACAAACCGCTGTGAAGTCGGTTAATTGACGCAAATAGTGGCGGTTTAATCATTATAAGGTTCTTAAACTAGACCTACAGATCCTAATTATGAGCTAGTGCTAGAATATCTAAATTAGCTGTTTTTGATAGGGAGTTTCTATTCTAAACCTGTTAAATTAAGCGCCATTTATAATTATAGAAAGGCGTTATATGTTTAAAGTAAATGAATATTTTGATGGCAAAGTCACTTCCATGGCGTTTCAAACAGCTACATTACCAGCGACAGTCGGGGTAATGGCTCCTGGTGAATATGAATTTGGCACAAGTGAGTTTGAAACTATGACTGTGGTAAATGGTGCGCTAACCGTATTGTTGCCCGGTCAAACACAATGGCAAACTTTTACTACCGGCCAGGTATTTACCATTGACGCAAATGTAAAATTTCAAGTTAAGGTAACGCAAGATACAGCCTATCTTTGTACATACGGCAAATAAATACTGTTGTTGTAAATGTAAATACTCAGCGGACGCGATTAATTCAGCGTCCGATTTTGAATTCAAATAAGTGTGTTATGTCTTCTGCAAAATCCACAGTTAAAAAGTTAGATGAAAATACCATCAAGGCACTCACTAACGTGTGCGAAACAGCAAAGCAAAAAATTGCTGGGTTTGATTGGCTGACCCATACTGCTGATTATAGTAACTTCCCGTCTAGTTTAGTGATTACTTGTGTTTTTCAAACGGAACAACATTTAAAGGATGCACAATCTCAACAACAAGACGCCTTTTTGCGAAAATTAATACAGCAACAACTATTAAACGTTGGAATTGTATTAAAAAAACCGAAACAGAATGTATTTTTTGATAGCGAAGAAGCTTGTCAGTTTAGCCATCAAGGTAATTGGGATAAACGCCTTAAATTATTCCACTAACTTAAAATCGTTGACCTGAGCGGACTACTCAATGGTTGTGAGTTTATGATCATCTGCAAAATAAGCAAAGGCATCTTGTAGGTCTCGCATAATGGTTCTGCCCGTCGAGAGAGTAGGGATGTGGTCGAGGTCAAAAAATGCTGCGTCGAAAGTCTCCATTCCCGCCATTTCCTGTAAGGGCTCTACAGGTTCACATAAAAACAAAATTTTATAAAATTCTCGAATATCAGGATCATAGTCTCCCGATGCTTTATGCCGTAACGATATTAAGCGCGCATTATTTATGTGAACGTTAGCTTCTTCTTCAATTTCTTTTTTAATATTTTGTACCGCTGTTAAGCCAACATCCGCATAGCCACCAGGTAGTGTCCATTTTTTGTCACTTTTCTCTTGAACCAATAATATTTTGTTGTCTTTGATGACTGCACCACGGACTTCTACTTGTGGCGTAACATAACGTCGATGAAAAGGCGTGACTAAATCTGAAATTTGCTTAACGGGAACAGACGCCAGATCGCTCATCATTTGTTGAGCAATTAAAGAGATTTCTTCAAATCGCTCGCGATCAAACTCTTCTGGGGAGAAGGCTAATCCCGACTCGGCAATTGCATGCAGTCGTTTTATGTGGGAAAGCCAAAGGTTTGAATTGGCAAGGTTAGACATTTTTCATTCTATCTATAAATATTTGTCAGGCTGAATTTTATCAACCAACCATTTTCCATCTTTACGAACCATTTCTATTACCCGAATATCTTCAACTCGTTCGTCGTACAAGGTACCCGTAAAAAATAGGGTAACCACGGCAGATTCTGCAAACTCACTGCGTCCTATACTGTTTCCGGTATCAGGTTGAATGTCTACTTCATCGTATACTAAATCGAATACGTGTCTCTGCACATTTCTATTTGTACGGTAAGAGTTTAGCAATCTAGCCATGCGTTCAGTGCTCATGGCGATTGCTCTATTTAAATTTTTATCGTTATAGACGTGTTGGAAAAACTCGACTGCGGCATAATCTGGCGTGTTGGTATCCATCATGCCGTATTTACCTGCTCCTTTTTTACTTTCGTTGTCGCAAGCTTGTAGGAATAAAATTAAAATACATAATGAGAATAAACGTAAGTAAGAGTGATTTATCATGATGAATCGACAGAGTTAAATTGAACACTCACACAGTCTGCGTTTTCTGTGTTTAAAAGTAAAGAGCAGGCGTAAAGCCTGCTCTTATAATTAAAAAATGCAGTTTCTTTTATTGCACTTCTTCGTGATCGGTAAATTCACCAGCAAACATAGCACTGCTTAAGTAGCGTTCTGTTGAACTTGGGAAAATAACGACAATCATTTTGTCAGCATTTTCAGGCTTCTCGGCTAAACGTTTAGCCGCAACCATGGCCGCGCCAGTTGAGATACCGGCTAAAATGCCTTCTTCTTTTAACAGACGGTGAGCCATTTCAATAGAGTCGTCATTTGACACTTGTTCAACTTGGTCAACAATATCAAGATCCAAGTTACCAGGGATGAATCCTGCCCCTATGCCTTGAATTTTATGGGGACCAGGAGTGAGTTCTTCACCTGCTTTTGCTTGTGTAATAACTGGCGAGTCAGTTGGCTCTACAGCTACCGTTAAGATGTCTTTACCCTTAGTATTTTTAAGGTAGCGACTCACACCGGTAATTGTTCCGCCGGTACCAACACCGGCTACAAAAATATCCACTTTACCATCGGTATCTTTCCAGATTTCAGGACCAGTAGTTTTTTCATGTATTTCGGGGTTAGCTGGGTTATCAAACTGTTGAAGCAGAATATATTTACCTGGATCAGAGGCTACAATTTCTTGTGCCTTAGCTACAGCACCTTTCATGCCTTTAGGTGCTTCAGTAAGCACTACATTTGCACCAAGAGCCTTAAGCAACTTGCGGCGTTCTAAGCTCATGCTGCTTGGCATTGTTAACGTTAATTTATATCCTCGAGAAGCTGCAACGAACGCTAAAGCAATCCCAGTATTACCACTGGTTGGTTCAACTAACTCTTTGTCTTTGGTTAAAATGCCACGTTTTTCAGCATCCCAAATCATGTTCGCGCCTATCCGGCACTTAACACTAAAACTGGGGTTACGTGATTCCATTTTTGCGTAAACGTTACCGCTGGAAACAACACGATTTAATTTAACTAATGGTGTATTACCAATAGCGAGAGAATTATCATCATAAACTTGCATACTATATCCTTGCATAGGTTTAGGTAACTTTCAGTGATACCCTTTGATGTGTTTTCGTTATTTGAATAACTATATTAGGCTGTTAATGTTGTACATAACAAGCACTTGTTTAAATGTAGATAGCAAAACTTTTAAGTTTGCTTAATTTTGTACCCTAGTATGATTGTACTCAACGAACATTTTTCAAAGTGCTTTTTGCTATATCTTAGTTTTATATTTACATTTTTTGATGATTGAGGTGATTGATGCCATTTAGTAGTACCGGAAATTATATTGCGAGCAAGGAACTGCAGCTAGCGGTAAACGCTGCCATAACATTGCAGAGACCTTTATTAATTAAAGGGGAGCCAGGTACGGGTAAAACCATGTTGGCAGAAGAGTTAGCTAGAAGTTTAGGTACTGATTTAATCCAGTGGCATATCAAGTCGACGACTAAAGCTCAGCAAGGTTTGTATGAATATGATGCAGTTTCTCGTTTAAGAGACTCTCAACTTGGTGACGAAAAAGTCAAAGACATCAGCAATTACATTATCAAAGGTAAACTTTGGCAAGCATTCGATGCGCAGACGCCACCGGTATTGTTAATTGATGAAATCGATAAAGCCGATATCGAATTTCCAAACGATTTGCTTTTAGAATTAGATAAAATGGAATTCTTTGTTTATGAAACTAAACAAACCATAAAAGCTGAAAAGCGTCCTATCGTGATTATTACCTCGAACAATGAAAAAGAACTTCCTGATGCATTTCTGCGTCGTTGTTTTTTCCATTACATTCAATTTCCAGACAAACAACAAATGCAAGAAATTGTCGACGTGCATTTTCCTAATTTGAAAAAAGAATTGCTTGCCCAAGCTCTTGAAACGTTTTTTGATTTAAGAGATATGCCAGGATTAAAGAAAAAACCTTCCACTAGTGAGTTGATTGATTGGTTAAAACTACTGGTTGCCGAAGATATTTCACCAGAAGCTTTGCAAAATAAAGACGGCAAAAACAGCATTCCACCTTTGTACGGTGCGCTAATTAAAAACGAACAAGATATTCATTTGTTCGAAAAATTGGCTTTCATGGCTAGACGCTAATGTTAGTCGATTTTTTCTTTAAAGTTAGAGAATACAAAGTTCCAGCAACGGTTAGGGAGTTGCTAGATTTACTCAATGCGTTGGAACAGCAAGTGATATTTGCCGATACCGAAGGCTTTTATTATTTATCGCGATTGTGTTTGGTTAAAGATGAAAGCCATTTCGATAAATTCGATAGGGCATTTGCTGATTACTTTGAAGGGGTGCAATTCATTGACTTATTTGGCAAAGATATTCCTGAAGAATGGTTGAGAAAACAATTAGAACGACATTTTAGTGATGCCGAAAAAGCGGAAATAGAAGCCATGGGCGGTTTAGATAAGCTTATGGAAACCCTCAAAAAACGCTTGGAAGAACAACAAAAACGTCACCAAGGTGGTAACAAATGGGTCGGGACTGGAGGGACGTCTCCTTTTGGTTCACATGGTTACAATCCCGAAGGAATTAGTATTGGCAATAAAGGAAAAGGTCAATCTTCTGCTGTTAAGGTGTGGGAAAAGCGTGAATATAAAAACCTCGCCACTGATGTAGAACTAGGTACCCGTAATATAAAAGTTGCGTTACGTAAGTTACGTCAATTTGCACGAACTGGCGCAAGTGAAGAACTCGATCTTCCTACAACCATTGGTAAAACGGCTAAAAATGCCGGCTGGTTAGATATTCACATGGTGCCAGAACGTCATAACGCCATCAAAGTATTGATGTTTTTTGATGTTGGTGGCTCTATGGACGAACACATTAAATCTTGTGAGGAATTGTTTTCAGCCGTACACTCTGAGTTTAAACATCTTGAATATTTTTATTTTCATAATTGCGTTTATGAAGGGGTGTGGAAAGACAATAAACGTCGCTCAAATGAAGTCATTTCTATTTTTGATATCATTCATAAGTATGGAAGCGATTATAAATTAGTATTCGTTGGCGACGCGACTATGGGACCTTATGAAATTACCTACCCAGGAGGTAGTGTTGAGTATTGGAATGAGGAACCAGGTTCGGTTTGGTTAAAACGTCTGACGGATCACTTTCCCCACGCCATTTGGTTAAATCCGCAAATGGAAATACATTGGCAATATTATGCTTCTATTCAGATTTTAAAAGATTTAATGCAAGGTAAAATGTTTGCATTAACCATAGAAGGACTCAGCGAGGGCATCAAAGCGCTCACCAAAAGGTAAGTATATGAACCCTAAGGAAGCGGTACCAGATCAATCTGAAACAGACAAGCAAACAAACACTCACACCTCAAAACATCAGCAACGTCAAGAAACCCGCGATGTTATAACACCATATGCTTTTGAGGTGCCCGAAGAGTTATACGGAACACCCTTAGCTACTCCCACTCGTCGCGCGTTGGCGCTGTCTGTCGATTTAATCTTGGTTGCAATACTGTCAGGTGTTACTGGTAACGCATTGGCAATTTTAATTGCAATTTTATTGTGGGTAACCAGTAGACGCCTAAAACGTGAAAAACGCTTACCCTCAGCAATTATGTTAGTGCGAATTCTTGCTGTGGCGTTAATTCTAGGTGGAATTTTGGGTTTATTTCGCAATGATACTGCTATTTGGACTGATACCCAGTCCAGTGATAAACAGGACGTTAACGCGTCAGACGCCGTTGCTGTTGTCGTTTTTACTGGTACATATGCCGCATTTACTAGTTTAATTCAAGAACAAGTAGAACAAGGCGGGTGCCCAGATGTTGAAACCTGTTGGTCAATGATCGGTGAGGAATTTGTCGAAGACTTGGTTAAATTAGCCTTGCCAAAATCAGCAAAAAGCGAAATGTTAGAAGAGCTTTTTGAAAAGAGCAGTACTGAGCTCAATGCCGTTCAATATCAAAACTTGCGAACAGCCTTAATAGCACAGTTTGAATCATTGCAGGCAGATGTCGATAAGGTTGCCATACAAGAGCAGGCAAAAGCTGATGCAGAACCCGAAGCTTCATCATTTCAAGACCATAGTATTGTAAAGTGGTTTAAAGGAATTGCTGCTGATCTTGGCCTCGGTTTCGGTTGGGCTGCGGTTTATTTTACCGGGACTATGGTGCTACTTAGAGGGCAAACCATTGGTAAAAAATTATTTTCAATTAAAGTCATCAAACTCGATGGCAGTACTTTGAATGTTTGGGAAAGTTTTGGACGCTATGGTGGATATGGCGCTGGTTTGGCTACTGGGTTACTCGGCTTTATACAAATTTATTGGGATCCCAATCGGCAAGCTATCCAAGATAAGATTTCTGAAACCTTAGTCATTAGATTAAAAGCAAAACAATAAGTGACCATTAATGGCTAATACATTAACCAGCATGCTAAGTGTTTGGTATCAACAAAAAGATCAATGTCAGTGGGTGTTAGCCACAATTTTTGAGACGCAGGGTTCTTCTTACCGTAAGTCCGGCGCACATATGATGATTAACGATTTGGGCCGATATCATGGACTCCTTAGTGGTGGGTGCTTAGAGTCGGATATTATGCTGCAAGCGAGAAGGTGTTGGGATACTGGTGAAGGGCGAATCGTTGAGTATGATATGACGGAAGAGCAAGATTTGGCTTGGAAGTTAGGCATTGGCTGTGGAGGCGTGGTTAAAATTTTATTGCAACCGGTCTCTAAGCAGAATGATTATTTGTATTTAAATAAGGTCTATGGTCGTTTGTCGCAAAATGGCTATTGTTACTTTGCGCAGCAAATAACCAGTGGTGAACCCCAGGTCGAATATGCAGAATTACCCTCCACAGCGCAAGTTAAAGTGGAACAATGGGAACACAACGGGCAAGTATTTCTCAAACAGGTACTCCGCCCGCCAATAAACCTGTGTGTGGTTGGCGCAGGAGTGGATGCGCAACCGGTTGTTGAAATTGCTGCTAAATTAGGCTGGCGAGTTGTGTTAATTGATCCAAGGGCGAGTCATGGGCGACGCAATTATTTTCCAGACGCCTTTGAGGTAATAAAGGTACCACTGGACAGTTTGATCGAAAATGCTGATGAGTTAACTTGGCTGGCGCAAACTGATGCATTAATCATTATGAGCCATAATGTAAAACTTGATGCTCAAGGCTTGTTGCTTTCCTTAAAAAGTTCGGCCAAATATGTTGGAATGTTGGGTCCACTGCATCGAACTGAGCGGGTGTTTGCACAAGCCGGGTTAGATAGAGGCGCTTTTTCGTTGCCTTTTGCCAATCCTATTGGCTTGCGTCTAGGCGGTGAATTGCCAGAATCCATAGCACTGTCTATGATTTCTGAGGTACATAGTTTTCTTGCTGAAAAAGATGCAAAATCCATAAGCGGAATAGTGTGAAACTTGTTAGTTTAATTTTGGCTGCCGGAGAGGCAAGCCGTTTTGGTAGCATAAAACAACTCGCTCTGATACAGGGGCAGCCGATGTTGAATAGGGTTATTGAACAACACAGAGGGGCAGGCTTAGAAAAAGTTGTTGTGGTACTTGGGGCAAATGCAGAACTGATAAAACAACAAATTGATCCTTCTGTCGATGTGGTTACAGCCCAAAATTGGCGACTAGGAATGGGAGAGAGCATTCGAGCAGGGGTAGACTTTATATTGCATCAAAGATACCCAGATGCCAGCCATATAATGATTGCTTTAGCTGATCAAATAGCAGTGGAGTCTCTTCAAATTGCTACACTGTATAAACATATAATACATAATTCAGAATCTATAATAGCATCAGAGTACGCTGGCAATGTTGGTGTACCTGCTTGTTTTCCAAAGCGCATATTTTCTGATTTATTAAATTTAAATAGTTCAAATTCAGATTTACAAAAAGGTGCTAAATCTATTTTACGGGCAAATCAACAAAATTTAATTAAGGTCAAAGTCCCTGAAGCACAATTTGATATAGATACTATTGAGGATATGCGTCGCTGGCGCAATTCTTTCACCGGCTAATTTAGGAGCAAAAACGTGATTAATTTCAGTGTGAACGGTAAACCAAAACAAGTGGATGTTGAACCCTCTATGCCGCTGTTGTGGGTATTAAGAGATGCTTTGGGTTTAACTGGAAGTAAGTTTGGATGCGGTATGGCCCAATGTGGAGCTTGCACTGTACATATTGATGGACAGCCCGTTCGCTCTTGCGTTATGCCAATATCAGCAGTGGCGGGTAAACAAATTACTACTATTGAAGGCTTATCGGTTAGTGGTGATCATCCGGTTCAAAAAGCTTGGATTGAACACAATGTTCCTCAGTGTGGCTATTGTCAATCTGGTCAAATAATGAGTGCGGTGGCTCTGCTATCTCAAAATGCATCTCCTAGCGATGAAGATATAGATAACTATATGCAAGGCAATATATGTCGTTGTGGAACCTACCCTCGGATCAAAGCCGCGATTAAAAGTGTTGCCAAAGGGGTAGATCTTGCCAAGAACGTGGGAGATGACGCATGAGCCATAAAATAGAAAATGTCAGTCGCCGTCAGTTTTTAAAAGTATCTGGAATAGGTGCAAGTAGTTTTGTACTGGCCAGTAGCTTAGGAAGTTATACACCGGTTTGGGCTCAACCTACTAGCCAAGATGATGTAGAGTTAAACCTGTTTGTTAGCATACACGCCGATAACAAAGTGGACATTATCTGTCACCGCAGTGAAATGGGACAGGGGATACGAACATCTATTCCTCAGGTTGTTGCTGAAGAGTTATGTGCAAACTGGGAGTTAGTGTCTGTTGTACAAGGTTTAGCCAATAAAGAATACGGCAGTCAAAATACCGATGGTTCGCGCTCAATTCGCAGGTTTTATACTACCTTACGGCAAATGGGAGCATCTGCTCGTGCGATGCTAGAGCAAGCTGCAGCAGATCTATGGAAGGTAGATGTAAATACAGTTTATGCTGAAGACAGTTACGTACATCATAAAGACTCTAACCGTAAAGTGAGTTTTGGTTATATTGCGGAAGCAGCTGGCAAGTTATCTCCTCCAGATCCCGAGACCTTGACCTACAAATCGAAAAAGGAGTTTAAACTCATCGGTAAACCCGTTACTGGTATTGATTCAACCGAAATCGTCAGCGGACAAGCTGAATTTGGACAAGATATTCGGTTGGAAAACATGCTGTATGCCAGTATCGAACGTTCAAAAGTATTAGGGGCGAAAGTAAAGTCCTATGACGCAGAGGCTACAAAGTCGGTAAAAGGGGTTGTCTCAACCTTTAAAATGCCAGAACAGCCAATGCCAGTGATGTTTCACCCGATGAATGGTGTAGCGGTAATTGCCGATAATACTTGGTCAGCATTACAGGGACGTAAGGCCCTTAATATTGATTGGGAGTTAGGTGACAACGTTAAACATAATACAACGGAATATGTTGCTGAACTAAAAAACCGTATTGTGACTAAAGGTAAACCTATTCGTGTTAAAGGGGATGTTTACTCTGACCTAGAAAATTCAACAGATACACACAGTGCTATTTACAGCGTACCTTATCTTTCCCAAGCCCCTATGGAACCATCTGCAGCCACTGCCGTGGTAAAAGACGGTAAGTGCGAAATTTGGGCCTGTACCCAATCTCCTCAAGTTACCCAACAAAATGTAGCCCAGGCTCTAGGAATCGAGCAGGATAAAGTCAAAATCAATGTTACTTTTTTAGGTGGCGCATTTGGCCGAAAAGCCAAACCCGATTTCTCCATTGAAGCCGCGCTGTTGGCAAAAGAGCTAAATCGACCGGTAAAAGTGGTTTGGAGCCGTGAAGATGACATTCAACAGGGATTTTATCACTCCGTCAGTGTGCAACATTTAGCTGCCGCTATGGATAATGAAAAACAGGTTACATCTTGGCTGCAACGTACTGCTTTTCCAAGTATTTTGTGGACATTTACTGGTACCGTTGACGAACCTCAAATGAATGAACTGTCGTTAGGTTTCGGTGACTTGCCCTTTGAAGTAAATAACTTAGCTTGCGAAACTCACAAAGCAACAGGACATATTCGAATTGGATGGATGCGTTCAGTGTGTAATATTCAGCACAGCTTTGCGCAAGGTTCTTTCGTTGACGAGTTAGCCTCAAAAGCCGGTATCTCGACCCATAAAATGTGGCATCAGCTACTGGGTAAAGATCGTTTAGTGGATCCCAAAACCGATGATTTTGATTATCAGAATTATGGCGAGCCTCAGGATGTATTTCCGGTGGACATTAAACGTATTAAACGAGCATTGGATTTAGTTGTGGAAAAATCTGGCGCTGATCAACCAACCAAAGAAAATGAAGGGTGGGGGATTTGTGTCCATCGAAGCTTTGTGAGTTATTGCGCCGTTGCCACAAAAGTTAAAGTAGTGGAAAACAAAGTGACAGTTTTGGAAATCCATTCAACTATTGATGCCGGTACAGTGGTCAACCCAGATCGCGTGAGAGCGCAACAAGAAGGTTCGATGATCTTCGGCTTGTCTATCGCCTTATTGGGGGAGATTTCAGTTAAAGATGGTGCGGTAGAACAATCAAACTACCACGATTACCAAGTATTGCGGATGCATCAATGTCCAAAAATAGAAACCTATATTATTGAATCAGATGCACCTCCAGGAGGTGTTGGTGAACCGGGTACGCCGCCGGTGGCACCAAGTTTAGCCAATGCTATATTCCATGCCAGTGGTAAACGCATAAGGGATTTACCGGTTAAGAATCATATGTCAGTGTAAAATAAAATGGCTTTGGGGGCGTCTCTTTTGTTTAGGCAAATCGCCCCCATCCTTGAATGATGAAAACAAAGCCATCTTTACAATCTAGCATCACTGTCATTAGTTTTTTTATTGGCTTCTTGTGGTGCATAAAATCATTTGAATTATTATTCCATGTTGACCTTGGGTGGTTAGGTGTTTATCCCCAAGCCGTTCAAGGTATAATGGGAATATTAACTGCCCCGTTAATTCATGGTTCTGTAGAACATCTATTTAATAACACCTTGTCTTTGTTGATCTTAGGTGTCTTTTTGCTTTACGGATATCCCCGTTCGCGTTGGCGAGTTCTGCTTTTTGTTTGGTTGTTTTCTGGTATTTGCGTGTGGTTGTTTGCTAGAAATGCGTATCATCTTGGAGCAAGCGGCTTAACCCACGGAGTATTTTTCTATCTATTCGTGGTTAGCCTATTTAGACGCGATAAAAGCTCCATAGCTATTATGATGGCCGCGTTTTTTATGTATGGTGGCATGACTATGACCATTTTCCCGCGCCAAGAAAACGTTTCCTTTGAATACCATTTATTTGGTGGTCTTGCAGGCATCATAAGTGCGCTTTTGTGGCATAAGCTTGATCCTAAACCCTCTATAAAACGCTACGAATGGGAAGATCCAGAAATTGCTGATGAGCCTAAAATTGGCGAGCAGTGGTTAAGCTCCGAAAAATTCTATGCACAGGACTCTAGTCCGCAAAATCTATCTGAATATAGGACTGAAGAAAACGATAACCACAAGATTGAAGATAAAAATCAGCAGGTGAGAGTATCATCAATAATAAGAGAGAAGGATTAAATGTCTGAACTAAACAATATGCCAATGGAAGTGTTACTAAGAGTAAGATATGCCGAATGTGATGCACAACAAGTGGTTTTTAATAGCCGATATGCCGAATATGCAGACTTAGCCGCCACAGAGTTCATGCGCGCATTATTAGGGGGTTTTGATAAACTACTGGCTCAAGGGTTAGACAATCAAGTTGTGAATCTCAATATTAGTTGGCAGCGCCCCGCTAAATTTGATGATGTTATTTGTATGAAGGTAAGTGTTTCTAAAGTCGGAAGTTCGTCATTTACACTGCATGTAGACATGTGTCAGCAAAAAGACGGACAAAGCATATGCACCGTTGAAGTGATTTATGTGATGGTAGATGCCAAAAACTATAAAAAAGTGGAAATCAATCAAGCGTTAAAGCAGCAATTGCTTGAGGGGACGCCGGGCGTCAGGGTAAATCTTGCGGGATTGATTAACAACTAACATGTTAGTTAACAAATTAATGTTCGTTTAGCATACCTAAACTTGAGTAAAGGTCATAAAAAAACGCCGATGAATGTAAATTTATCGGCGTTTTGTATTGATTGGCTTAATTAGCCATTCATTTTTTAAGCAACAGAGCCTGGCTTAGTTGCTGCAGCAGTTGAACTGTTTGCAGTGTTAACCATAGAGGCTGTTTTACCTGATACTTTAAGGCCTGCACGTTTATCAGCAGCTAGGGCTTTAATTTCAATTTCATTGAAATCAGTATCTATCGCTTTAGGCTTAGCCATAGGATGAGATACAGGCACTTTCGTTACAGTAACCTTTGGCTTTTTCACCGCTTTTGGTTTACTCGCAACTGACTTGGCTTTTGGTGCTTTTTGAGCTGGGGCAGCTGCCTCAGTTGCTTTAGGCTCAGCTAACTTTTGCTCAACTTCTTGCTGAACTGGTGTTTGAACCTCAGCAGGAGCAGGGGCTTCTTCAACTTTAGCATCGGCTTCTTTCGTCGCCGGCTCAGAATTGTCGGCATCCAACTGAATTTCTACTTGCTCAGGTTGAGTTGCCTTAGGCTTTGCAGGTTTCGTAGCTTTAACCGGTTCTTTGGCTTCAGGTGCAGTTTCTGCACTAGCTTCAACAACATCCTGCTTAGCACCTTCAGTAGCGCTTTCATCGGTAGTAGACACTGATGTGTTTTCTTCTACTTTCTTAGGACGTCTTCTAGTACGAGGTTTAGCTTTCGGCTTTTCTGCCTTTGCTTCATCCCCATTGTCAGTAGTTTGCACTGTAGGTGTATCATGAGACTCAAATTTAAGCTCATCTTGAGCTACATTGTCAGGTTTTTCAGCGCTATCAGTTGCGTTTGTTTCTTCAACTTCGGCTTCTTCTTTTCTGCGCTTTTGGCCTGCAGCACGAATATGTCTTGGAGAGCGTCTGCTTCTGCTGCGCTCAGTTTTAACTGTTTCCTCAACTACAGCGGTTTGCTTAGTATTATTCTCCTCGTCAATGCTAGCTTCTTCATTCTTAACTTTATTAATTTTAACTTCTTCAACCTTAGCTTTATGCTGGGTTGTTTTAGTCACGTCTGATTGAGCTTGAGTAGTCGCTTTCTCATTTTCAGTTTTATCACCACGCACATTTCGGCGGGTATCACGTCTTTTTCTACGCTCAGCTACCTTCTCGTTTTTACGTTCCGGTTGGGCTTGAGTAGAAACATTCTCTTTAGCTACATCATTTGTTTTAGCTTCTTGAGGTTTATTCCGGTTGTCACGACGTTGCTTAGGCTTCTGATCGCGTATTTGATCACGCTTTTCAGATTGAGTCTTGTCATTATTACGAGCAGACTTATCTTTACGATCGGTAGCTCTAGGCTTTCGATTACCAGAGCGCTCATTACGATTACGACTATTACGTTGTGGACGTTTATTTTGCGTATTGCTAGTTTGTTTCTTAGTAGTTTCTTCTGGTTCGCTTTCAAACAAACCGGATAGCCATTTAGAAACCTTAGTTAATAATGTAGGTTCTTCAGCTTTAGCCGCAACAGGAGCTTGTTGAGGAGCTGACAAGCCTTGTAATACTGGTTGTTCTTTAGGCTTAATTTCTTGAGTAGGATTATCAACCTCTGCAGTTTGGGTATCCATTAACTCAATGTTATAGCTAGCTTCAGTTAAGGTATCATCGGGACGTCTACGAGCAACATGGTAATGGGGAGTTTGTAAATTTGGATTTGGAATAATCAGCAAACTCACCCCATGACGTTTTTCAATAGATTGAATTGAACGTCTTTTTTCGTTTAACAGGTAAGTTGCAACATTAACTGGAAGTTGCGCTTCTATTTGTCCGGTGTTGTCTTTTATACTCTCTTCTTCCATGATGCGAAGAACAGATAATGCTAAAGATTCAGTACCACGGATTGTACCATGTCCACTGCAGCGAGGGCACACGATATGTGCAGACTCACCCAATGATGGGCGCAATCTTTGACGAGACATTTCTAACAAACCAAAGCGAGATATACGACCTAATTGTATTCTAGCTCGGTCATGTTTAACGGCATCTTTAAGACGGTTTTCAACTTCACGCTGGTGACGAACTGGGGTCATATCAATAAAGTCGATTACCACCAAACCACCGGCATCACGCAATCTCAATTGACGTGCAATTTCATCAGCCGCTTCAAGGTTAGTATTAAAAGCCGTCTCTTCAATATCACCGCCTTTTGTTGCTCGGGCAGAGTTAATATCAATGGAAATCATCGCTTCTGTTGGGTCAATTACAATTGAGCCACCAGAGGGAAGGCGAACTTCACGTTGGAAAGCGGATTCGATTTGAGTTTCAATCTGATAATGACTGAAAAGAGGCACGTCACCTGTATATTGTTTTACTCGGCTGGCGAAGTCTGGTCTTACTAATTGAATGTGTTGTAGCGCTTTTTCATACACTTCAAGACTATCAATTAGGATTTCACCTACATCACGACGTAAATAGTCACGTATCGCTCTAACGATAACGTTACTTTCTTGGTGAATAAGGAAAGGAGCGGGTTTAGATTCAGACGCTTCAGAAATTGCATTCCAATGACGAATTAGCACATTTAAATCGTGTTCTAGCTCCTCAAAAGATTTGCCTACACCAGCGGTTCTTACAATTAGGCCCATGCCTTCAGGCAACTCAAGTTTGTTTAAGGATTGTTTTAAATCGGTGCGCTCATCACCTTCAATGCGACGAGATATTCCGCCTGCACGAGGGTTATTTGGCATTAAAACAAGGTAGCTACCGGCTAAACTAATAAAGGTAGTAAGCGCAGCGCCTTTTTGGCCGCGCTCTTCTTTATCAATTTGGATGATGACTTCTTGACCTTCCTTGATTACATCTTTGATGCTTGGACGGCCGTCAAACTTGTAACCTTGTGGGAAATAAGTTTTTGCAATTTCTTTTAGAGGAAGGAAACCATGACGGTCAGCACCGTAATCTACAAACGCAGCTTCTAAACTGGGTTCTACTCGGGTGATCGTTCCTTTGTAAATATTGGCTTTTTTTTGCTCGTGTCCAGGGCTTTCGATATCAAGATCATAAAGCTTTTGTCCATCGACCAATGCAACACGCAACTCTTCTTGTTGAGTAGCGTTTATTAACATTCTTTTCATTGTATAAGACTCGGTTTTAGTACCGAATGCGGAATAATGTAGAACTGAAAAACGTGGCTTGCAAGCTGCACCAAGCTGAAATCACTTTCAGTCTCACGACTGTAAAAACAGATCTTGTGCGCGTTTAGATGTGCCAAGGCTTAACCTTAAGCATATGATTTCATTAGGGAAGTGAATTATTACAGTTGGTAATTTTAACTTCAGACCCTTGGGTGAAACGCCTCACCCCAATAAATTTTTTGTCTATCTTTTCAAACTGACGTGATATTAAACAAAACACATCAGTTTGTTGCCAAATTCAATTCTTACTATTCTGCGATTGGTACTTTTTTATTGTATATCGCATGATGAGTTGTGAATTTGCTTGCCCAACTAATCGAAAAAATACTCACTTCGATAGCGGCAATGCATCATTACGTGTTACGAAATTTATTTCGTTGATGCCATACAAATTCTATTTTCATCGCATTGTTTACTGCTATGCAATTGCAAAGCCAGCTAAACAGTCAAATTATCACATTAAAACTAACTCTCTGGCAAGCAAATAAAAATTATAAAGCTAATTTATATATTTAAGTTAGAATAACGCCCCAAACCAGTTGAATTTAGTCGTTATATTAAGGTGTTTACATTCTCGGCTTAAAAATAAGCTTCGTAAACATATGCGTTCAACTAACAATTAAATCCAATTAGTAAAACTCGACAGGCTCGTAAATGACAGATACAAACTTCGATAAAGTACAATTTTTAGCCATTGATGAAGAACACGAAGGCCAAAGAATTGATAATTTTTTACGCACATTATTAAAGGGTGTACCGAAAAGTATGATTTATCGAATTGTGCGTAAAGGTGAAGTGCGAGTAAATAAAAAGCGGATTAAACCAGAATATAAACTAATTAGTGGTGATGAAATTCGTTTGCCGCCTATTCGAGTGTCTGAGTCAAATCAAACTGCTCCATCAACTAAACTTGATAAGGTCGCTACCTTAGAATCACATATCTTATATGAAGATGAGGTGTTAATAGTCGTTAATAAACCCTCAGGAATGGCTGTGCATGGTGGTAGTGGTTTAAGTTTTGGGGTGATTGAGGCTTTAAGGGCGCTTCGTCCAACGGCTAAATTTCTAGAATTAGTTCACCGCTTAGACAGAGATACATCAGGTTGTTTGTTGATTGCAAAAAAACGTTCAGCTTTAAAACACTTACATGAGCAACTTCGCAATAAAACCGTGGATAAGCGCTATCAAGCATTAGTGCATGGAAATTGGCCTGAAAACAGGTTCAAAGTTAAAGCGCCTTTGTTAAAAAATATTGTGAAGTCAGGTGAGCGCATCGTAACGGTGGCTGCTGAAGGTAAAGAATCGGAAACCCGCTTTCGTATTTTAGAGTCTTTTTCCCAAGCAACTTTGGTAGAAGCATCACCCATTACAGGCAGAACCCACCAAATACGTGTTCATTGTCAGCACGCTGGACATCCAATTGCCGGCGATAACAAGTATAAGGACGAAGAGTTCAATCATTTTATGGCGAAATTGGGTTTACACCGTTTATTTTTACATGCCCACCGGATTTTATATTTGCACCCAGTGAGTGGAAAGCAAATGAGTCATACCGCTAATTTAGATAGTTCATTGACCCTAGGACTGAACGCTTTAAGAAAACGTGAAGCTTAATATTCGTTCCTAGGCAAGAACATCCATATTAAACTCAATCAATAGGTCACACAGAGCAATAAGGGGTAAGCCAACTAAAGAGTTGGGATCTCGCCCCTGTAATTGGCTAAATAAACTAATTCCCAAGCCTTCGCATTTGAAACTACCGGCACAATCGAACGGAGCTTCTTTAACAATATAGTTTTCTATTTGTTGCTCCGTTAGGTCTCTAAAACACACTCTGTATTCTTCTACCTTAGATAAAGTTTTATTTGTGGCTGCATCAATCACACATAACCCCGTATAAAATACCACTTCTTTACCGCTGCATTGTTGTAGTTGAGCTTTCGCGTTTTTGGCGTTTCCCGGTTTCCCTAGAATGTCATTATCTAAACCGGCCGTTTGATCAGAGCCAATAATTAAACCACTACTATAGTGGCTGGCTACATCTTCTGCTTTTGCTTCTGCCAACCTAAGGGCCATGGTTTTAGCCGATTCATTGGCAAGTCGAGTTTCATCTACATCTGGACCATGACAGCTGAATTCCAATTGCAGTTTTTGCAACAGGGCTTTACGATATTGAGAAGTAGAAGCGAGTATAATTTCCACAATTTTCCAGTTAGTGAATTAAAAGTCTTGATTATTATTAGGGAATAGGGCGCTTTTGGCTATATTTTCCTTTGACTAACGGCTTCAGTATCTATATTATGCGCGCCCTATGCAGAAAGTGAAATTGCCCAAGTTTATTGAACCAGTCAAAAGTGCAACAAAACGCTCCGATTATAAGGGTGTGATGATGACTTCTGATATGGCGCGTTTTCTTAGCGCAGTGGCCACCGCTGCTGATACTGTTGAAGCTGAAGTAAAATTCGATAAAGACGAGCAGGGTCTGAATTTTTTTCAAGGACAACTATCAACATCTGTGGAGCTTGTCTGTCAGAGATGTAATGAGCAATTTGCTCATTCAATTCACACATCATTTTGTTTTAGTCCGATTAAACGGAAAGCAGTTGAAACAGATGATGCAGTTGAATTGCCGGATATTTACGAACCGGTAGAGGTCAATGACCATGGAGAAATCAATCTACTGCAATTGTTCGAGGATGAACTAATATTGTCTTTGCCTATTGTTGCCCTTCATGCAGAGGAGGATTGCAATATCAAGCGGGATGAAATGCAGTTTGGTAAGATTGAACCGGCCGATGAACGTCCAAACCCTTTCGCGGTTTTGAAAGAACTTAAGCGAGACTAGGAGTAATGTAATGGCTGTACAAAAGAACAAGAAAACTCGTTCAAAGCGTGGTATGCGTCGTGCACACGATTCTTTGACTGGAGCGACTTTGTCTGTAGATTCAACTTCAGGTGAGACGCATCTTCGTCATCACGTGACTGTTGACGGTTACTACAAAGGCAAAAAAGTTATCGCTGACTAGCAATGACTTTTAGCCGTCTAACCATTGCGTTAGATATTATGGGGGGCGACAACGGCCCCCATGTAACTCTTCCTGCTGCAATTAAAGCACTGCACGAAATTCCACACCTATATTTTATACTTTGTGGTGATGAACAAATCATCTCCAAGGTTATTAGTACCCAAAATTCATCCATTCAAGAACGTGTCGAGATTCAGCACTGTTCAGAACAGGTTGCCATGGATGAAAGACCAAGTTCGGCCCTTCGTAATAAAAAAGATTCCTCCATGCGTCGCGCCTTAGAGCGAGTAGAGTGTGGTGATGCTGATGCATGTGTTAGCGCCGGTAACACAGGTGCTCTTCTTGCTATCGCTTATCACGTATTAAAAACTTTGCCCGGTATCGACCGTCCAGCTCTAGTATCTGCATTACCCACCGATGATCAGCATAAGTTATTTTTGTTAGATTTAGGGGCGAATGTAAATTGTGACTCAGAAACCTTATTTCAATATGCAGTTATGGGCTCGGTATTAGCAGAAGAAGTGGCTGGCGTTGAAAACCCAAGAGTGGCGTTATTAAATGTGGGCGAAGAACAAATTAAAGGCAATGACCAAGTGAAGTTCACGGCTCAGTTGTTACAGCAAGCCGAAGGAATAAACTATACTGGTTTTGTTGAAGGTAATGACATCTTCACAAATTGCGCAGATGTTGTGGTAGCTGATGGTTTTGTTGGTAATATCGCTTTAAAAGCCTGTGAAGGGTTAGCAACCTTAGTCTTAGAAGAGGCAAAGCGCGTATCAAACGAAAATTGGGTGACAAAATTATTGGCAAAAATAGCCTTGCCTCTATTAAGAAAAATTTATAGAAAGGTGAACCCCGACCAGTATAACGGCGCTAGTCTGATAGGATTGCGCGGAATTGTGGTCAAGAGCCATGGTAATGCTTCTTCGGATGCTTTCTTGTTTGCAATTAAGGAAGCTGAACAAGAAGTGCAACGGCAAGTTCCGAAAAAAATAAAAGATAAAATTGAATCCGTTTTAATGGAGCGCTCTTAAAATATGTACTCAAGAATAATAGGTACTGGAAGTTATTACCCTGCAGAAGTTCGTAGCAACGCAGATCTAGAATTGATGGTTGATACGACTGATGAATGGATAACCGATCGAACGGGCATAAAAGAAAGAAGAATTATTGGTGCAGATGAAACTGCTGCCACTATGGGATACGAAGCATCTATAAAAGCTATTGAAGCGGCCGGTATTGATAAAAACTCAATTGATATGATCGTGTGTGCTACCACTAGTGGACGTTACGCTCTACCTAGCACCGCCTGTGAAATTCAAAAAGCGTTAGGAATCGATGGTATTCCAGCGTTTGATATCGCTGCTGCTTGTGCCGGATATTGTTATGCGCTAAGTGTGGCAGATCAGTATATTAAAAGCGGTATGGTAAAACGGATATTAGTGTTAGGTACTGATTGCTTATCAAGAATGATCAACCCTGAAGATCGCTCTATGGTTATTTTATTTGGTGACGCAGCTGGCGCAACAATTCTTGAAGCTAGTGAAGAACCCGGTATTTTATCCACTCATATCAATGCTGCTGGCTCCTATGGTGATTTATTGCAAATTGGCCATGTTCAACATGGTAATGAACAATCAGTTCATGAAAACTGGGGCAGCATGAAAGGCAATGAAGTTTTTAAAGTGGCTGTAACGAAACTTAGTGAAGTGGTTGAACTGACTTTAAAAGCAAATAACATGCAAAAATCGGATTTAGATTGGTTGGTTCCTCATCAGGCAAACTTTCGAATTATTAAAGCAACAGCCAAAAAATTAGAAATGTCTTTGGATCAAGTTGTACTAACCTTAGAAGATTACGGCAATACATCTGCTGCCACTGTGCCTACAGCACTCGACAAAGCAATAAGAGATGGACGTATTAAACGCGGCCAAAATTTATTGTTGGAAGCATTCGGTGGTGGATTCGCCTGGGCTGCAGCCCTCGTTAAATATTAATTTCTATTTGTTTAAATTCACCCAAGGTATGTTTTATGACTAAACAAGCTTTTGTGTTTCCCGGTCAGGGATCTCAAACAGTTGGAATGTTGGCCGATCTGGCCGCGAATTATCCACAAATTCAAGTGACTTTTAGTGAAGCTTCAGAAGCGTTAGGCTATGACTTGTGGGATTTGGTTCAAAATGATGAAAATCAACAGCTCAATCAAACTCACATCACTCAACCTGCGTTATTGACTGCAAGTGTAGCCATTTATCGATTACTCTTAGACTTAGGGTGTGACAAACCAGATTATATGGCTGGTCACAGTTTAGGCGAATATTCTGCTTTGGTTTGTGCCGATGTTATCAGCCTAAAAGAAGCCGTTAAATTGGTTGAAGCTAGAGGTCAATTCATGCAGCAAGCCGTGCCAGCAGGTAAGGGCGCTATGTATGCGATCATTGGCTTGGCTGATGATCTTATTCTAAGTGCATGTGAAAAAGCCCAGCAACAAACCAGTGAAGTGGTTTCTGCGGTTAATTTTAACTCGCCAGGACAAGTCGTAATTGCCGGTACCACTGAAGCAGCAAAAGTTGCTGCAGATTTGTGTAAAGAAGCTGGCGCTAAAAGAGCATTACCATTGCCTGTAAGTGTTCCTTCTCATTGTGCATTAATGAAACCTGCAGCTGAGAAGTTATCTGCTTTGATAGAATCCATTACATTTGCACAGCCTAGTGTTACTGTTATTAATAACGTTGATGTAATGTCAGCTACTGATGCAAATAGCATAAAAGATGCGTTGGTTAGACAGCTTTATTGTCCGGTAAGGTGGACGGAAACCATTGAGTTTCTGGCTGCTCAAAATGTAGAAAAAATGTATGAAGTAGGTCCAGGTAAAGTACTTGTTGGTCTTATTAAGCGGATCAATAAAAGTATCGAAACCGACTCATTAAACACAGTCGAATCAGTCCAAAAACTACTGTAATTAAGGTATTATAATGAACGATTTAAATGGAAAAGTTGCTCTAGTTACTGGTGCTAGTCGTGGTATTGGAAGAGCTATTGCTGAGTCATTGGCTGAACAAGGTGCGGTAGTCATAGGAACGGCCACATCTGATAAAGGTGCTGATTCCATAACCGATTATCTTTCTAAATTTGGTGGTCATGGTCTAACATTAAATGTAACTGATCAGACGTCTCTTGATGAAGTTTTGACTAAAATTAAAGAAAATCATGGCGAAATTGATATTTTAGTTAATAATGCAGGTGTGACTCGTGATAATTTGCTGATGCGAATGAAAGATCAAGAGTGGGAAGATATTCTAAATACCAACTTAACGCCTATTTTTAAACTGACTAAAGCAGTTTTACGTGGCATGATGAAAAAACGTAGTGGTAGAATAGTGAACATAGGCTCGGTTGTCGGTACTACGGGTAACGCAGGACAAGCTAATTATGCAGCAGCAAAAGCTGGTGTTATCGGGTTTAGTAAATCAACGGCGCGTGAAGTTGCTTCCAGAGGCATTACCGTAAACGTTGTAGCGCCAGGTTTTATTGATACAGATATGACAAAGTCATTGACTGAAGAGCAAAAAGAAGCCATTTTCAAAGATATTCCAGCTAACAGATTAGGTTTGCCAAAAGAGATTGCCGCAGCTGTTAGTTTTTTAGTAAGTGATAATGCCGCTTACATAACGGGTGAAACTATCCATGTAAACGGTGGTATGTATATGGGATAATAAACGTATTAAACGGTCACACTTTTAGAAGGTGATTGTTAATGTACTGTTTATTAGACTAATTTGATTCGGTGGTTTGACCAGATAAAAAGTTAATTGTCTTACTTGCAAGACAGAGGCTAGCTGAATAAACTACCGGAAATTTAAACTCTAGCTACTTATAGGGAAAACTAGAATCATGAGTAACATCGAAGAACGCGTTAAAAAGATCATCGTCGAGCAATTGGGCGTTAAAGAAGAAGAAGTAAAAGCTGAAGCGTCATTTGTTGATGATTTGGGTGCGGATTCACTAGATACTGTTGAATTAGTAATGGCTTTGGAAGAAGAATTCGATACTGAAATTCCAGATGAAGAAGCAGAAAAAATTACAACAGTTCAGTCTGCAATAGACTACGTTAACGCTAATAAAGACGCGTAAGATACTCCTATAAACGGCTCAGTCTGAGCCGTTTTTTTCTTTATACATAAAATAATAAACTTTATGCGGAGGCCTATGTGTCTAAACGTCGCGTAGTAGTAACGGGTCTTGGCATGCTGACCCCCTTAGGTGGAGACACCAATTCAACTTGGGACGGCATTTTACAAGGTAAAAGTGGAATAGGTCCTATCACATCGTTTGATACATCTGATTTTAGTACTCGCTTTGCTGGGGAAATTAAAGATTTTGATGTGGAAAGTTATATCCCCAAAAAAGAAACCAAAAAAATGGACCGCTTTATTCAATTAGGAATAGCCGCGGGAAAACAAGCTTTGGCCGACTCTAAATTGGCAATTACTGCTGAAAACGCAAAAAGAGTAGGTGTGGCAATTGGTTCTGGTATTGGTGGATTAGGTCTTATCGAAGAAAACCATAAAAAAATGTTAGCCGGTGGTCCTAGGAAACTTACACCTTTTTTTGTTCCTGCCACTATTACTAATATGATTTCAGGCTTCTTATCTATTTTTGAAGGTTTGAAAGGTCCTAATTTAAATATTGTTACTGCTTGTACTACCGGTGTTCATAATATTGGTATTGCCGCGCGTACCATCGCTTATGGTGATGCTGATGCGATGTTAGCGGGCGGTGCAGAATCTTCAATCTCGCCTTTAGGCTTAGGTGGATTTGCCGCGGCTAGAGCATTGTCGACCCGTAATGATGATCCAACTAAGGCAAGTCGCCCTTGGGACAAAGACCGTGATGGTTTTGTGATGGGCGAGGGTGCTGGGGTTGTAATGCTTGAAGAGTATGAACAAGCGGTAGCCAGAGGTGCCACAATCTATGCTGAACTAGTGGGTTTTGGTATGAGTGGTGATGCTTATCATATGACCTCGCCACCAGCAGACGGTGAGGGTGCAGCAGCGGCGATGGAAAATGCATTGAATGATGCTAAATTACCGGCCAGTGAAATTGGTTATATCAATGCTCATGGTACTTCTACACCGGCTGGTGATAAGGCTGAAGTCGCAGCGGTTAAACGCATCTTTGGCTCAGCCGCTGATAAAGTACTAGTAAGCTCAACCAAATCAATGACAGGTCATTTGCTAGGTGCTGCTGGCTCTGTGGAAGGTATTTTCACGATATTAGCACTACAAGATCAAATAGCGCCTCCAACAATTAACTTGGATAATCCAGGTGAAGGATGTGATTTGGATTTTGTTGCCAACACAGCTCGAAAAGTCAGTATGGAATATGCGTTGTGTAATTCTTTCGGTTTTGGTGGCACTAATGGTTCTTTGTTATTTAAAAAAATCTAGTCACATTTTAAATTGAATTATTGCGTAGCACATTCAATAGTTTAAGATTAAGCCCAGTAAGAACTGGGCTTTTTTGTTGGTAAAAAATGATTATCGAACTTTCCACAAATGACCGAATTTTGAGTAACGATAGGATTGCTTCCTATGGTGACGGTTGTTTTACTACCATGTGTGTGAATAATAAGAAGATTGAACTGTTAACTGCACATATCAACAGATTAAAAGACGGTTGCCAACGTTTAAAAATTGATTTTAACCATTGGGGTGATTTACAAGATAGACTTGAAAATATTGCTCTAAATTACCAAAAGCAGGTAATTAAAGCGGTAATATCCAGGGGCTTTGGTGGTCGGGGTTACGGAACAAGTGGGATTGATTCAGCCCATTGCTATATTAGTTTGTCTGAAATTCCATCACAGTATACCGATTTAAGGTGCAAAGGCATGACTGTCGGGCTGAGTAACATACAATTAGCCAAGCAACCTTTGTTAGCCGGTATTAAACATTTAAATCGCTTGGAACAAGTTTTAATTAAACATGAAATGCAAAACATGGACGTTGATGACGTCATTGTATGTGATACTGATTCAAATATTATTGAATGTAGTGCTGCAAATTTGTTTTGGCGCAAAGGTAGGCAATGGTTTACCCCAAAGCTGGAGTACAGCGGTGTCGCAGGGGTTATGCGTAACCATATTGTTAGTGTAATGAGAGAAAATAAGGTGCCTTTGCAGGTTTCTTTGTTCAAAACTTCAGTCTTACTTGAATGTGACGAAGCATTTATATGCAATAGTTTAATGAAAATTATAAACGTCAAAGTAATCAACATGGATGAGCAACAACGGGTTTTAGATAGCACTGAAAGTGTATTTTCTGATTGGTTTTGTGCCAATCAACACGAGGTAGTATTAAATGAGTAGGTGGTTAAAGTTTCTACTAGGCAGCATCGTGTTTTGTTTTGCTGTCATGATTGTTATGGTCTACCAGATTAATACCGCGTTTAACAATCCATTGAACATCGTTGGTAGTCAAATACTAGTCGTTAAAAAGGGACAATACGCTCACTCAGTGATTAATAAATTATATGAGCGTTCAATAATCAAACATCCCGTATTGGTAAAAGCAGCACTAAAACTTGAACCTGAATTAAGCCAAATAAAAGCCGGTACTTATGAGTTAAGTTTAGGCATGAGCGCACGTAATATGTTTAATAAGTTATCTAGAGGAATAGAGAAAACTTATCAAATTAGTCTAATAGAAGGATTACGCTGGCAAGATTGGCTAATCCAATTAAATAATCATCCTCATTTAGTGAAATCATCTAAAAGCAACGAACAATGGCTTGAAATGTTGGATCCTGATTTACCCGGTCAGTCTATCGAGGGCTGGTTATTGGCGGATACTTACCATTTTACCAGTGGAACAAAAGTAGAGGATATTGTAAAAACAGCTCATCAAGCACTCACCAGTTATCTTTCAGAAGCTTGGCAAACCAAACAAGCAAATTTACCTTATGAAAGTCCATATGAAGCGTTGATCATGGCTTCAATTGTAGAAAAAGAAACGGGTGTGCCCATTGAGCGACCTCGCATAGCTGCTGTATTTGTTAACCGGCTCAATAGAGGTATGCGTTTGCAAACAGACCCAACGGTGATTTATGGAATGGGCGAAGCATTCGATGGTAATATTAGGCGTAAAGATCTTAGGCAAGCTACCCCATACAATACATATGTAATCAAGCGGCTTCCTCCAACACCCATTGCAATGCCAAGCAAGTTAAGTATCGATGCGGTGTTGCATCCTTTGTATACAGAAGAGTTTTATTTCGTTTCCAAAGGTGATGGTACGCATTATTTCTCTGAAACGTTACAACAACACAATCGAGCCGTTAGGCAGTATCAACTTAAAAAAAGTAAAAGTAACTAATTAAATGTCTGGTAAATTTATCGTTATCGAAGGGTTAGAAGGCGCAGGTAAAAGTAGCGCTATCGCCACAGTTAAAGCACAACTCGAACATCAAGGACTAAAGGTAGTGTGTACCCGAGAGCCTGGAGGAACTCCCATGGCCGAGTCCATTCGAGAATGTGTCAAACATCCTTGGCAGGAAAAGGTAACAATAGAAGCCGAATTACTGCTGATGTATGCAGCCCGTGTGCAATTGCTTGAAAACGTAATCAAGCCTCACTTATCTCAAGGGGATTGGGTGATAGGTGATCGCCATGATTTATCCTCTCAAGCTTATCAAGGTGGCGGTCGAGGAATTTCAAGCCAAAAAATGACAACCTTAAGTGAATTGTCGTTAAATGGCTTCAAACCAGACTTCACTCTGTATATGGATGTTAAACCTACAGAAGGATTAAAAAGAGCTAGAGGTAGAGGGGAGTTGGATAGGATCGAATTGGAAGACATTTCCTTTTTTGAACGAACACGTGAACGATATCTGCAACTGTGCCAACAGGATGACAGTATAGTTACCATCAACACAATGCAAACAATAGAAAACGTTCATGCAGATATTCAAACCGCTTTAAGCTGCTTTTTAAAGGATCAATCGTGTACCCTTGGTTAGCCGAATCTTATTCTCAGCTTGGGCATCGAGCACAAAATAGTAGCTTGCATCATGGACTTTTAATTAAAGGGCCTGTGGGAATTGGTAAGACGGATTTTAGCTTAGCTTTAGCCAAGTCCATTTTATGTAAAAGTGCCCACCAAAAGCCCTGCGGAAATTGCCAATCCTGTTCACTTTTTGACGCTCAATCCCATCCTGATTTGCATCGAGTCGCCTCAGATAAACAAATAGGTGTGGATCTCATTCGTGATGCAATACAAAAATTAACCAGTACCGCACACCTTTCTGGAAACAAAGTTCTCATTATTGAACAAGCAGAAAGTATGACCGAATCTGCGGCCAATGCATTATTGAAGACCTTAGAAGAACCCACAGAAAATACCTTTCTGTTTTTAATATCCGCTTTTCCTGAACGATTATTGCCAACTATTATTAGTCGTTGTGAAAAAGTGAATTTACAGGCACCAAGTTTCGAACAATGTAAGCAGTGGTTGGCGTCGCAAAATATTGCGGGTGTAAACGACGATATTATTCGGATATATGGGCAATGCCCCCTTAAGGTCATTGCTCAGCTTGCTAACAAAGACGGAATCACTTTTGAGGATTTTTCCGCTTCGTTAAATCAGTTGAAACAAGCCCAAGCAAGTTCTTTAACCCTTGCCGATAAATGGCAAAAAGAGGCGGAACAAGTGGTTTTATGGCTGCAATATGATTTATCAAAATTGGCTATCACGGGTTTACATAACAATTTATTGTGGAAGCTAGAAGATAAATTAATTAAAGCCTCTAAAGCATTACAAAATCCGGGGGTGAATCGCTTATTGATATTATCCGATATACTAACGGATTATTACCGCTTAATGCGCTAACACGCTAATTAAAATAGGAGTTATTTTTTGTTTGTAGATTCCCACTGTCATCTCGACAAATTAGATAAAACAAGTGAAGAGTTACAAGAAGTCATTCACTTTGCTAAACAACGAGGTGTGGATCATTTTCTGTGTGTCGCAGTTTCAGTAAAAGACTTTCCCCAGATGTTGTCCAAAGTCAGTGACTTTGATGACGTGTCGGTTTCCTGTGGTGTCCACCCTTTACATCAAGAAGACGCTTGCAGTTATGACGATTTATTAGTCATGGCAGCTAGACCTGAGGTCGTTGCAGTGGGGGAAACTGGGTTAGATTATTTTTACAGTAGTGATACTAAAGAAGTGCAACTTGTATCCTTTATTGATCATATCAAAGTTGCCAATGAGCTATCTAAGCCATTAATTATCCATACTCGAGATGCAAGAGAAGATACCTTGTCCTTGTTGCGCGAACATAAAGCCGAGCATACTAAAGGAGTATTACACTGCTTTACTGAGTCTTTAGAAATGGCTAAAGCAGCCATCGAAATGGGTTTTTATATTTCCATCTCAGGTATCGTTACTTTCAAATCCGCTCAAGAGTTACAAGCCGTAGTAAAAGCCCTGCCTTTGGATAAGTTGCTAATTGAAACCGATTCGCCTTGGTTGGCTCCGATCCCGTATCGTGGCAAACAAAATCAACCAGGCTATGTGGTGGAGGTGGCAGAGTTTATCGCTGAATTGAAAGGCGTGAGTGTGGAAGAGCTCGCTGCAGCGACTACCAAGAACTTTTACGATTTGTTTGATGGCATAAAATCTCGGTAAAACAAAAAGCACTGGTATTGACAGCTTCGACTATAGTTTGTATTTAAATTAAATTAGGAGTTTCAAATGGAAAACCTTGCAAAAATACTGCTAGTTAATTTGTCGCTGTTATTATCTTTACCTAGTTTTTGGGTGCAGGCTGAAGAGTGTCAATTCGAACCTTGGCAAGAATACAAACAACAGAAGTTATTACGTAATCCAACTAAGTCGGCGTTTTTATTCCAAACAGAGCATAAGGCAATAGATGCAGATGGCGCGCCTAATGCTTATCACCCTGAAAATACTGGGTTAGATAACTACTTAAATGCGGGTTATCCAAATAGTAATTGGTGGAACTCAGTGTTAGTTGCAGATCCCAGTGATCCCACTAAACCCTATGTACAAACGAACGGTGACTTCGCTGGTTATTTCATATCAAAAACATCTTTATTTGATAAAAGTAAGGCTGATTTAGATGTTTCTCGTTACGTAGATGCGACCAAGATCCCATATTTAGTCTATCCAGGAAAATTTTATAATAAAAAAGGCACTGGACGCTTAGGGGATATTGGCGTTGCTGTTAACCTTAAATCAGGGGAACACAGTGCTTTTGTGGTAGCCGATGTTGGACCAACAAATGCAAGTTTAGGGGAAATGTCCATGGCCTTAGCTGAAAATCTTGGCGGTAATAACGTCAATCCTCGAAATGGAGCAGGGGCGCCCAAAGGTGATATTCTTTACGTGTTATTTCCATTTTCGTCCAGATCTTATCCATGGCCATTAGAATTAGATGAAATACACAAAATTGGCGAAGAGTTAGTTGGATCAATAGGTGGGACTGCAAGTATCATAACCTGCGCCTCTCAACAGGAATAGCGCCATAGCGTTAGTAATTTAGGAGTTATATTAAAAATGGGATATTCAGTTCCTCTATGTAGTGTTTTATTGGCAGTCAGCTTAAGTGGCTGTGTAGTGGTTCATAAGGAATCAACACCAAGCAGTTCAAATGAATTAATGAATCTAAACAGTACCTTATGGATGCAAACCTCGGCAGAATATAAAGCTAATGCGTTGCAAACCTATAAAGCAGCGGAGTTGCAATTAAATAATGCAATACAAGATACAAGTTGGACTTCTGCCATCGAGCAACAAGACAACTATGGGAACTTACCGCCAGCCATCATTTTAGACGTGGATGAAACAGTACTGGACAACTCACAGTTTCAAGCCGATATGATTTTAAATGACTATAGCTATGATCCGAAAAAGTGGGACCAATGGGTGTCTATGCAGTCGGCACCTGAAATTCCTGGTGCAGTAGCATTTATCAATAAAGCGCAACAAATGGGCGTTGAAATAATCTATATCACTAACCGTGAATGTAAATCACGGGATAAAAATTCTAGTCATTGTCCGCAAAAGCAAGAAACCATTAACAACTTAAAGAGCGTGGGTATTAACCAAGTCGACTCTGAGGATGTTTTTCTTAAAAAAGAAAAAGCCGATTGGAGTTCTGAAAAGCAATCAAGACGAGAATTAGTCGCTGAGTCCTATCGAATTATCATGTTGATCGGTGATGATCTTGGTGATTTTTTGCCAAATGTAAAAAAGGGAATTACGCCATCAGCTAGAAAAGACCTAGTCATTGATTATCAAGATAATTGGGGAGTTAAATGGTTCATCTTAGGCAACCCAACTTACGGTTCTTGGTCACAGCTTTTAGAAGCGCCAAGAGTTAATTATTTAAAAGGGTATTAAACCCTAGTCGAATTCAATTAGGTTAACAATTCAGGCAGTTTTTAGTTTACTTTAGCCATGGGTAAACTAAAAACCTTCCTTCCTTTGATGTTAAGAACCATCAATTCTATAAGTGAAATCCTTAAAGTTATATTTAATCAAGCCTGTGATACTGATGTAGAATTGTTATAAGCATTTTAGAATGGTAGAACTAAAATTAACAAGGCAGCATACTGTGAGAATCAAATATGAAAACTAACTTTAACAAAACACTGCTCGCGAGCTTTTTATGTGTAGTGTTTGGATTTTCAAGTCTTAGCCACAGCCAAAACCAACAAAGTATCGATTCATCTTCAAAAAACTACCAATCTGTAATGAAGCAAATCGCTAAATCCATGTGGGAAGCGCCTGAATTAGGTTTTCTTGAGCATGATAGCAGCGCATTGATGCAAGCAGCATTGGCTGAACGTGGGTTCACCATCAAGACAGGGGTTGCAGGCATGCCCACAGCTTTTGTTGCGGAGTACGGAGATACTGGGCCAGTTATTGGCTTACTGGCAGAAATGGATGCGTTACCAGGAATGGGGGTGAAAAACACACCTGATAAACAACCGATATCGACCAATGGCCATGTACATGCTGGACATGCTTGTGGGCATAATTTATTTGCCGGAGGCGTGATTGGCTCCGCTTTAGCGTTAGCTGACTATCTAGATAAACATCCTGAACAAGGAAAGATAAAGGTGTTCGGCACGCCAGCAGAGGAGGGGGGATCCGGTAAAGTTTACATGGTAAGAGAAGGTTTGTTCGATGATGTCGATGTGGCATTGCATTGGCACCCATCAGATAGAACAACCGCAGCTCCTTATACTTCATTAGCCAATAAAAGTGGTAAGTTTCGGTTTTATGGTGTTGCCGCCCATGCCGCTGCTGCGCCGGATAGAGGACGTTCGGCTTTAGACGCGGTTGAGGCCATGAACATGATGGTTAATTTAATGCGTGAACACGTGCCCGATGGGACACGTATACACTATGTGATCACCCATGGTGGAACTGCTCCTAATATAGTGCCTGAATTTGCTGAAGTGTATTATTACGTGCGCTCTGTTGAGCCTGCAACAGTCTTATCTTTATGGGATCGATTGAACAATGCTGCCGAGGGGGCAGCTTTAGGCACACAAACCAGAGTTGAAGTAGAAGTGACAGGCGGAGTGTGGAGCGTACTCCCTAACGTGGCTCTATCGAAAATAGCGGACCAAGCTATTGTTGCTGCCCAACCGATTACATTGTCAAAAGATGAACAAGCATTTGCTAGCAATATAAGCGAAACGTTAAATCATTCTTTTAATTTGCAAGAACACAGTAGTTCAGTTCCATTTAGTGAAAAGATCGCGGTGTGGTCAGCCTCAACTGATGTGGGAGATGTGAGCTGGCAAGTACCAACAGTCGGTATCTCAAGTGCAACATGGGTAAAAGGCACGCCTCCTCATACTTGGCAAGCATCAGCGATGAGTGGTACGGATATTGGCTACAAAGGTATGTATCTGGCGAGTGAAGTGTTAACTAAAACTGCTATCGATTTATTTGCTCACCCTGACAATATTGAAGCTGCGAAAAAAGAATACCTTGAAAGAAAAGACGCGTTGAAATATAAGTCTATGATTGGTGATCGTGCTCCAGCTCTCGAATATAGAAAAAAATAAGTGCTAAAAGCTGAATTAAGCTAATTTGTAAGGATAGAGAAAAATAAATACTTATTAAAAGTAAACCCAAAGCAAAGGAAGCAATATGAAATTATTCAAAATATGCATCACAACAGCAATGACACTTAACTTAGTGGCTTGTTTTAGTCATCCTCAAATGCCAGAGAGTAAGCAAGACGTTAAATTAGTAGTTCAGCAACAAACTAATCAAGACGAAACGGCTGCATTTTTAGCCTTGATGGACAAACAAACTAAAGCGTTATTGCAGCTTACACCAACACTGGCGACAACCTTAGGTGTATCGGAAGAATATTTCGGCGGGAAATTTAACAACAAGCTTGGAGACTACTCTGTTGAAAATATTGCCAAGTCAAAAGCATTACGTGATTCAATGGAAGCTGATTTATTAAAAATTGATCGTTCATTATTAACTGGTACAGCGGCTACAACTTATGATGTCTTAGCCAGTGCCATCGCAATGACAAAACAATTTGAACCCTATGTATTTGGTGCTTTTTATCCACTATCTATCTATAGCCCTTATGCAATCACTCAGTTAACGGGAATACACATTGACTTGCCAAGAGCTCTACAAACTGAACAACCACTCAACAATAAAGCCGATGTAGAAGACTATCTAACGCGACTAAGTTTGTTAGAAAAAGCCTATACAGATATGGCTGATGTTGTGACCTTAGATGCCAAACACGGTTTAATTCCACCTAAATTTGCCATTGAAGGTGCGTTAAAAGTTATCTCTGGCATGACGAGTGGCGCTGCGGCTGAAAACCCACTAGTGGTGGTGTTAGACAACCGTTTAAAATCGGTAGCAGAGATTAGTGATGCAGAACGAGCAGACTATATAGAGCGCGCTGAAAAAATCACTTTGGAAAAAGTCTACCCAGGTTATGGCAGACTGCAAAAAGCACTAACTGCCACTTTAGCGTCAGCACAAAGTGAACCCGGTATTTGGGTATTGCCCGATGGTGAAAAATTATATGAATTAGCGTTACAAAATTTTGGCGCTGGAGATCTGACTGCCGAACAAATTCATCAATTAGGCCTGGACGAAGTTGCACGTATTAAGGCTGAAATAGACGAACTGTTAAAGTCTATCGGTCATTCAGAAGGGGAAGTCATCAATAGAGTCATTGCTTTGTCTGAAGATCCCGCCAATCTATATCAAAATACCGATGAAGGTCGAAATAAGTTATTGAACGATCTCAACTTACAAATGCGAGAAGTAGAGCTATTACTGCCTAATATTCTTAACACCATTCCAAAGGCCGAAGTTGAAGTGCGTCGTATATCAATTTATGAGCAAGACAGTTCTCCCGGTGGCTATTATACCTCACCGAACTTAGACGGCTCTCGCCCAGGTGTTTTTTGGATAAACTTAAAAGATACGGCTGACTGGCCAATCCTTTCGTTGCCAACTCTGGTTTATCATGAAGCCAGCCCTGGTCACCACCTACAAGTGAGTATCGCTCAGGAAATTGACGATATGCCTATGATTCGGAATATGTTGTGGTTTAGCGCATATGGTGAAGGTTGGGCGCTCTATGCAGAATTACTCGCTAAAGAACTAGGATTATACGATGACGACCCCTTAGGTGATATTGGTCGATTACAATCAGATCTTTTTAGATCTGCTCGACTTGTAGTAGACAGCGGAATTCATTATAAGAAGTGGAGTCGAGAATACGCCATTGACTGGATGCATAAAAATACTGGGCAAAGCGTTGCATCCTTAACTAGAGAAGTAGAGCGCTATGCGGTCATGCCAGGGCAAGCAACCTCTTACAAATTGGGGCAAATTCGTATTCTTGAACTACGTAAATTGGCTAAAGAAAAGTTGGGAGATAAATTTTCTTTGCCAGAATTTAATGATCAAGTACTCATTCATGGCGCGGTAAATTTAACAGTATTGACAGACAACATACATGCATGGATAGATTCAAAAATCTAAATTTATACTTTCAATAAGAAATATGTTTTAGAACGACTACAAAGACATTGGTCATTTCTGTTTGCTTGAAATGATCAGTGTCTTTTACATTAAGCCCCTTGATCACACCCATCAAAACCCATAACCATAATTCATAAGAAAGAATACCTGCAAAGACCCCTCCCTTTAAAAAACAGTTTAAGATTTGCTGGAGTACACAAGCGTTAAAATTTTTTACTTAATGACTTGAATATTTAAGTGGTAAATAAAAGTTCTACTGTTTTTGTCAATTTAGTGATTCAAAAAAACAAAAAAAAGTGGATACAGTAACTACTGTACCCACTTGTATTTTATTATCTGATTCACTTTTTATTATTAAAATAAGTGACTGATTTAACCCATTAGAATGTAAATGAAACCTTTCCGTAAACGAAACGACCAGTAAAGCCAAATGGTGAAAAGCCTGAGTAGGGGAACAATCTTGAGAAAGTTCCTACTTCTTCTACCAACGTACGAGTGGTATCAGGATACACATCAAACAAGTTATTCGCGCCTAATGTCAGGGTTAGATTCTCAGAGACATCATAACTTACATCTAAATCAGTAACCCATTTTTCAGGTAACACTTCGTTAGTTGCTGGATCAGTTGATGGCTCTTGGGTCTCACCATATCGAGTCGTGCGCATAGTTGCATGCCAATCATTCATATTCCAAATGGCACTTAGATTAAGTTTAGTTTTTGGCGAGCCAACTTCAAAACGTCTTAACTCAACATCTGAGAACAAGTTATCTTGATCGAAGCCTGCACCAGCTAGCACTGCTGGCGGATCTATGATGTCTGTAACTTCATTTTTGTTGTAGTTAAAACCGGCATTAAAGGCAATATCCCCCCAGTTCTGAATATCAGTGTTATAGGAAACCACTACATCGACACCTGAAGTTTCACTATCAATAGCATTTAAGAAGAAACGTGCACGGTTAGCACCCGTACCTTCTAATAAAGTTTCAATTTCCGCTCCAGATAAGTTATTCGATAACACGATACGATCATCGATCTTAATTTTATAATAATCAACGGACACACTTACATTTGAATCAGGCGACCAGGTAATACCTGCACCATAGTTCAGTGACTCTTCAGCGTCTAAGCCAGGAGAGCCCAAAGCTACAGCTACATCACTGCTAGGAGCAAATGTTCCAGTTTCAGTAGGCTCGCCATCCACAAAGACAGTGGCGATTGATGTGAAGTATTGTTGTTGAAGAGACGGTGCTCTAAAACCTGTGGATATTGAAGCCCGTAGTGCTATATCTTCGGTAAGAGTATAACGAGTCGCCAGTTTACCATTAACAGTAGAACCAAAATCAGAATAATCTTCATAACGCGCCGCTACAGTGACGTTCAAATCATCCGTAACATAAGCTTCTAAGTCCACATATAAACTTATGTTATGACGGCTGTTGTCACCAGCTGATTCAGGGGTAAATCCAGGAAAGACCTGAGAACCTGCTGCGCCATCAAATTCACCTTGGATATAAGATGCTTCTTCACCGGCTTTAATTTCATAACCTTCATGGCGATATTCAGCACCGACCGCAAGGTTAACGCCGCTGGCTAAACCATCAACGTCAATTTCACGACTGAAGTCTAGGTTTAAGGTGAATTGATCATAGATCAAGGTTCCTGCATCAAACTCTGTTTGACTGGTTGGCCCAAGAGAAGCGTTTAAGCTATTGATGACGCCAAATTTAAACTCATCTTCACCATAAACCGCAGATACGTCGTAGTTCCATTTATTCAAATCACCTTTTATACCTGTTGCCAATGAAAAGTCATTGATATCAGAAGTGATGATTGGCAAAAAGCCATCTGAATAGATTGCTTCAATATTACGGCTATCTTGTGCTCTACGATAGAAACCGCCGCCTTCACCTTCACGGGTACTGTATGAACCAAATGCATACAACTCTGCTTCTGCATTTAGGGTAAGACCGGCATTAACGAATACAGCCATATCTTCGACATCACCATTACCAAAGTTATGGTTGTAACGATCCCAAGTGAGTTCACGGGGATCTAAAGAACCATCTTCTAAACGGGCGTAGTTTTCACGGGTATCGTAATCTGAACGATTACTCGCATTGCGGTCACGAAATTCTGCTGAAATATTAAGGAAACCGTCTTCACCTAGTTCTAAACCAATGTTGCCTCTTAATGTAGCAGTTTGACCATCGGTTAATTCTCGATCACCACTTTCTGTAAAGGTAAGGTTACCATCTTCACTGATACCCACATCTTGTAATTCTGGCACGCCATCCATAGTGGTTACGTTGGCACCATAGGTTAGAGAGGCTGAACCGCCACTGTTGGCACTTTTTAAGACAATATTAATCACTCCTGCAATAGCATCAGAACCATATTGCGCTGCAGCACCATCGCGTAAGACTTCAATACGCTCAATGGCATTTGCAGGTATTGCATTCAAATCTACAGCAGAAGAGCCACGACCTGTAGATCCATTTAAGTTAAGTAACGCATTGGAATGACGACGTTTACCGTTTACGAGTACCAAAGTGTGGTCAGGTGCTAAACCTCTTAGTTGAGCAGGTCGTACATGGTCAGTACCATCAGTTAGAGAAGGTTGAGGAAAGTTAAAGCTAGGTAACAAGCTGCCCAAAATCATATTTGTTTCAGTTTGGCCTGTTGTATTCAGCGCATCGGCACCAATAATATCGATGGGAACAGGGCTGTCTTCAACAGTGCGGCCTAAACGACGAGAGCCAATAATGCTGATTTTTTCGACCGATTCAGTGTCTATTTCTGCTGATTGTTGAGAAAGAGCTGGTAAGGAAGTGAAAATTGCGCTTGAAGCACTCATCATTAAAGCGACTTTTAACCAATGTTCTTTGGCTTTAAAAATAGCAGTTTTTTTCATATATGTTGTATCCTGATGTTAATGTGAAATAACCCCGCGTAGTGTTTTGATATTTTTCAGTTTTATGAGAATCAAATGATTATTTTAGCGGAGGTTGCTTTTGATCTTAGACGGTTAAAATTTATCTGCAAATACTAATCGCAGATAACGCCTGGAACAGATATATTTCATCTATTATTCTTACAAATTTTCAATAAATATCAATTAAAAAATAACAAAATCAGATAGATAAGATATAAGTAAGAATGATAAGACTGGAGTTGATTTAACAAATTCATTACTGTTGCAGGTATTATATTTTACCAAATTCAGATAGTTAGAATGGTTAGTAATCTAACCCTAAAAGCCCATTTAATAAGGGCTAAGACGGTGAAGACTATAATCGTTTAGGGTAAAAATAGTTAACTAAAAGCAACTATCTTTTTATTGGGTTAAATGAAGTTTTATTAATTTAAGCAGCATTTTTTGTATTTTTTACCGCTACCGCAAGGACATTGATCGTTTCGATTTGGTGTAAATGCCCCCGTGTCTTTTACAATACTGCCATCCTCGTAGACCCATAGTTCATTTTCTAACTTAAAGTTTGATACCTCATGAAGTAAATAAAAGCAACTATCTACTCGAGAGTAAGCTTTAAATTCAACGGTGTTTACATTAGGGCAGTCAACAATTTCCAAGGATAACCATTGAGTGCCGTTATCTCCTTGTTGAAGTTCTTTGGCCGATAGGTTTTGACGAGAACTAGCCGCGTAGGTATCCAAAATATACTGGTAGTTCTTTTTTACATAGGCGCTGAATCGAGAGCGCATTAATTGTTCTGCGCTAACAGGAGAATTTGTTCTGGAAATAAATGGCCCACAACAGTCTGCGAAGGACTTGTTACTGCAACAGGGACATGGATGGTTATTACGCTGCATCGTTTAACTTACTCTAGAATATTCATCTGCGGTAAATCTAATCTAGAATTAAACAACAAACAATAGAGCAATAGAAACTCTACTATAGTCACTCGAACTTTGTCTAAAAACTATGAGTTATTTTATTGATTACTTTAACCCTTAAACTCAGGTTTGCATTCCTTTTCCCCTAAGCTTGAATTATTGAACTATGATTTTTGCCCAACGGTAATCGAAATTACACCAAGGTTGAATTAGTCTTTACTATAAAAAGTTTAGTGCCAGGGACCGATGATCAAATTATCAGGTAAAGTGCCATCTAAGGTTAAATTTATCAGAGTGATAAAGTTTTGCTCACAAAGAGATTTGATTTTAGCCGTTCGAATATCATCAATGGGCAAGTCTTCTACGAATAATGCTGAACATTGCCCCCCAAGAATAATTTTCTCAAGCCAGCTAAACAATACTTCTTGAGATGGTTTGTTTAACTTAATCGCTTTTTCAAATTTACCTGCATAGCTCACCCGGTCAGAAATTAGATACATCCATTTAGCATCAGATAATCCATTAAGCCCATAATGTGCTTTATAGTTTTGATAATGCAATTGATTGTGATTGGGTAAACATGTTTGTTGATTTAAATCTACCTGTGCCATGAACTTGCCTCTATAGTGTATTTTTATACAGTGGTTGTATACACAGTAGTACTGTATATCTGTTCATGCAAGTGTTTTTTTACATTTTTTAACCAATTGTGTCAGTTTTTGCTTTCTAAAAAATAATAAAATAAGCAGTAAAGCCCAATAAATAGTGGGTTGAAGGATATCTGACTTAACTGACCAAATATAATGCAGAGCGATTAAAATTCCAGCAAGGTAGACAAAATTATGTAGATTTTGCCAAGTTCTTCCCAGTTTACGTTGTGCCCATACAGTGGATGTTGCAGCCAGTAGCAGTAAAATAACAAAAGCAAAAAAACCAACGGTGATATAGGGCCGCTTAACAATTTCCGATATCAATAGTTGCCAAGCAAGTTGAAGCTCAAAAAGTATATAACTAAGGAAATGCGCCAAAGCATAGACAAATGCATATAGACCAAGCAATCGTCGCACTCTAACCAAAGCAGCTAATTTAAATCGCCTTGCTAAGGGCGTAACCAGAAGAGAAATTAACAGCAAGTTGAATGCACTGATGCCAGTAAAATGCAGAATCTCTTTAACGGGATCACCGCCAAGTTGATCTATGGATCCTTGGTAAAAAAACCAAACTAACGGCAGGGCTGCAGATAAATGAATGATTACTTTTAGCCAAAATAGGCGTCTGTTAGTTAATCTTATCTTCATTTAAAAGTAGCGCCTCAAATCCATGCCTTTATATAAGTCGGCGACTTCATCGTATCCATTAAAGGGAAGTGTCGGAACACGGGATTGATTAAAAAGGCCACCACTGGTGATGCGCCTTTCACTGGCTTGACTCAAACGCGGATGAGAAACAGCCGGATTTACATTTGCGTAAAAACCGTATTCGTTTGCCGCTAATTTCTGCCATGTAGTGGGAGGTTGTTTATCGGTTAATTTAATACGCACTATGGACTTGATGCTCTTAAACCCGTATTTCCATGGCACCACAAGTCTGATGGGAGCACCATTTTGTGGAGGTAAGGTTTCACCATATAAACCAACGGACATTAACGTTAAAGGGTGTAGTGCTTCATCCATACGTAACCCTTCAACATAAGGATAGTCAATTCCTCCACCAATTAAGCGACTTTTCTGGCCTGGCATTTGTTTTGGATCATCTAAGGTTTCAAACGCGACGTATTTAGCTGAACTAAGGGGACTGGCTTTTTTGATTAAACTTGCCAGCGGAAAGCCAATCCATGGAATAACCATTGACCAAGCTTCTACACATCTAAGGCGGTAGATCCTTTCTTCAAGTGGAAATAATTTAGTGAGATCATCATAGTCTAAGGTAATGGGCTTCTCGACCAAACCATCAATGACCAATTTCCATGGTTCAACTTTGAATTTTTGCGCGTTTTCCTTGGGATCGGATTTAGCCGTGCCAAACTCATAGAAGTTGTTGTGGGAAGTGACTTTATCAATGGGTGTAAGAGTTTCTTGGGTACTAAACTGAGACGACTTGGTGAATGACAAAGGCGTCGTTTTAAATAATTCGTCATCATCTGAAAACCAACTTATTGCGCGTACAGGTTGACTAGCGAGTAGGGCACTGGTGCCTAAGAACCCCATTGCTTTAAGCATATTTCGACGCTGCTGATAGACAGCTTTGGGGGTTACCTGACTTTCTAATTCATCACTCTTTTTTGGGGTTTTTATTAACATTATTAATCCAATAAATTCTAAGAACGCTGCACTTATACGTATAGAAAGATGAATTGGACAAAAAGTTGCAATCTTTTAGTAATAAACCATAAAACTAACCACTAAATTGATCATTAATGTTGCCGGATTTTGGTAAAAACAACGTACTGTATAGTTTCGAAGCAAAGCCATCTGTCATGCCAGAAATATAATCTGCAATAACTCGATTTCCATTATTTTCTAATTCAGCAGCACGCCATCTAATTCGAGTATTTTCAGGTAAAAGCCGCGCAGGATCTGACTCAATCGCTTCAAAAATCTCCATTACTATTTGTTGGCCTTTATACTCTATCAATTGAATGTCTGGTTTACGGATAACACGATTGAATACAAATGTTTTAAATAACCCTAAGGCTTGATGACAAGACGTAGGAAAGGCTGCATCGTAACGTAACAAGGGTTCATCAAAGTGTTCAGTTTTTTCAACAATTTCTATTGATGTAATAAAAACATTTACCAAAGCACCGATGGCGTCTTTACGTTGATGATGATATTCGCTAAAAAGTTTGTCGGTAATAGCCTCAATATTTTTAGATAATGCAAAATCCGTTAGATTTTTAATTTTTGCAGTCACTTCTTGTTGGAACTGATCACGATGAATAATTCCCATAACGATGGCATCTTCAAGGTCATGAATACCGTAAGCAATGTCATCAGCTAATTCCATAATAGAACAATCAAAGGTTTTGAATCGCGTTTTACTATGTTTATCATCAAACTGATTAAAACCAACGAATTTATTTTTATCATTATCTGATAGAGGCTCTAACAGCCAGCTCAACATTTCTGAGTCGCATTTATAAAGACCTTTCGGTGGATGCCATAAGTCTGCTTTAACTTGGCGGTGAGGTACTTGGTCTGTTGCAATACTATGATTGGTGAGGGTATCGATAAAATTTGGGTACTTAACCAATCCCAACATAGTTCGACGGCTTAAGTTCATACCATGCTCTAAGGTATAGGGTTCTAGTTTTCCAACAATTCGAAAGGTTTGGCCGTTTCCTTCAAAACCACCGTGTTGATACATCTTATAATGCAATGCCACTTCCCCTCCATGACCAAAGGGCGGATGACCTATATCGTGGGCTAAACAAAGGGCTTCTATGAGTTGTTCATTTACTTCAAGTTGCTCGGTTAGTTGTGGATACTTATTGCGTAACTGTGAAGTAATACCATGTCCAATTTGTGATGCTTCTAAGGAGTGAGTTAAGCGAGTGCGGTAAAAATCACTCATACCTACACCTAAAACTTGGGTTTTAGCTTGTAAACGCCTAAACGCAGCAGAATGTAAAATTCTCGCTTTATCACGTTGGTAAGGATTTCGGTGATCCCCAGTACGAATAGATTGATTTGATTCTCTTCTTTGGGTCCACATCTACATTATCCTACCTATTTAATTGGTTTTTAAAATTAGTGATCAACGACATTTCTCATGTTTGTTTTTGCATTAAATATACTTTGATGCAGTGCTGAAAAATCTTGAATCGATCTTTTTAAATCAAAGCGTTAGGAATAAATTAACTTATTTATAGAGTCTTGTCACTTGCGTAATTATGGGGGCGAAGGGAAACATTCAATTTTATGTTTGCGCATATTCAACTATGTTTAAATTATGTTGTGGAGCGTATAAAATTTTTCCAGACCCTTTAACCACTTCGACTTGGCTAAGTGAGGATGAAGGCGTTGCATTATGGTTTACTTCGAGCTTTTCAATTTCTCTTGTTGAGTTATCTTCAGCGTAGGTAACATTAGATGTTACTAAGAACGAAGTCAGTATCGCCGTACTGATTAGGCTTGATAAGAGGATGGGATTAGATTTTAAGTTGAATTTATATTAACAACAACTAGCAAATACATAAGAGACTTAACAATATACAGTTTAAGTCTCTTATTTTTAGCCAGTTTGTAAGGAAGCTATAAGAGCTTATAATTGTGCTTCTGACAATTTATCTAGGGTAGTGGTACAACTATCTAAAAATATTTCTACAAAACAAGCTACTTCAGGCATGGTTACAATGAGTTCTTCAATGGTTTTATCTAATTTATCTTTCACATGCAAGAATTCATCGTTGTGAAAACGCAGTTCATTCATGGTTTTTACATAGGCTTGTAAAATGTCTGCGGCTTTAACTATCGCTTTATATTCAGGGTCTACTTCAGATTGAACTAACAATGGCTCCATTTCACTGCGCAAATCTTCAGGCAGGGTAGATAAACACTCTTTTTCAGCTAAATCTTCCAGCATCTTAAATGCTTTCGTAAACTCAGGATTATGGTACTTTGTGTTGGTATTTATATCCTGCAATTTGGTTTCAGAGACTTCGTGGTAAAGAGCCAAGGTAGCGGCTCTTTCTGGATTTAACTTACCATTAAATCGCTTATTTTTTATTACTGCTAATAAGTGAGCAATAACCGCCACTTGGTGACAATGCTCTGAAACATTCTCTTTTTGAAAACAATGCATTAATGCCCATCGTTCGAGTAATGGCATTCTAATGATCCATGCCATAAATGTACTTTGGTTCATACTTAAGACCTTTGATTTTATGAAATATTTATCATTTTAGATTGAAGGGAAAGGCTTTTACTTACCGTTTATTCTTTACCGATTAATGTAAAGAATACCAATATCAGCTACTGGTGTGAATGATACATGGATGTGGTCACTATTTGCTGATTTTGTGCCCAAATCAGCAAATAAAGCCCTTGTTTAATGAATGAGAGTGTTGAAAATAGCACTCTCATTTAGAGTAATGCAATTAAACCTGTCTGTAGTACGAGAAGAAGTTACCAATACGTTTAATCGCGGTTTCTAATTCGTCCTTGTGAGGTAGAAAAACCAATCTGAAATAACAGCCATCTTTAAAGTTAAACGCCTTTCCGTGAACAAGCAAAATCTTTTCTTTGGTCAATAAGTCCAAAATCATTTGTTCGTCATTGGTTATATTGAATTTTTCAGCGTCTACTTTAGCGAAGCAGTACATGGCCCCTTTGGGTACCACACAACTTATGCCTTCGATGTCATTTAGCATTTTAGTGGCTAAATCACGTTGAATTTTTAAACGGCCACCGTCGACAATTAAATCATTAATACTTTGATAGCCGCCCAATGCAGTTTGAATTGCATGTTGGCAGGGGACATTGGCACACATGCGCATGGATGCCAGCATATTAATGCCGTCTATATAATTTTTGGCAATTAATTTATTACCACTAACCAATAGCCAACCAGCCCTAAAGCCCGCGATTCTATAGTTTTTTGACAAGCCACTTAAGGTAATAAAAAACAAATCATCGGCCATGGCCGCTATACAATTGTGCTGAGCATCGTCGTATAAAATCTTGTCGTAAATTTCATCACTAAACACAACTAAATTGAACTCTCTGGCAACGTCAATGATGTCTTGGAGTACTTCTTTGCTGTATACCGCACCAGTCGGGTTGTTTGGATTAATGAGTACGATGGCTTTGGTATTACTGGTTATCTTACTGCGAATATCGGCTATATCTGGAAACCAATCTGCCTGTTCAACGCACTTATAGTGTACCGGCGTACCAGAGGACAAGCTGACCGCTGCAGTCCACAGAGGGTAATCGGGGCTGGGGATCAATACTTCGTCACCATTGTTTAACAACGCTTGCATGGCCATAACGATTAATTCGCTTACGCCATTACCAATGAATACATCATCAACTAAAATGTTTTTAATGTTCTGTTGTTGGTAGTACTGCATTACTGCAACACGGGCAGCGTAAATACCGCTGGCATCAGAATAGCCTTGGGCAGTAGGCAAGTTATGAATAACGTCTTTTAAAATATCTTCTGGTGCGGCAAATCCAAATGGGGCGGGGTTACCAATATTAAGTTTGAGGATACGATGTCCTTCATCTTCCATTTTTTTGGCAGCATCGAGGATTGGTCCTCGAATGTCGTAACACACGCCCTCTAATTTGTTGGATTTGTTGATTATTTTCATGAATACCTACACCTTAATTTGATAACACAGAATAATACAGCCAAGGGGGTGGTGTTAAGGGGGAATTCATAATTATTTTTATATATCACTCATGTTTTTTTGCATAACATCTGTTTACAAACTTTATATTGCCTAATTTAAATAGATCTTGCAGGCTTAAGGAGTAGTCTTCATAGGAAAACGACATGCCTGTACCTTTGTTATGGTTAGGGGCTGGAATAGCCGCTTTATATGCTGGCGATAAACTTCAGCAATCAAATAAAATTAAACGCCAATACGTAAAACATTACCCTGGTGAAGATGATTCATTAGTTAGTGTTCAAGACGGCTCTATTGTCTGTTGTGGCATTTTTGGTGTATTTGAACATACTGGGATTTGGGTTGACGGTAATATTATTGAATTAAAAGGAAACGGTTTAATTCGCGGAATTTCTCCTGAGCGCTTCTTAACTAAAAGAAGTGGAACTCGCATACATGTATTATGTGATGCTTCAGGCGCACCGCTAATCTCTCCCCACGCTGCAGCAACTGCAGTCGCTAATCTATACAATTATAGTGACTACGATCTGATTAAAAACAATTGTCATCGTTTTGTATTTAAATGTGTATCTAACTCAGAACAATCCATTACGAGCTTTTCTGACCTTAATCTAGCCCTTTTTCGCTATTTTGCTAGCCCCTTGAGTTGGTGTCTAGCCGATATTCATTAACCCTTAAATACATTCAGTTTAATTATTAATCTACTTTTACTTTCAAGTTGTTAATTTTATGTTAATAATAAGAATGTTCTAAGTCGGCATCTTAAGCGCTGTTCTGTTAACTCAAGTGAATAATAATTCAGCGGAAAAATGGCAAACTTTCATTGCTTACTTATACTAATTGATATGTCTTATTTGAATTATAACTGTGTTTCCACCCGATTCGATTTAAAGTTAGGGAGTTATGTATGTCACAGCATTTCCAAGAAGAACCTCATAATGCAATAACTGATAGTAGTATTGCCCGAGTTATTCCTTGCAAAGAGTTAGCATTAACCGATCCTTTTAAGTGGCTCGCATTAGGATTTAGAGATCTATTACGAGCACCTATTTTAACGGTTTTCTTTGGCGTGTTTTTCGCGTTAATTCCTTGGTTGATAACCTATTTAGTTGCACTCACTGGTTGGCATTTAGTTATTTTACCTGCCATGGTGTGTTTTATGTTAATCGGCCCTTTTTTAGCCGCCGCTTTATATGATATTAGCTGGGAATTTGGTAAGGGCCATAAACCGACTTTATGGCATGCGGTAAAAGCAGTGAAACGAAATGCCGTGAATGAATGGGGGTTTGGCATATTGCTTATGGTATTGATGATATTTTGGTTGCGTGTCGCATCAATGATCCATGCATTATATCCATCTTACTTAGGAGATAACTTGGAAGAGTTATTGCCATTCCTAGTTTTAGGTACAGTCGTTGGCGCAGTATTTACTGGCATCGTATTTTTACTCAGTGCCTTTACCCAACCAATATTAATGGAACGTAAGGTAGATTTGGCCACTGCCGTGTTAACGAGCGTAAACGCTGTATGGCTGAATAAAGGTGCAATGTTTGTTTGGGCAATGATTATCTTTGTCGCAGTGGTCATTGGCTTTTTAACGGGGTTTGTTGGATTTGTATTACTAATGCCATTAATTGGATATGCCACATGGCATGGGTACATTGAAACCATAGAGACTAAACGGGAACGTAAGTTTGAGTAAACAAACTTAAGTCGAATCTATATAGCAAGGGTCTAATGATTAGACCCTTTTTTATTTCTAGTATGAACTCAGATCCTAAAATTTTTAACTCGTGTTGAAACTCAATCATTTTCCAGCAACTTCCACGACCACAACTTCCAGTCTTTTAATTAGTTAACAAAAGAAATTAGTCCAAACATTCTCTTGCTGGTGAATAAAGGGATTCAGGTTAATTAATAATTAGGATAGACATCCTAATATGAATGGTCTTATTAGAATGCTTCTGTCTTATGTGCATTTTGCACAATTCATTTTCGCAACACATCTCCTTTAAATGTGAACTAAAATTAACATATTGATAACAGTTTATTTAACTCACAAAATAGGTTTTTTGATGAAAGACAGAAATCATCTTTCCGATATTGGGATGGTCCATCAGGTTCAAATGATCACCAATGGATTAGTTGACATCCCCATGTTGCAATTATTGTCACCTGATGGTGTTGAGCATGACCATGAGCAGTGCCCCGAGTTAAGCCAAGAAGTATCTGAAAAAATCTTAAAAACTATGCATTACATTAGGATTTTAGATGAACGAATGATTGCCGCTCAACGACAAGGACGGATCAGTTTTTATTTAGCCTGTACCGGTGAAGAAGCCGCAACTATTGGTAGCGCAGCGGCTTTAGAGCCCCAAGATATGATTTTATCTCAATACCGAGAACAAGGTTCATTAGCGTATCGTGGGTATACAACCAAACAATTTATGGATCAGATGTTTAGTAATCAAAAAGATCCTAATAAAGGTCGTCAAATGCCCATTCACTACGGTGATAAGGATCTTAACTTTATGACCATTTCATCTCCCTTAGGGACACAAATTCCCCAAGCCTCAGGTTATGCTTATGGTCAAAAAATGGCTGGTTTGGATGCGTTAACTATATGCTATTTTGGGGAAGGAGCCGCATCTGAGGGCGATTTTCACGCAGGGCTTAATATGGCCGCTGTTTTACATTGCCCGGTGATTTTCCTGTGCCGCAATAATGGTTACGCCATTTCTACCCCAGCAGAAGAACAATTTGCCGGAGATGGCATTGCATCTCGTGGTATCGGCTACGGAGTTAGAACGATCCGCGTCGATGGCAATGACGTTTTAGCCGTTTATGCAGCAACTAAACAGGCACGAGAGACTGCACTGAAAGAAAATTGCCCGGTATTAATTGAAGCCATGACCTATCGCCTTGCTGCTCATTCAACTTCAGATGATCCCAGTGGGTATCGCTCTAAAGAAGAAGAAGCTAAATGGAAATTAAAAGATCCATTGTTACGTTTCGAGAAATGGATGAAAAGTAAAGGTTGGCTGGATGAAGAGGCAATCAAACAATTTGCCACTGAATCTCGTCAAGAAGTATTGCAAACTCTAAAGCAAGTTGAAAAGGAACCCGTAAATAACATTGATGATATTATTGAAGATGTTTATGACACCCCTCCATGGCACTTAAAAGAACAATTGCAATCATTAAAGCAACATATTCGTCAGTACCCAGATGCCTATCCTAAGACTTCAGGGAGAATTAAAAATGATTAAAATGAACATGTTACAAGCGGTAAATAATGCACTAATCACAGCTATGGAAGCAGATAAAACAGCCATGGTATTTGGTGAGGACGTAGGGCATTTTGGGGGGGTATTTAGGGCCACGAGCAATTTACAAGAAAAGTTTGGTAATGGCCGTTGTTTCAATACGCCGTTAACTGAACAGGGCATCATCGGGTTTGCCAATGGTTTAGCATCACAGGGGTCAACTGCCATCGCAGAGATCCAGTTTGCTGATTATATATTTCCCGCGTTTGATCAGATCGTCAATGAAACTGCTAAATTTCGATATCGTTCCGGCGGTCAATTTAGCTGCGGTAGTTTGACCATCAGAACACCATATGGTGGTGGTATTGCTGGTGGCCATTATCACTCACAATCACCAGAGGCTTTTTTCGCTCATATTCCAGGCATGAAAATCGTTATTCCTCGCAATCCATATCAAGCTAAGGGTCTGTTATTGGCCTCTATTCGCGACGACAATCCGGTGCTATTTATGGAGCCCAAACGTTTATACCGCGCATCAGTGGGGGAAGTACCAGAAGAAGATTACGAATTGACTCTAGGTAAAGCGGAGTTGGTTAAAAGCGGGACTGACATCACGTTACTGGCGTGGGGAGCGCAGGTAGAAGTTTTGCAAAAATCGGCAGAAATGGCAGAAGGTGATGGCATCTCCTGTGAAATCATCGATTTACGTAGCATTTTACCTTGGGACGTAGAAACCGTTTGTGGATCTGTTGTGAAAACGGGGCGACTGTTAATTAACCACGAAGCACCTCAAACCGGAGGTTTTGCCAGTGAAATTGCCGCCACTGTTCAAGACAAATGTTTTTTAAATCTAGAATCACCCATAACACGAGTCTGTGGCTTAGATACGCCTTATCCGTTGTCACACGAAAAGGAATATATGCCGGATCATTTAAAAACCTATGAAGCCATCAAACGCTCAGTCAATTATTAATCAGGAGAAATAAGATGCAAGACTTTATATTGCCTGATATTGGCGAAGGAATAGTAGAATGTGAACTCCTTGAGTGGTTGGTAAAAGAAGGGGACTTGATCGAAGAAGATCAGCCCGTTGCCGAAGTCATGACCGATAAAGCAACCGTGCAAATTCCAGCAATGCACTCAGGAAAAGTGAGTAAGCTATATTACAAAGCAGGTGAAGTGGCAAAAGTCCATGAACCTTTATTTGCATTAGATGGCAATCTTGACGATCAGCCAAAAGCCCATGGAACTTCTGAGGATGCACCTTCTGACAAATCAAAGACCAGTGAGCCTATTCTTGAGGAAGAAGAGACCAAACTGAGTCAAACGCCATCAGCCGATGATGCCGCTTCCAGTGAAGCTTTGGATTTTATTTTGCCAGATATTGGTGAAGGCATAGTCGAATGTGAAATCGTTAAATGGCTGGTTGAAGAAGGTGAAAAAGTGACTGAAGATCAAGCCGTGGTCGAAGTGATGACAGACAAAGCATTGGTTGAAATCCCAGCCAAATACACTGGGGTAATAAGTCAACTTTATTATCATCAAGGGGAAGTGGCTAAAGTCCATAGCCCTTTGTATTCACTGATCACCTCTGAAGAAGCAGGCCCGAAGTCAGGACAACAGAAAACTGCCGAAGAGGTGAGCCATCAACCTCAAGTAAGCCAACAGCGCTCGCCTGAGCAAAAATCAATTAACAAAAAGGCACTAGCCAGCCCAGCTGTCCGTCGCCTAGCCAGAGAAAATAATTTAGATATTACTTGCGTATTAGGAAGCGGTAAAAAAGGGCGCGTGTTAAAACAAGATATTGCCGCTCACTTAGATAAATCTCAGCAAACTGACTCTGCCAATCAGGTAGCGACAAATCATAACCTCAATGAAAATCCTAGAACACAAAGTAAAGATCTAGATAACCATAATACAGTTGAACCTATTCGTGGAATTAAAGCCATTATGGCCAAACAAATGACGGATTCTGTTTTCAGTATTCCCCATTTTAGTGTCAGTGATGAAATAGAAATGGATAAGTTAATGGATGTGCGCCGGGATCTTAAACAGGAGTTTGAAGATAAGGGCACTAAATTAAGTTTGATGCCATTTTTCATTAAATCTCTGTCTTTGGCTTTAAAACAGTACCCAATCATTAATAGCCAGGTGAACCCTGAGTGTACTGAAATAACCTATATCAAAACCCATAATATTGGCATTGCAGTTGATTCAAAGGTAGGTTTGTTGGTGCCCAATATAAAAGGTGTAGAAAACCTTTCCTTGTTTGAGATTGCTCAAGAAGTGGAACGTTTAGTAGGGTTAGCCAGACAGGGGAAACTGTCTAATCAGGACTTAAAGGGCGGTACTATTAGTATATCCAATGTTGGCGTGATTGGCGGTACCACAGCAACGCCGGTGATCAATAAACCTGAAAGTGCCATTGTCGCTCTAGGTAAAATTCAGCGACTTCCACGATTTGATCAAAATGACAATGTCGTTCCGGTCAATATCATGCATATCAGTTGGTCTGGGGATCACCGCATCATTGATGGTGCCACTATGCTGAAATTTAGTAACTTGTGGAAATCCTATCTGGAAAACCCCATCAGTATGCTAACTGAGTTAAGTTAAGGTATGTGCTGCCATATAGTTTTATATGGCAGTTTTTGATTAAACCTTGGTGGCATTGCCTTATTTAAGTATCATTAGCTGATGTCCAGTTATAAAAGTAACTATTGAAATGTTAAGTTATCGCCACAGTTTTCATGCAGGCAATCATGCAGATGTGTTAAAGCATATTACCCAAATGTTGATCATCAAAAAACTTAAAAACAAACCCAAGCCAGCCATCTATATTGATACCCATAGCGGAGCGGGTTTGTATGAACTAGCTGGTGAAGAAGCACAAAAAACCCTAGAGTTTAAGACTGGTATAACGGCAATCCAGAAATATCAATCAGAGCAACAGGATATTGCAGACTATCAGCAGCTCACCAATGAATTTATTGCAAATAATCAATATCCTGGTTCGCCGTTAATTGCCGCTAATATGCTCCGTGAACAAGACAAAATGGTTTGCATGGAGTTGCACAATACTGAAATTGATAACTTACGAGACAATTTGTCTGACTTTGGTAGTTCAGCCACTATTGCTGTACATCATCGTGACGGATATGAAGGTTTGTTGGCCATATTACCGCCAGTTCCAGCAAGAGGCTTAGTGCTGATAGATCCTTCCTATGAAGTGGCTAGCGAATATGAACAGGTTGTGCAGACTTTGACTAAAGGGATTAAAAAGTGGTCCGTTGGCATTTTTGCTATTTGGTATCCGCTGTTATCCAATCGCGCCGGTAAAAAGGCTGGATTAAGCGAAAAAATGTGCCAAGAAATTGCGCAACTTGACTGTAAAAGTGTATTGAATGTTGTTATGCATGTTACTGAAAATGAAGGTGACGCCGGTATGTATGGTTCGGGGTTAATTATCGTCAACGCGCCTTGGCAATTGGACACTGATTTAGATGAATTGCTACCTGGATTAGTGAATCACATTAGTGCGGACAAAGCCCATGGCAAAGGGTATGTCGAGTGGTTGAAAAAGGCTGAATAGCCTTTTTTATGATCAAGAGCTAAATAATATGGGCTTATAAAACTAGGCTATTGAATCAAGGCCAACTGAAATGACTGTTGCAGATCTCAAACATTTTTATATTCCAGACGAACAATCTGTTTATCTTTTGTCCCACAAAGACGCACAAAAATTAAAGGAATGGATTAAGTTATGTAAAGAGCAACTAGAGCTGCTTGGTTACAGTGATATTGAATTGATAGGTAAAGGTGCCTTCGGTTTTGCATTTGCCGGTAGTGATCCTCGACAGAACCAATTGGTTTTTAAATTCTCCCGTATTAACCTGCCACAACACGTTCAGGAACAGTTAGAAGACGAAGCTTATATGCTAAGTCAGGTAGAACATCCTCATGTGCCTTCTTTAATTGAATTTCAACGCATTAAAAAACAAGCCATTTTGGTTATGGAAAGGGCAAAGGGAGTTGACCTTGAAGTCTATTCCCTACAAAAAGGGCCGTTGTCAGCTAGACTCATAACCAAAATAGCCGCTCAACTTTGTGACATCTTATTATTTCTACGACAGCATCAAGAGCAGGGCACCAACAAACCCATAGTGCATGGTGATATTAAACCTTCAAACATCGTATTCGACGCACAAACTGAATCAATCGGGTTAATTGATTGGGGCTCCAGTGTGTTTGCACAAATGGATCATCAAGGCCAATATATCGCAAACAATGTGATGGATCTCATGTCCAGTGATCTGCAACAAACTAACGCTCGTCTTGGCGACGTCTATTTCATTGGCGATGAACAGTTAAACGGAGAGCTATCTAGCCCCAGATTCGATGAGCAGGGCTTAGCGAGTACACTTTATGCATTGGCGTCAGGTCAATCAAGTCGCTTTGGAAGACATATTATTACGCCCAATTCCCTAGGGTTACCCAAAGAGTTATCAGAAGTATTAACCGCAATGTTAAGTGACGAGCCGGAAAAACGCCGATTAGGCGGCGACTATTTTATGAAAAATATGAAGTTCATGAAAAACGTGGTTTTCGCTGATAAGGATATTGATGAACACCTTGCGCTTATTCCAACTTGGAGTTTTGCTAAGAAAAAGGAAATTGATACTGTTGTTTATAGTTCTAGACGCTCTTTCTTGAAACTTGAAAATAGCGATATTAGCTCGGATCTACATTACGTCAATGATGCACAGTTTGAACGATATTATAAAAATTACATGCAAGGGATGGGCGAAACCGAAAAAGCCTTTATATCAGCGGTAGGCAGGTTAGGTAAATACCCAGTTGTGGGCGGTTTAGTGGTTCGGTGGCAACCTGAAGGGGTGTATATAGACTCTAGTTTAAATTTATACGATCCGACCTTAAAACGGTCTTTTGATGTGTCAGTCAATAATGTGATTACCTTAGCGCGAGCAATTCACCGTGTGGGTGTGTTTAAAAGCTGTATGTTTAACGCACGCGATACCTTACATATTGAACGTGATAACGAAAATTTACCTTATCAAGCTGAGAATAACATGCAGATTCCTTATGAACTCAGTCATACTTCGATAACGGAGGATCAAAGTCGCAACCATTCTTATTTTGAGGACGGCGAAGATCCAGATGAACTTTTAGCTCTACCTGATAAAATGATGGAGATCATTCATCAGTTAAATCGTATTCATCATACGGGGTGCATAATATTTGAAGCACTGCCATCTAATTTAAAAATCCACAGTTATTACACCTTACTTGACCACAGTATGGAAAATGAATTTAGGGCATTATTAAAGCGGATTATTCAGTTAGTTTCAGAAATTAAAGGCTTAGGGATTTCAGGATTTATGAAATTGCCGTATAAAGACACTCGTTATTTCGAACATGCTTCGGGTTTACCAGAAAAGTTTTATCCTAAAAAACTAAAAATACAACAGCGCTAAAATTAACGGGGAGTAGTACATGGCAGAAGTGACATTAAAGTCATTATTGCAATTAGAGAAAATTGAAAACACTTTGTACCGGGGGCAAAGTTGGGATCTCGGCTTCCGCGCGCTATTTGGCGGTCAGGTAATGGGTCAAGCATTAGCCGCTGCCCACAATACCTTACCAGAGGGTCGAGTCTCCCATTCATTTCACTCCTATTTTTTATTGCCGGGTGATGCTAACCATCCAGTAATTTATGAAGTGGAAAATGTCAGGGACGGTAGAAGTTTCTCTACTCGGCGGGTAAAGGCCATTCAAAATGGCAGAAACATTTTCTACTTAACGGCTTCTTTCCAAACACCTGAAAAAGGCTTAGAGCATCAATATGCGGATATGCCAGATGTACCGCCACCAGAAGAAATTAAATCAGATATAACTTTTTTTGAAAGTACATTGGACAAAATTTCAGAACGAATGCAAGAAGCCATTAGTTATCACAAACCGATAGATAGCAGAACTGTGCAAACTATCGATCCACTGCAACCGGTTAAATCAGAGCCCAAACGATATATATGGATGCGCGCCCAAGAATTGGTTGCGGAGAATTTAAATTTAAACCACGCCATGCTGGCGTACGCGTCAGACTATCATTTTCTGGGTACCTGTTTGCAGCCCCACGGTATTTCGGTGAGAAATAAGCAGCTTAGAATGGCTACCATAGATCACTCTATGTGGTTCCACCATCCGTTTAAATTTGATGAATGGTTATTGTACGTAGCAGAAAGTCCATTTACTGGTGGTGTGCGTGGTTTAGTTCGTGGTCAATTTTTCAATCAGCAAGGCGTTCTAGTAGCGTCAACTATGCAAGAAGGATTGATGCGACAAGTTGATAAATAACAGTACAATAGGAGAGTTGATGTGATTTATTCATTAGGAGAACGCAAAGCCGTGGTGGCTGATAGTGTCTTTGTTGCGCCAGGAAGCCATGTTATTGGCTCGGTGAACTTAGGTGAAAATAGCAGTGTTTGGTTTAACGTGGTAATTCGCGGTGACTGCGATGATATAACCGTAGGCCCAGACACAAATATCCAAGATGGTTCGGTATTACACACCGATTATGGAGTGCCGCTAGTTTTGGGTAAAGGGGTTACCGTTGGGCATAAGGTGATGTTGCACGGCTGTCAAATAGGTGATTACAGTTTAATTGGTATTAATGCGGTAGTGCTAAATGGTGCTAAAATAGGGCGTTATTGCTTGATTGGCGCAAACAGTTTGGTGACCGAAAATATGGAGATACCCGACGGCTCTGTAGTTATGGGCAGCCCTGCCAAAGTTGTAAAAACCCTGAGTGATAAGCAACAGGCTATGCTAAAAGGTTCTGCTGACCATTATGTAAAAAATGCCAAACATTATATGAGCGAGTTACTGGCTGAATAATGTCGTCACTTTCCTTAAAAAAGGCCCGGTACCATTTCTAGTGCCGGGCTTAGGGGAATGGCTCTGGTAAAGAGCCTTGCGCTAACTAAACTTCTTCAGGGAGAAGTCTTCAAAAATCAAAATAATTGATTTGAATATTTAGTTTAGAACAACTTTGCTCAAAATTTAAACATATTTGAGATTAAATTTAAAAATGACGTAATATCAGTCACCTAGTTATTACATATTACTAAAATATAAATGATCTTAGTGATTTCGTCACATCTTATACAGTTCTTGTGTACAGGTTATCCACAGCGCTTAATTGCAACAAATTCATTATTTTTGACTTAATTGAATAGTAATTTGAAAAATGCTGAATGAAAATTACATTCTTTTTGTGAATGTTGGATATGCTGATCTTGTTGTTTAGCCAATCAACTGTAACACTATATTCGTTTTAACCTAATGAGAATGTAATTTATGACTTCAACTGCTACATCATTTATCCCGACGGTTCGTACTCTCATGGGGCCTGGACCTTCAGATGTTGATCCAAAAATACTGACGGCCCTTTCTAGACCAACAATTGGTCATTTAGATCCACAGTTTATCGATTTAATGGATGAGATTAAAACTCTCCTGCAATATGCATTTCAAACCAAGAATCAATTAACTATGCCGGTTTCAGCACCAGGTTCCGCCGGTATGGAAGCCTGCTTTGCTAACTTAGTAGAGCCAGGTGACAAAGTCATTGTCTGCCAAAATGGTGTTTTTGGCGGCCGCATGAAAGAGAATGTAATTCGTTGCGGTGGTACAGCTGTGTTGGTGGAAGATGAGTGGGGAAAACCTACAGATATTCAAAAACTTGAACAAGCTTTAGAAGAAAATAAAGACACTAAGATTGTCGCATTTGTACATGCAGAAACCTCTACAGGGGTTAAAAATGATGCTGAAGCCTTATGTAAACTGGCTAAAAAGTACAACTGTTTAACCTTAGTGGATGCTGTGACGTCATTAGGCGGCTGTGAATTACGCGTCGATGACTGGCAAATTGATGCTATCTATTCAGGGACACAAAAATGTTTATCCTGCGTTCCTGGCTTATCGCCTGTTTCCTTCAGTCAGTTAGCAATTGATGCTATTAAGGCAAGAAAAACACCTATCCAAAGTTGGTTCTTAGATATGGAACTGGTGATGGGATATTGGGGTAAAGGAGCTAAACGCGCTTACCACCATACCGCACCTGTTAACAGTTTGTATGCGCTGCACGAATCCCTAGTTATTTTAAAAGAAGAAGGGTTAGAAGCTGCATGGCAACGCCATCAAGAAATGCACAATAAGCTAAAAGAAGGCCTTGAAGCACTCGGATTAGAATTTATTGTTGAAGAAAAATATCGTCTTCCGCAATTAAATACAGTACGGATCCCTGACGGCGTTGATGATGCTAAGGTAAGACAAACCTTACTAAATGACTACAATTTAGAAATCGGCGCTGGACTCGGTTCTTTAGCGGGTAAAGTGTGGAGAATCGGTCTAATGGGTTATGGTTCAAATTTAAAAAATGTGAATTACTGTATTGATAGTTTAAAAGCTGTTTTAAATTCAAATAAATAATTCTATAAAAAATTCCCCCTCACTAATTATTACTACGAACAAGTCCTGTTTATTGTTAATCGATAAACAGGATTTTCTCACATCATATTGATTCTATGGTAGTTTACTCTCAAACAGTCAACACCTTAAGTAATTATGTTACATAGAATTTGGTTAGCATTCATTTTGTCGGCATTTATCGCCACACTCTGGCAAGTATTCTTTAATGACCATATAGGTAGTTTTAAAGACGTAATGGATGCGATCTATTCAATGGCCAAATTAAGCGTTGATATTTCCATTGGTTTAATCGGTGTATTGGCATTTTGGTTAGGAATCTTTCAAGTCGCTGAGCGTTCTGGTTTAGTTTCTAAATTATCTATTGTGTTAGAACCACTGTTGTGTCGATTAATGCCTGAAATTCCCAAGGGGCATCCCGCCATAGGAAGTATTACGATGAACATATCAGCCAATGTCTTGGGATTGGATAACGCAGCTACGCCTTTCGGTATAAAGGCAATGCAAGATATGCAAAGTCTGAATACATCAAAAGCCAGTCTTACTAATGCACAAATCATATTTTTAGTCATGAATACTTCGTCTGTGACATTATTTCCAATCGCAGTATTTTTGTATCGAGCAGAGCAGGGTGCAGTCAACCCTACGGATGTGTTTATACCCATTTTGTTATCGACATTTGCCTCGACCATGGTTGGCTTGTTAGTGACCTCTTGGGTACAAAAGATAAATCTATTTAACCGTGTGATTTTTCTTTATGCCGCCGCGGTTATTTCAATATTAGCAGCGGTAATTATTTATTTTTCCTCACTGACAGCACAGCAAATGTCGACGCAATCATCCATTGTAGCCAATAGCTTGCTACTAACTTTTATTGTCATAGTGTTAAGTGTGGGGGCTTTCAAAAAACTAAATTGTTATGAATTGTTTGTTGAAGGGGCAAAAAAAGGTTTTAAATTAGCTATTTCACTTATTCCTTATTTAATTGCTATGTTATTTGCTATTGGTATGCTTAGAGCCAGCGGATTATTGGACATGTTGATGGGGGTCATGGCCAGTGGCGTAAACTTTATTGGGATAGATAATCGCTTTGTTGATGCTATACCCAATGCATTAATGAAACCTTTGAGCGGTTCTGGTGCCAGAGCATTAATGATTGAAACCATGCAACACCATGGCGCGGACTCTTTTGCCGGTCGTCTTGCTTCAGTATTGCAAGGTTCAACAGAAACTACGTTTTACATTCTCGCCGTATACTTAGGGGCTGTGGGAATTAAGCATAGTCGTTATGCCGTGGCCTGTTGCCTCGCTGCAGATCTCGCAGGAATTATTACGGCAATTATAGTGGCTTATTGGTTTTTTGGTTAAACTAACAGCTGAACAACTTACATTTTTGAAAGGTAAAGATATGTTGCGAAAAATAATCATGTTTTCAGGTATTAGCATTTTGCTAGCAGGGTGTTCAAAAGTAACCTTAGAAAACTACGATAGAGTTGAGATGGGGATGATAAAATCAGATGTAGAGATGATTTTAGGTAAAGCGGATAATTGCGAGGCCGTTATTGGTACCCATTCATGCATCTGGGGTAATGAAGAAGAAAAGTATATTAAAGTCAGCTTCATTATGGATAGAGCGGCAGTTATCACCAAAAAAGGATTAGATTAAAATGCGTATACTACTTGTTGGTATTTTATTACTAAATAGTTTTGTTTTATCCGCCCATGAATCTCGTAGTGATATCATCACAGTGAGGGGGCAAGGGAGCATTTTCCAAGCACCTGATATTTTAAAATTTACCATTGCCGTTGAAGAAAAGGGTGATAATTCGTCAGTCTTAAATGGCCTAGTAAATGCGAAAACTGATAAAATATTATCGGTACTGAGTAAACACAAAGTGGCGCAACAAGATATTCAAGCCATGTCCTTAAGCTTATATCCTTGGTATGAACGTGAAAGACAATCAAACATTCAAAAAGGCTTTGTGTTTAGTCGCAATATCAATGTGACATTGCGGAAGTTTGAAAACTACCCAGCAATTTTAGAAGAGTTGTTTACTTTGAAGGTAAACAGAATCGATGGATTTCGCTATGAAGTCGAAGATCAACAACAAGCTTACCTTAACGCCTTAGAGGCAGCTATCTCTGATGGTCACGAGCGGGCTAAACATTTAGCAAAGAACTTAAAGATTAAATTAGGCAATGTGATAAATGTTGAGGAAACATCGAGTTATCAACCAACTCCGCAGCCTTCTGCGCGCTCACTTTCTGTATTTAATGAAGCAGCGCAGTATTTACCTGGTCTAAATGAAATAAATGCAAGTGTAACTTTGTCTTTTAAAATTAAGGAATAACCTCCTTAGGGGATAACTAGCAGATCAAAATATATCGCTATTTCCAGCCAAATTTTGCAGAGATTGAGACCCCTTAATCTCTGCAAAGATCATTTCCGAAGGTCTTTAAAACATAAATCGTAAAAAAACCGCTGAAATTCTAGTGATTGAAGGTTAAAATCCTTTTTATATATCGACTCGTCGCAAATATAGGTTAATAACCCGAAGGTAAAGATGTCTACAGATCAAGAAAAAGCTGAATTTTATCAAAGCCTTGCAAAACAAGCTGAAGCTCTCATAGAAGATGAGCGTAACTTAATTGCTAATTTAGCAAATTTGAGTGCGTTAATATTTATGAGTTTAGAGGACATAAATTGGGCTGGATTCTATTTAGTAGACGGTGAAGAATTGGTATTAGGTCCGTTTCAAGGAAAACCTGCTTGTATTCGAATTCCAATGGGAGCGGGCGTTTGCGGCAATGCTGCTAAAAATCGAACGACTCAGATCGTTTCTGACGTTCATCAGTTTGAAGGGCATATTGCTTGTGATGCTGCAAGCAACTCAGAAATTGTGATCCCCATTTTGTCAGGGAGACGACTAATCGGAGTGTTAGATATAGATAGTCCATCAATAGCACGTTTTGATTCTATCGATGGCTTGGGATTACAAAAAATGGTTGATTTGCTGCAAGAGACGATAGTGTGAAAAGTCTTGTAGATGTTCATGTTGTTTTGGCGACGCCAGCTGATCTTGAAAATTGGGATGACGAAGCTGAAGAAGCAGCTGAACGATTAAACACGATTTTACACATGGCTTATGATCTTGCAGATGAAGACATAGACACAAGCCGTTTAGAAAAAATACTACATCATATATGGGTAAACTGGCATGAAGACAGTTACCTCTTGGAAATCGACGACGCGGATTTGCACGACTGGGTTGACCAACTGTTGGCAACTTGGGATGATGCAGAACACGATGAAGATTATGAACAAAATTATTAATTAGTAGATTGAATGGAAAACCAACAAAAATTTTCGAATAGCAAAGAAGTTATTACTTTTTTAGCACAAACCTTCCCTAAATGTTTCTCATTAGAAGGTGAAGCGAAACCTTTAAAAATAGGTATCTTTCAAGAACTTTCTGAACGTTTAAAAGAAGATGATCGGGTAAGTAAAACGTTATTACGGGCTTCTCTTAGACATTACACAAACAGCTGGCGTTATTTACACAGTGTGAAAGAAGGCAGTTTTCGAATTGATTTAGATGGTAATCAAGGTGATGCCATTGAAAAAGAGCATGCTGAACATGCGTTAAAACAGTTGACTGAAAGTAAAGCTAAAGTGGCTGAAAAACGTAAACTAAACAACGCGTCTAAACCAAAACCTGAGAAAAAAAGTTCTAAAGAAAAGCGTGAAAAACAAAATCAAACGCAATTTAAGGGAACTAAACCCGCAAAACACAAACAAATTAAACAACCACCACCTGAAAAATTGACTGAATCAAATTTAGTGGTAGGGACCGAAGTTACCGTTAAGGTTGGAAAGAGTCCTCTTCCTGCGACTATTACCGATATCTCAAAAGATGAAGTTCACGTCCAACTGCAAACCGGTATGATAGTGAAAGTGCAAGCAGATAATTTGCGCTTAGCTCGACCTAAGAGGTAGTAATATGAATAAATTTGTACGCGTTTCTGTATATAGCGCATTATTTTGTTTAAGTGCTGGGGCGATCGCGGTTAATTCTACGAGTGAAGCTGTCGACATCCCTAGTTTAGTGCAAGAGTCACAACACTCTGCTTCAGCTAAACGAATAAGCTCTCATTTATTACGTTCCCATTATAAACCGATTAAAATTGACGATAGCTTGTCTGCTAAAACATTTGACCGCTACGTTAGAACCCTAGACTTCAATCGTAATTTCTTTTTGAAGTCTGATATCGATGCAATGGAAAAGTACCGTTTAAATTTTGATGAAGCCATTGCTCAAGGAAATTTAAACGACGCGTACAGTATATATTCTTTGAACTTAAATCGTCGTTTAGAGCGGTTTGAGTATGCCATCACGTTACTCGATAAACCTTTTGATTTTGAGAAAAAAGGCGACTCTTTGGAGTTTGATCGTGAAGAGGCGCCTTGGGCTGCATCCACCGCTGAATTAAATGAGTTGTGGCGTCAAAGAGTAAAATATGATGCCTTAAATCTAAAGTTGGCGGGAAAAACGGCGGAAGAAATTAAAGATCTTTTAACGAAACGTTATGAACGCGCAATTAAACGTCTTTCACAAACCAAAAGTGAAGATGTATTCCAAACTGTAATGCATTCTTTTGCCCGCAGCGTTGATGCCCACACAAGTTATTTATCACCGCAAAGTACCGATCGTTTTGATATGGAAATGAACCTGTCATTTGAAGGTATAGGCGCGGTATTACAAAGTGAAGACGATTATACGGTCATTCGCAGTGTGGTGCCTGGTGGTCCAGCTGAATTATCTAAAAAAATTAAACCTGAAGACAAAATTGTTGGTGTCGCGCAAGATCAAGATGATTTTGTGGATATTATCGGATGGCGATTAGATGAAGTGGTTGACCTTATTAAAGGCCCTAAAGGGAGTGTAGTTAAGCTACAAGTCTTGAAAGGTGCTTCTGAATCTAATGTTCCAGAAGTGGTAAGCTTAACCAGAGATAAAATTAAACTAGAAGACCGAGCGGCTAAGTCTGAAGTATACACACCAGAAACTGGCAATCACGCTGGTGAAAAACTTGGTGTTATTACCATACCGTCTTTTTATAACAATCTGCATTCTGACGTCAAAAAAGAACTTATTGATTTAAAAGAAAAAGGCGTGCGAGGAATCGTAGTTGATTTGCGCGGAAATGGCGGCGGCTCTTTAACTGAAGCAACGTTGTTGTCTGGATTGTTTTTCGACCAAGGTCCTGTGGTACAGATTCACGATGCTTCTGGGCGTACCCGAACTGAAAAAGATACTGATGGCATTACTTATTATGATGGTCCTTTAACTGTACTTGTTGATCGTTATAGTGCATCGGCATCAGAAATTTTTGCCGCAGCCATGCAAGATTATGGACGTGCCGTCGTTTTGGGTGAGCAAACCTTTGGTAAAGGCACTGTACAGCGTCACCGTCCCTTAGGACGTATTTACGATTTATATAGCAACCCATTGGGAAGTATTCAGTATACTATTGCTAAATTTTACCGCATTAACGGTGGTAGTACACAAAACTTAGGTGTGGTTCCAGATATCAAATTTCCTTCTGCAATTGACCCAGATGATTGGGGGGAAAGCCAAGAAGAAAATGCTTTACCCTGGGACAGCATTGAAAGAGTGAATTATTCTACATTTGGTGATACATCAAGTGCACTTACTGTAATGGAACAAAATCACTTAAAACGTATTAAAAATGATCCTGAATTTGCCTATATCTTTGAAGATATTCAGCGTTACCAAAAAGAAAAAGATAAAAAGACTATTTCATTGGTAGAGTCTGAACGAATCAAAGAAAAAGACGAACAAGAAGCTTTGCGTCTTAAAAGAGCAAACGAGCGTTTAGTAAGAGCAGGCAAAGAAAAAGTCGAAAAACTTGATGATTTACCTGAGGATATGGATGAAATTGATCCTTTCCTTGATGAAGCTGCAAGTATTACATTTGATTTAGTGTCTACAGGTATGTATGCATCTCATTCAGAGGGTAAGTAATTTTTAATGTATTAATGGGGGCTATTTTAAATAGCCCTTTTTTTATAACATAAAAAACGCATATTTTGTTTCAAAAGCATTGGCACTTACCAACTATAAAAGTATTGGATGGAACGTCATTAGCGACAACAGGCTATTTTTACTTTAGTCAGTCAAACCTAAAATAGGATTGTTTTGCGGTCATGACGGTTTAGTATAATATTCCTAGAATGGTTAAAAAAATTAGCTAAACACAATAATAATAAAAGGGTACGGAATGAACGCACGTGGAGAGTTTTCTTCTCGACTTGGATTTATCCTCGCAGCAGCTGGATCAGCTGTAGGATTAGGTAATATTTGGGGTTTCCCAACACAGGTTGCAAGCAATGGTGGAGCCGCATTTGTATTAGTTTACATCATCTTGGCTTTCCTATTAGCATATCCAGTATTAATGGCAGAATTAATTATTGGACGTGCTACCAGAGCAAATATGGTCGATGCCTTAGGGCAAATATCAGGCAGTAAAATAGGCCGGGCAACAGGCGCATGGGGCTTTGTTACTGTTTCATTAATTCTTGCTTTTTATGCCATCGTAGCCGGTTGGATGTTGGCATTTTTCTTAGAAACTGTTACTCATCTACTCGGTTTAGATACGGCATCTAGCTGGCTAACAAGTGAATCTATAACTCGTAATTTATTGTTTTGTGGCGTCTTTTTAGGATTAACTGCAGCTATAGTCACTGGCGGTGTTAGCAAAGGAATAGAACGTTGGTCTGTACGTTTAATGCCGACCTTAATGATAATTATCGTACTTTTAATTGTTTATGTGTCGCTGCAAGAAGGAGCTATTGAGGGGTGGAAAGCCTATTTAGTGCCTGATTTTAGCCGCATTATGGATCCTGCATTGTTAATTAATGCCATGGGACAAGCATTTTTCTCTATGTCTCTTGGTGTAGGTACCATGTTGGTGTATGGATCATATGTTAGTAAAAATGAAAAGTTACCGTCTTTGGGAGCCTCAGTTGCCTTGGTTGATATTGGTGTTGCTGTCCTTGCCGGGATGCTAATTATTCCCTCTATGTATGTAGCTTTGCATAACGGTGTACAGATATTTTCTGAAAGTGGCGCTTTAATTGCTGAGGACAGTCTTATATTCACGGTTTTACCTGCACTGTTCGATACTATGGGGCCCGTAGGAAATATTGTTGCGTTTGCGTTTTTTGCACTTATGGTAATAGCTGCACTAACGTCCTCCATTTCAATGCTTGAAGTACCCGTAGCTTATGTCGTCGAAAGCAAAGGAGTCAAACGTACTAAAGCCGTTTGGTTTCTAGCCAGCGGCGTGTTTATCGCAAGTGCTGTTATCGTGTTTAACTTTTCTAGTCTATTTGGACTAGTGATTAGTCTAACCACAAAGTACAGCCAACCACTTTTAGGATTAGCATTATGCTTGTTTGCAGGTTGGGTGTGGCGTCGAGATCAAATATTAGCGGAATTGAAGCAAGGAAATGAGAATGCTGAACATTCCTTATTCTGGAAAGTTTGGCCTTGGTACGTGAAATTTGTATGTCCCGTTGTCATTTCCATTATGTTCTATCGCTCAGTAATCGGATAAGGAAGTCAATTTAATGGACAATATTCCAAATAAAAAAGTCGCCAGAGACGCCTCGATTCTTGATGCCTTGATCCCAATAGTCATCTTAGTTTGTTTGTTATGCTCTTCTGTTTATTGGTACGGAAGTGATTCTTCCTTCGGACCAAATCAAATTGCCCTGATATTCGCCATGTTCATAGCATCGATTATTGGCATCAAAAATGGCTATACCTGGAAGGAGATAGAGGAGGGCATTGTCAATGGCATATCGCTTTCCCTTGGAGCAATCCTAATCTTATTAGCAGTTGGCGCATTAATTGGTTCTTGGATGTTATCAGGTACGGTTCCAACCTTGATTTATTACGGCCTAGAATTGCTCAATCCTTCTTTATTTTATACTGCTACCTGTTTAATTTGCTCTGTTGTTGCCATGAGTATTGGCAGTAGTTGGACAACCGCCGCGACTGTTGGTGTTGCCTTAATGGGAGTGGCTAATGGCATGGGAATGTCAGAAGCCATCACTGCTGGAGCTGTGGTATCTGGCGCTTATTTTGGTGATAAAATTTCGCCTTTATCAGAAACCACAAACTTAGCGCCGGCCATTGCTGGTACCAACTTGTTTGAACATATTCAGTACATGTTGTGGACGGTAGTTCCGAGTATCATACTGACGCTAATTATCTTTACGGTTTTAGGTTTTAATTCTAGTCAAGAGTCATCCGCGCAAAGTATTGCAGACATGCAAAACTTGTTAGCGTCGGAATTTAATTTAGGCTTACATTTACTCATTCCGTTGGTTGTTCTACTTATTTTAGCGTTGAAGAAGGTACCTGCCTTTCCAGCGGTATCTATTGGTGCAATTATGGGAGGAATTTGGGCCGCAATATTTCAGCCTGAAGTGGTACAAGGTTTTGCCACTGACGGTCGTGACGGAATAGTGGCAAGTATTACTGTTGTGTGGACAGCGCTTTATGCAGGTGTCAGCTTTACAACAGAAAGTGATGTGCTCAATGATTTATTAAGCCGTGGTGGCATGTCCAGTATGCTAAATACAATATGGTTAATCATGTGCGCATTAACCTTTGGTGCTGTGTTGGAGAAAGTTGGGCTATTAAAACGCATAGTAAGTGCCATTTTATTAGGTGCTAAATCTGCGGGTGACATGATTTCTCGAACAATATTAACCTGTTTCGCAACCAATGTGATTACGGCAGATCAGTATATGGCAATTGTAATGCCTGGCCGTATGTATAAAAACGAGTACGAAAAACGTGGATTACACCAATTAAATTTATCCAGAAGCTTAGAAGATGGTGGAACCTTAACCTCGCCATTAATACCGTGGAATACCTGTGGTGCCTATATGGGCGGTGTATTAGGGGTAAGTGCGTTAGATTATCTTTTCTATGCTTTTTTCAATCTCATTAACCCTGTTTTAGCTATTGTGTATGCTTATTTAGGGATTAAAATTCTCAGAGTCCCAATGCCTGCATACGCAGAATCGGTTACCTCTAAAGGTCAGTAAAAGCCTTTAGAGTAATCGGTATTTTTGTATTCTTAATTAGGTCTAAGTATGTCCGACAATCGTGATATTAAAGCAAAGCGCCGTTTAGATTATCAAGCTCCAGATTTTCTGATTTCAACGGTAGATTTGTCCGTAAAACTTGAACAGCCAAAAACTCAAATTAAAAGTCAGTTGCGTGTTAAACGTAACGGAGATCACCAACAGCCACTAGTGTTAGATGGTGAAGAGCTAACTTTAATCGATATCAAGTTAAATGGTAATAGCCTGACAAAGTATGAACAAACGTCATCCGCTTTAACCATTGAAAATGTGCCAGATGATTTCTATCTTGAAATTTATACAGAACTGGATCCTGCACTAAATAGATCGTTAGAAGGGCTGTATAAAACCGAAAATGCTTATTGCACCCAATGTGAAGCTGAAGGCTTCCGAAAAATAACTTACTTTATCGACCGGCCCGATGTTCTAGCCGAATATACTGTTACCATTTATGCGGATCAAAAAGCTTATCCCTATCTATTGTCAAACGGTAATAAAATAGACAGTGGTAAATTAGAAGATGGTCGCCACTGGGTAAAATGGCATGACCCATTCAAAAAACCCTGTTATTTATTTGCGTTAGTAGCAGGAGATTTTGATCTACTAGAAGATCATTATAAAACCACTTCAGGGCGAAAGGTTTTATTACAACTGTTCGTCGACAAAGGTAAATTAAATCGCGGGCATCATGCTTTAGCATCTCTCAAAAAAGCCATGGCCTGGGATGAACAAGTTTTTGATTTAGAATATGACCTTGATATCTATATGATAGTGGCCGTTGACTTCTTCAACATGGGCGCAATGGAAAATAAAGGGCTAAACGTATTCAACAGTAAATACGTGTTAGCCGATAGTGCCTCAGCAACAGATGAAGACTTTTTCAATATTGAATCAGTCATCGCCCATGAATACTTCCACAATTGGACAGGCAACAGAGTAACTTGTAGAGACTGGTTTCAACTAAGTTTGAAAGAAGGCCTAACGGTATTTCGCGATCAACAATTTAGTGCAGATATGGGCTCACCGGTTGTGAATCGGATTAAAAATGTCAAAGTGATGAGAGAGCATCAATTTGCAGAAGATGCGAGCGCCATGTCACATCCCATTCGTCCCGATGAAGTAATAGAAATGAATAACTTCTACACTGTAACCGTGTATGACAAAGGTGCGGAAGTTATTCGAATGATGCATACCTTACTTGGTCAAGAAGGGTTTAAAAATGGTATCGATTTGTATTTTAAACGTCATGACGGCCAAGCGGTAACTTGCGATGATTTTGTCAGCGCTATGCAAGATGCGAATCAGTTCGATTTATCACAATTTAAACGATGGTATGGACAATCGGGAACGCCTATTGTCAAAGTTAACGAAAGTTTCGATGAACTAAAAGGCGAATATACCATAGGGTTTGAACAAATAAATAATGCCACCGCTGATCAACTAGAAAAGCAAGATTTACATATTCCAATACGATTGGAATTGATAAATAGTTGTGGTGAAACCTCTGTTGAACTATTCCATCTTAAACAGTCTCAGCAAACTCTTACTAAAGCAGGGCTTGAACAAAAACCCACGGTTGCTCTGTTAACGGACTTTTCTGCTCCGGTTAAACTTGAATTTAATTATTCAGTGGATGCCTTATTAAAAATAGCGTTATCTGCAAAAGACGGTTATGCACGCTGGGATGCAGCGCAGACACTATTCAGTGAATTTTTACACGGTAAAACACCAGCTAGCTCTAAATTAAGTGTCAACTTTAACGCCATTGATAAATTAGTGGATGGGCTATTAAGCGAAACAAAGGCACCTTGTGATTTGGCTTTGATTGCTGAAATGCTGACCCTACCTAGCATCGAAACCCTAGGGCAACAAGTGTCTCGATATTATGTGATTGAATTAAACCAAGGCAGGAAAGAACTAGAAGTTTATATTGCAAAAACCTTTAGCGACGTGTTTTTAAGGGTCTACCAGTCTACCCAGCAATCTGGTTATGCATATCAGTCAGAACAGGTGAACAAGCGTAAGCTAAGAAATTTGTGTCTATATTACTTAGCGAAAACAGAGCAGGGTAATTCACTTGTTAGTAAACAATTCGAATCATCCGATAACATGACTGACTCACTAGGCGCACTTAAAGCCGCTCAAGCAGCAGTGCTGCCATGTTTCGAAGATCTTATGAATAAATTTGAACAGAAATGGGCCGATGATCCTTTGGTTTTAGACAAGTGGTTTGCTTTGCATGCTAGTTGTGAGATACCCGATATCCTGACCCGCTTAGATTTACTCATGAGTCATAAACAATTTAATCATGATAACCCTAACCGAGTAAGATCAGTTATTGGTACCTTTGCATTTTATAATGCAACGGGCTTCCATGCTATTGATGGTTCAGGTTATAAATACGTAACAGACTACTTAATGAAGTTGGATGCAAGAAATCCACAGGTTGCTTCACGCATCGTTACGCCGTTAACACAATGGCGAAAAGTGGATGATATTCGAGCTGACTTGATGAAATATCAATTAACTCGGTTACTTGCTCTACCGAGTTTAAGTAAAGATGTCTTTGAAAAAGTAAGTAAAAGCCTCAGTTATTAACATTATATGCGAACCTATTATTTCAATTTAAACGCTTCTTACGAAATGTGTGAGAAGCTTTATTTGACTACAAATAACGCCGTTATTCTATATTCAGAAAATGGTGAACGAATTCAACTCCCTACCTTTAATTTGCGGCCATTTGTTACTAGGCTCGGGTTAAATGGCCGTTTTCGACTTATAATTACTCCTGAAAATAAAGTCTTTTCATTTGAAAAAGTGACCTAATAACTCACAGTTAGCAATTGTGTGATTTTTAACCTGTTGAAAATGGTAGACTTTTACAAATTTTCAACTGGTACGATTTCTTCTTGCTATCGTGTCTAAATGATGTAATCATTTTGTGAATAATTTGATACTAAATAAATGTCGTCTTCATTTTCTGGCGACTAGGGAGAACTAAAATATGAAGTGTGGACCTTTGAAGTTTAAAAAGTCACCGCTTGCACTTAGCATAGCTGCCGTTTCTGTTATGACCTCCGCAAATCTTTATGCTGCGTCATGGGAGAAAGGGGATTGGTCGATAAACTTCGACTCAAACTTTTCACTCGGAACAAGTATTCGTGTTGAAGAACGTGACTTTTCTCTAATAGGTAACAGCAATCACCCCAACTTCGATTGGAGTAATTACAACGCAGCGACTAATGTCACTTATGCTTCATCTGATGTATGGGCAAGCGCAGACGGTGCTTATTCAACCAATGGTGACTTAGGTAACCTTAACTTTGATAAAGGCGAAGCTTTTTCAACCGTCTTTAAAGGGACCCATGAATTAGACATTCGCTATGACAACATGGGCTTTTTTGCTCGTGGCTTGTATTTTTACGATTTCGCGTTAAAAGATGGCACAAGAGATTGGGCTAACCCAATTACTGGTCAAATTCAGGATCCTTGTTCTGCACCGCAAGCGTCTGAGGAACTGTGTTCAGATGTTCGATTGTTAGATGCATTTTTCTATGCTGACTTTGATATTGGTAATGTACCAGTCACATTGCGTATAGGTGATCAAGTGGTAAGTTGGGGGGAAAGTACTTTCATCCAACACGGTATCAATACAACTAACCCTGTTGATGTTACTCGTGCACTAGCACCTGGTGCTGAGCTAAAAGAAGTATTCATTCCTGTAGGAATGGTTTTCGCATCTTTTGGACTAACAGAAAACCTTAGTTTATCCGCCTATTATCAATATGAGTGGGAACGTAGCAGGTTGCCACAAGCTGGAAGTTATTTCGCAACCAATGATTTTGCAGGCGAGGGCGGTCAGGCTCAAAACATTCAATTAGGCTTCTCTGGTAACCCAGATATTAATTTAGACTTCCTACTTGAAAGTTTAAATGGATTACGTTCAGCATTGTTAGCCGGGGCGGACTCTTCAGATATTGCTATGGCTTATTTGGCCTATCCTACTAAAGTGGCGGTAAGAGGATATAGTGACGCTGCTCATACAGATGCAGATGATCAAGGTCAGTACGGTATTAAGATGTCGTATTATTCAAGTGAATTGAATGATACGGAATTTAGTTTATACCATATCAATTATCATAGTCAGCGTCCGTTAATTTCAGGTACGACTTCCGATTTCACAAGCGCTGGTATTGCACAAGATATTGCCTTTTTAGCGGCTAACGAAATCACCCGTGACAACATCACCTCGTTAGATGCATTTACAGAAAGTCAATTTATGTACCCCGAAGATATTAAGTTATACGGTTTTAGCTTTAACACCAACGTTGGTGAAACAGCTGTGGCCGGTGAAATTGCTTATCGTGTTGATGAACCGCTACAAATCGATGATGTGGAATTGCTGTATACCGCAATGCCTGAACAACTTGCTAACGCAGGTATTCGTCCAGATTTTGAGGGTATATCACAAATGGGTAATATCGGACGCTCGGTTGGTCCAGGTGAAACTGCTGAGGGTTTTGTAGTATCAGATACCATGCAGGTGCAATTTACTACCACTCATGTTTTTGGTCCAACTTGGGGCGCTGATAACCTAATCTTACTTGGTGAAGTAGGTTATGTGAGTATAGAAGATATGCCCGATCCAAACGTTATTAGATTAAATGGCCCCGGTACATCGAGAACACCTTCTTTAGAGCCTTTGCGTGATGAAAGTGGTAATATTATTTCCACTCGAGAAGGTTTACATATAGGTTTGTCTGATGGGCCTGAAACAAACCCATTCCCAACAGATTACGCTTGGGGATATCGTATTTTGGCAGTAGCCGACTTCAATAATGTGTTTTCTGGTGTAAACCTTAGAACGCGAGCGACTTTCTCTCATGATGTTGAGGGGACAACGCCTGATCCATTGTTCTTATTTACAGAAGATGTGAAATCAGCGAACTTAACTTTCGAGTTTGATTATTTAAGCAAATTTTCAGCTGCAGTAGGTTACAGTAGTTACTGGGGTGGCATCGGTAATTCAAATGCACTTTCAGATCGCGACTTTGTATCAGTTAACTTCAAATATTCGATTTAAGAGAAAAACGAAATGATAAAGAATTTAGTAGTAACAACCACTGCTTTGGCATTGGCACTAAGTGTTTCGTTTGCTCATGCGAAAGTATCTCAAGAGCAAGCAGCGAAACTAGGTAACGAACTTACGCCATTAGGCGGAGAAAAAGCAGGTAATGCTGATGGCAGTATCCCAGCTTGGAACGGAGGAATTACAACTCCTCCAGAGGGTTATGAACCTGGTGACTTTCATCCAGACCCATTTCCTGGAGACAAAGTGTTGTTTACCATTAGCGGTAAAAATTACAAAGAATATGCAGACTTCTTAAGTGCTGGACAAATAAAGCTTTTTGAAACCTATCCTGATACTTATGAAATGCCTATCTACGAAACTCGCCGAACGGCTTCAAACCCACAATATGTGTACGATGCAGCGAAAGCTAATGCTTCTCGTGCTGAATTAGTTCAAGGTGGTAATGGCATCAAAAATGCCGCTGTTGGTGTACCTTTTCCTATTCCACAAACAGGCGTAGAGGCAATTTGGAACCATATTTTACGTTTCCGCGGTGAAGGCATTAAGCGCTACGGTGGTCAAGCAGCCCCTACCGCGTCTGGTGATTACACCGTGATAGGTTTTGATGAAATTTTATTGGTGGAATACGCCAAACGTGATGCAACGCCGGAAAAGCTACTTGAAAACAACATTCTTATGAAGTTTAAACAGAAGATAACGTCTCCTGCACGGCTCGCCGGAACAGCATTATTAGTTCATGAAACTATGGATCAGGTTCGCGAACCACGTCAAGCTTGGACTTACAATACTGGACAACGTCGTGTTAGACGCGCACCTAATATTGCTTATGATGCACCAGGTACAGCGTCTGATGGATTGCGTACTACCGATGATTTCGATATGTTTAATGGTGCTCCAGACCGTTACAATTGGGAATTAAAGGGTAAAAAAGAAATGTATGTTGCCTATAACAGCTATGCTTTGCATAGTGATAAGGTAAAATATGAAGAAATACTTACCCCAGGACACATTAATCCAGATTTAACGCGTTATGAAAAACATCGTGTTTGGGTTGTTGAAGCGACTTTAAAAGAGGGCTTCCGCCACGTTTATTCTAAACGCGTATTCTTCATTGACGAAGATAGCTGGCAAGTACAAGTGGTTGATATGTATGATAACCGCGGTGATTTGTACAAAGTAGCCGTAGCTCATGGATTAAATTTCTACGATGTTCCTGCACATTGGTCTACGCTAGATGTATACCATGATCTAAATTCAAGACGTTACTTGGCTCTTGGTTTAGATAACGAAGATAAAGTATATGATTTCTCGGTTAGACCTAGAGAAAAAGAATTTACGGCCCAAGCCCTAAGGCGAGAAGGGATACGCTAACTAGTAAATAACAACGGTTGGCTCTGCCAGCCGTTTTTGTAATTGAAGATGAAAAGAAGAAAATGAAGCGAAGTAAAATTTTAACAATTTTGTTTATCAGTTCTTTCAGTGCATTCTCAGCGTCTTCTGAAGAGTCTTATATGGCTCCTTTAGCTAAAGAATCACTATTATTGGACGTGGTAAAAAGCAATCAACAGATAGTCACTGTTGGTGAACGTGGTCATGTTCTAGTTTCAGAAGATGGCGAAAATTGGCAACAACAAGTCATTCCTACCTTATCTACACTCACGGCGGTAACTGCAGTTGATAATCAACTTTGGGCCGTGGGTCACGATGCAGTTATTTTACATCAGCAAGACCAAGGTCAACCTTGGGAAATTCAACTGTTCGCTCCTGAATTAGAAAAGCCGTTGTTAGATGTGGCGTTTTTAAATATTAATGAAGGGTTAGCGATAGGCGCTTACGGTACCTTTATGCGTACCCTAAATGGTGGTAAAACTTGGGATACTGAGGTTCATCTCGGTTTTCTTCATCCTGATGATATTGAATATTTAGAAGAACTGCGCTTGGAGGATGAAGAGTTTTATCGTTCTGAATTAGTTTCCATTTTACCTCACCTCAACAAAATTCTAGTTGTTGACGATAGCATTTATGTAGCAGGCGAGTCAGGGTTACTGGCTAAAAGTGACGATAAAGGCGTTACCTGGCAACGAATGGATGTGAATTACTATGGTTCGTTTTTCGATATACAACAATTGGACAATAATGACTTAATTGCCGTTGGTTTGCGTGGCAACATATTTAAATTGTCCGCTGAAGATAAAAGATGGGTATCGATTCAATCTGGCATAACCTCCTCGTTGAATATGATTATGCCCTTGTCAAACTCCCAATATGTTGCCATGGGGAATAGTGGCAATGTGGTTTGTGTTAACGGTAACAACGTCATAGATGCTCACTTTGATGACGGCAAAGCTATTAATGCAGCTGTTAAACATGAAAATATAATCCTTTTAGCAACAGCGGAAGGAATAAAAAGCGTTTTGTATAGCGATGACGAATCCGTTTGTGAAGGAATGAATTAAGACTTATGACTAAATTGATTGATTTTTGTGTCAGCATAATTTTTCGAAATCGGATTATTGTTGTTTTATTGTTTGCTTTAACCACCGCGTTTTTGGGTTATCAGTCCTCACAACTTAAGTTAGATGCGGGGTTCACTAAAAATATACCGTTAAACCATGAATACATGGTTAATTATATGAAGCATGCCAAAGACTTTGGTGGTGCTAATAGTATTTTGGTTTCAGTATGTGACAAAGACAGTGATATTTTTAATACCGAATTTTTCGACACTCTGAAAAATGTCCATGACCAGTTGTTTTTTATTAATGGTGTTGAACGCTCATTAGTGAAATCTTTGTTTTCTTCGTCTACGCGTTTTACCGAGATAGTCGAAGGGGGCTTTGCAGGCGGTCCAGTTATCCCAGCAGATTTCGATTCAACTAACTCAGATGCATTAGCGTTAGTGTCTCAAAATATTGATAAGGCAGGTATCGTTGGGCAGTTAGTCTCAGATGACTTTAAGTGTGCAATGGTATCCGCTCAGTTGCTCAATATTGATCCAACTACTGGGGAGAAGCTTGATACCCTAGTTTTGGCAGATCAGTTGGAACAGCAATTACGTGGTAAGTTTGAAAACGAAAATACCAGTATTCATATCATTGGTTTTGCCAAAATGATTGGCGATGTGGCCAATGGTGCCAAAGACGTGTTAATGTTTTTTGCCATTGCTTTAGCCATTACGGCTGTCATGGTTTATTTCTTCTCTAAATCAATCATGCTCACCATTTTACCTCTGTTATGCTCAGTAATAGCCGTTGTATGGCAATTAGGGTTATTAACAATTTTAGGTTTTGGCCTAGATCCTATGTCTATCCTAGTGCCGTTTTTAGTCTTTGCCATTGGCGTTAGTCACGGTGTGCAAATGATTAATGCCGTAGGTAAACGAGTCGTCGAAGGCGGCACTTCATTGTTTGCTGCGCAGAGTGCCTTTAGAACCTTGCTTATACCAGGCGGCATTGCATTGTTATCCGACACCGTTGGGTTTATGACGTTACTGGTAATCGATATTGGTATTATTCGTGAGTTAGCGATAACCGCTAGTTTAGGGGTCGCAGTCATCATTTTAACCAACTTGATACTACTGCCAGTGCTTATGTCCTATGTGAAATTTAGTGATTCATATAAGAATAAGTTTAAAAACAAGGAAAATCGCTCAGACACTTTTTGGAATACTATTGCCCATTGTTCAACTCCTAAGGTTGCCTATTTAATCTTGTTTGTCACCGCCGTATTATTCGTTTTTGGTTGGATACAATCTTCTAAAATGAAAATTGGTGATCTTCATGCTGGAGCTCCAGCTCTACATGAAAGCAGTCGTTATAACCAAGACACGTTTCTAATTACTGATAAGTACGCCATCAGTGTTGATTACATTTCTATCCTAGTAGAAACAAAACCTGAAGCTTGTACATCTTATGAAGTGATGAATGCAATTGATGAATTACAGTGGAAAATGGGCAACGTAGAGGGAGTTCAATCCACTGTTAGTCTTCCTTCTATCGCCAAGTTAGTCAACGCAGGTTATAACGAAGGGAATCCGAAATGGCGAGTTATTCCTAGAAATCAACAAACCTTAGTTCAAGCTATTGCGCAAATACCAACGTCCTCTGGTTTGCTAAATACGAATTGTTCTGTCATGCCAATCATCTTGTTTATGGAAGATCACAAAGCTGAGACGATTAAACGTGTAGTTGAAGCGGTGAAATTGTTCAGAGAGGATTACCAAACTGACGATCTTAAATTTAGTTTAGCATCAGGGCCTGTTGGTGTGATGGCTGCGAAAAACGAAGCTGTAGATGATGCCCAGAACCCAATGATGTTATATGTTTTTGGAGCCGTCATCATTTTATGCTTACTGAGTTTCCGCTCATTGCGTGCGACTATGTCGGTGGTCATACCCTTGTATGTAGTATCCGTACTCGCCCAAGCGTTAATGACGTTTTTAGAAATTGGCCTGACAGTTTCCACCTTGCCGGTTATCGCTTTAGGGGTAGGTATCGGTGTGGATTATGGTATTTATATTCTGTCTACTATGAATATAAAACTAAAATCGAGCATGCCAGTAAGACAAGCTTACTTTGAAGCCCTAAAAGAAAGAGGTAGTGCTGTTCTGTTTACTGGTATTACGTTAGCTGTTGGTGTGAGTACATGGGTATTTTCTTCTCTCAAGTTCCAAATGGATATGGGGATACTTCTGACCTTCATGTTTGTGGTCAATATGTTAGGTGCCATAGTGGTATTACCGGCACTTGCCGCAGTTTTCTGGCGAAAACAAAAATAAATTTTGCATAATTATATGCTTAAACTTCAATGAAAGGGCCATTCGGCCCTTTTTAATTAGATTCCCTGCATATTTATATTTTTTGTAAACATAAGGTTAATTTAGCCCTTTAAAAATCCGTATTTTTTAGCGAAAATAGCCCAAGTAAATTATCAAAAACTGTATATATCTCAGCATTTTGACTAATCTAAATAGAACTTACTTATTATGTTAAGAAGAAATTAGCTCATTTATCAAAACAAGGTAATAAAATGACGGTTGCGAATAGCCAACATTCAGTACTACTCGGGAATGTATTTAAACTAATTAATAAAAAACTCGATAAATCCAATGCTACATTGGTTGAACAGTTTTCCCGTCTGTTATTTAAAAACATTTCTATCGATGATTTAGAGAATCGAAATGACAGTGACTTATATGGTGCAACGCTAAGTCTATGGAACGAGTTTGTTAAATATGACGGTCAGCAACCAAAAATTCGCGTGTTTAATCCAGAGATATCGAAACACGGCTGGCAATCTTCTCACACGATTGTCGAGATCATTGTTAGAGATATGCCGTTTTTAGTAGATTCAGTCAGAATGACACTCAACCGTCTGAACATTACTTCACATTTATTATTACATAGCCCGATTAACTTGAAGCGTAATGATAAAGCAGAAGTAAACACGTTTTTGAGCAGTAAAAGTCGAGTTAAACAAAAACTTCGTGAAACCGTTTTTTTAATCGAAGTGGATAGGCAGGTTACTAAACAAGCGCTGAATAAATTAACCAGTGAATTATTATCTGTGGTAGATGAGGTGTCTTTAGCCGTTTCTGACTGGCAAGCGATGAGTGATAAGTTGGCCGATATTATTGAACACTTCCCGTCCACCAATAGTCCAGTAAGCAAAGAGCAACAAACTCAGGCCATAGCATTTTTAACTTGGTTGAATGATCACAACTTTACCCTTATGGGGTACCGTTATTACGATGTAAATGCCATAGAAGGTGATCATCGTTGGACACCTAAAAACGAAACCAGCTTAGGTTTGATGAAAAACTCTATCAGCGATCGCGATAGAATATTATCAAATATGCCCCAATCAGCACAAAAAGAAGCCCTTAGTAAAAATCCACTTATTCTCACTAAAACAAATAGTCGCGCGAGGGTGAGTCGTCCTGCCTATATGGATTACGTAGGAGTTAAATGCTTCGATAAAGAAGGTAATGTGATTGGAGAGCACCGATTTTTAGGTTTATATGCAGCCTCATTTTACAATAGCAGCGCCACTCAACTTCCGGTCTTAGAGAAAAAGATTGAACGTATTTGTGAATATTCTGGCTTTGATAAAAACTCTCATGCATACAAAGCATTCGTCAACATTATTGAAACTTATCCCAGAGATGAATTGTTGCAAGGTGATGATAAAGAGCTAGGAAATATCATTTTAGGTATTTTTCAAATGCAAGAGCGCGGGATATCCAAGTTATTTGTCCGTAAAGATGCATTTGGTCGATTTATTAGTTGCATGGTTTATGTGCCAAGAGAGCGTTATAACACTCAACTACGTAAAGAAACCCAAGAATTATTACAAACGTCCTTTAACAGTGCAGAACAAGTAGAGTTTACGACTTATTTTTCAGAGTCAGTTTATGCGCGAACTCACTATATTGCTCGAGTGCAAGATAATAATGCGGAATTTAATGTGAAGGAAATTGAAAAGAATATTATAGAGCTGACCAAAAGTTGGAACGACAGGTTAGCAGCATCCATTAGCGCGACTTATGGTGAAGCTGCCGGAAAGGCCATTGAGCAGAAGTATGGCAATGGGTTTTCTCGAAGCTATACAGAGCAAAATTTGCCCAGCGTTGCCTTAGTTGATATTAGTAAACTGGAGCAACTAACAGAATCCCATACTTTGGACATGCTGTTCTATCGACCTCAAGAAGAAGGTTATGACTCTAAGGCAGTTAAGCTCAAACTGTTTCATCGCAAAGAACCGATTCATTTGTCAGCGGTTCTGCCTATGCTTGAACATTTTGGGTTGCGCGTTATAGATGAAAGTCCGTATAAAATTACCTGTCAAAATGGTGATGTACACTGGATCATGGATTTTTCCATGTTGCACAGCAATAGCCAAAATTTGGACATGGAAGCCGCACAAGCTCTATTTCAAGATGCTTTTGCTAAAGTCTGGCATAACACCTTAGAAGATGACCCGTTCAACCGTTTAGTGTTGGGTGCAGGGTTAACAGGTCGAAACGTCACTATTTTACGTGCCTACGCTAAGTACATGCGCCAAACTGGTAGCTCCTTTAGTTTGACCTACATGGCAAATACACTGGCTAATTATCCAAATATTGCCAAAAAACTGATCGAATTATTTGCCAATCGTTTTGACCCCAGTAAAAAACGAAGTGATAAGAAAAACGAAAGTATCCTAAGTGACATTAAAGAACGTTTAGATCAGGTCTCTAATTTGGACGATGATAGAATTATCCGTCGTTATTTAGATATGATTTTGGCTACGTTACGTACCAACTTCTATCAGCCAGACGAAGAGGGCAATGAAAAACCTTATATGTCCTTCAAGTTATTGCCTGAATTAATCCCTGACATGCCACTGCCGTTACCCAAATATGAAATTTTTGTGTACTCACCGCGAATAGAAGGGGTGCATTTACGTGGTGGTAAAGTTGCTCGTGGTGGATTACGTTGGTCTGATAGACGTGAAGATTTTAGAACAGAAGTACTAGGATTAGTTAAAGCCCAACAGGTTAAAAATACCGTAATTGTGCCAGTTGGTGCCAAGGGGGGATTTGTTTGCAAAAACTTACCCATAGACCAAGGCAGAGAAGCAATTCAAAAAGAAGGGCAAGCTTGTTACCGAATCTTTATTCGTAGCCTTTTGGATATCACTGATAATATTATCGATGGTGAAATTGTTCCTCCTCAAAATGTCGTTAGAATTGATGAAGATGACCCATATTTAGTGGTTGCAGCAGATAAAGGCACAGCAACCTTTTCTGATATTGCAAATAGTATTTCCGATGACTTTAACTTCTGGTTAGGGGATGCTTTCGCCTCTGGCGGCAGTATTGGTTATGACCATAAGAAAATGGGCATTACAGCCCGAGGGGCTTGGGAGTCGGTAAAACGCCATTTCCGTGAAATAGGTGTAGATTGTCAAACCACCGATTTCACCTGTGTGGCAGTAGGTGATATGGCCGGTGATGTATTTGGAAACGGCATGCTATTGTCTGAGCACACACGCTTAATTTGTGCATTTAATCATTTACATATTTTCTTTGACCCTAATCCAGATACTAAAAAAAGTTATATAGAAAGAAAACGTTTGTTTGAAAACCCATCGTTAACCTGGGATGACTACGATAAATCACTCATCTCTAAAGGTGGCGGTATCTTTAGTCGCGCATCTAAGTCGATAAAACTTACCAATGAAATGAAAAAATGGTTAGGCACGACTCAAGCGGCTATGACGCCTAACGAACTGATTCACAATGCATTAAAAATGCAGGTCGATTTGATTTGGAACGGTGGAATAGGGACTTATGTTAAAGGGACCAAAGAAACCCACAGTGAAGTCGGTGATCGCGCCAACGATGATACTCGCGTAAATGGTAAGGACGTACGCGCTAAAATTATTGGTGAAGGTGGTAACTTAGGTTTAACTCAGTTAGGTCGCATTGAATACGCATCTCAAGGTGGTCGAGTTAATACCGACTTTATTGATAACGTTGGCGGAGTAGATTGCTCAGATAATGAAGTTAATATCAAAATTTTACTAAACGCCTTAGTCAGAGCAGGTGATCTAACTAACAAACAACGTAACGAATTATTGTATTCAATGACCGATGACGTTGCAGATTTAGTGATTCAAGATTGTTATCGTCAAACTCAATCTATATCCATAACTGAATTTGGAGGTCCAACACTGCTTAAAGAACAATTGCGCTTTATTCACGGATTGGAAAGAGAGGGAGCGTTAAATCGCGAGCTTGAATTTATTCCATCTGACGATGAGCTTTCCGATCGACAAGCACTCGGCAAAGGCCTGACCCGGCCAGAGCTGTCAGTAATGATCGCTTACGGTAAAATGGTATTAAAAGAGAAACTCAATATTGAGCAAATCACTAATAATCCATTTTATGCTCAATTGTTGGTAGGTGCATTTCCAAAACAATTGCAGGAACGGTTTGTTCCTCAAATGGAATTTCATCCGTTACGTGCAGAGATTATTGCCACTAAATTAACTAATAATATGGTTAACGATATGGGTCTTAACTTTGTGTTTCGTATGCAAGAAGAAACCGGAGCGGCGGTTGAAGAAGTGGCAACGGCTTATTCCGTTGTTAAAGCCGTATTTGGAATTGATTCTTTATGGCAAGAAATTGAAAGTTTAGATAATAAAGTATCAGCTAAAACCCAATTAGGAATGCTAGATTTAATGCGTCGCACCATGCGCAGAGCATCACGCTGGTTCCTACGCCATGGTGAAAAGAACTTGTCGATAAGCGAGTCGGTTGATTTGTATGTTTCCACCTTCAAAACCTTAAGTGAGAATTTAGAAAATTACTTAGTTGATACCGAATATAGTCAATTAGAAAAATCGACGTCTGATTATGTTGCTGAAGGTGTGCCTAAAAACATTGCGTACAAGGTTGCCAGTTTAAGTAATATGTTCTGCGCCTTAGATTTAGCGCAAATGATTAAGTCGGAAAACAGAAAGTTAGATGTAGCTGCGAGTTTATATTTCAATTTAGGTTCGAAATTACAACTACATTGGTTCTTGGATCAAATTAATAATCAGACCGTGAGTAACCATTGGCAAGCGCTAGCAAGAGCGTCCTATCGTGAAGAGTTAGATTGGCAGCAACGTTCTCTCACCACGGTATTATTATCTGGTGCACCAGATAGTAATGATCCACAAGAAATTTTGGAAAAATGGATGAACAACAATACTATCTTGCTAGAACGCTGGTATCATATGATGTCTGAATTCAAAACCAGTAACTCACATGAGTTTGCTAAATTCTCTGTTGCATTACGAGAATTAATGTTGCTTAGTATCAATGCGAGCAGTTAGTGGAATATTAGTAAGCTAATATTCAATTGTTTTTAACCATAAAAGCCCTGCTAATTCAGGGCTTTTTGTTGAGGTTCTTTTTATATGTATCCACTTGTGCAAAAAGCACTATTCCAGTGTGACCCTGAATGGAGTCACGACTTCACATTAGATTATTTAAAACGTACTCAACACAATTTATTAAAGCTTACCTATCAACAAAGCATTGCCGACCATCCGGTTCAATGTTTAGGTTTAACCTTTAGAAACCCCCTTGGCTTGGCCGCAGGCTTGGATAAAAATGGCGAATGTATCGATGCTTTTTCAGCCATGGGATTCGGCTTTATTGAAGTGGGCACGGTTACACCATTAGCCCAACCAGGTAACGATAAACCAAGGATGTTTAGATTACCGGATGCCAAAGCAATCATTAATCGCATGGGATTTAATAATAAAGGCGTAGACTACTTGGTTGAGCAAGTTAAGCAGTCTCAATATGACGGCATACTGGGCATTAATATCGGCAAAAACAAACAAACAGAAGAGCAAAATGCCCTTGATGACTATCTAATATGTTTGAAAAAGGTATACGCTTATGCTGATTATGTAACGGTAAATATTTCATCTCCAAATACGCCAGGCTTAAGATCTTTGCAGTATGGTGAGGCTCTAGAGCACTTACTTTTCGGTTTAAAGAATGAACAGAAACAGTTAGCACAACTGCACGGTAAATATGTTCCTTTGGTGGTTAAAATAGCGCCAGATTTAACGGATGAAGAAGTGAAAGGTATTGCTGAGTCTTTACTAAAAACAGAAATTGATGGCGTTATTGCGACTAATACCACTCTCGATCGCAGCGCAGTTGAAGGTTTGCGTTATGCTAAAGAGGCTGGCGGGTTAAGTGGTGAGGTATTGACCAATAAAAGCTTACATATCACTAAACTTTTGGCTCAGTATTTAGGTGGTGCGTTACCGATCATTGGGGTAGGAGGTATCCATTCTAGTGCTACGGCCAACGAAAGATTAAATGCAGGAGCAAGTTTAGTTCAAATATACTCCAGTTTTATATATCAGGGACCACCATTAATAAAACAAATAGTGAAAGGATTAGAATAAGTTTGTGGTTATGATAAATTTAGATTAATTGTTTCGACTTAAGAGCGTAATCTATGTTGTTGCCATCAGGTCACTGGAAGTGGTTTATAGATAAACAATCGCATTTTTTGATGATTGAAATGGACGCGGGGCTATCCTTCCAAACGGCTTATTTAGATTCTCAGTTAAAGTTAATTCCTGAGAATCTATACTTTCAAATTCAACATTCGCAATCTTTTATTGAATCTCTTGAAGCCATTAATCATTCCAATGTTCCTTTCGAAAGCAGCGTCAAAACGCAAATTGCATTGAATGCTACTGCGGCTAAATGTTTTCATAAGCCGGTTCTAAACAAAAGCTGGTTATATACTAAAAACGCGGTTAGTTTGCATGGCGACGAACAACAACTTGCTTGGTTAACTAGTCATGACGAAAGCTATCTTATGCTTACACTAGAACAACAAGGTAGTTCTGTACTGTGTTTAAACCTATCAGAAGAGTTTAAAACCTCAGATAATAAAGTACATCCTCAGTTTTCTTTGATTAACGTGTTGTCTGATCGACTAATGAGTTTAGAGCAACTAGAAGACGATGACGACCAAGGGTTAGAAAATCAATCTCACTTTTGAGCATCATTGCCGATTTAGTTTTATATAAATTTAAAGGGCTAATCAATAATACCCCTTATACCCACAGTCGTTATCCCGTATAATCCCCGAGATTTTATTTTCTGGTACAAACATGTTTGAAATTCTAGTTACAACCTCAAGGGGACTTGACGGGCTACTACTTGACGAGTTGACGTCATTATTACCCAGTTGCAGTTTAAAAATGCGACCTGGACAGGTGTATTTTAGTGGCGATCTTAAAGACGCTTACCAAGTTTGCCTTTGGTCTCGATTAGCTAATCGGGTGCTTGTGCAATTAGCAGAAGGCAAAATTGATACTGCAGAAGAGCTATACGATATTGTAGCAACTGTTCCTTGGCAGGATCATTTTCAGGTCTCTAATACCTTTGTGGTTGATTTTGTGGGTACCAATAGAACGATTAATAACACCCAATTTGGTGCCCTAAAAGTAAAAGATGCCATTGTAGATACCTTTACCCACCATTTTGATGAGCGGCCTTCAATTAGCAAAATTCAGCCAGATATACGAATTCATGCAAGAGTACGCAGAGAAAACTTTGCGGTTTATGTTGATATTTCAGGACGGAGTTTACACCAACGCCATTATCGCCAGAATACCGGTCAAGCGCCTTTAAAAGAGCATCTAGCCTGCGCTATGTTATTGCGCAGTGGTTGGAACAATGAACGCACTAAACCGCTCTTCGATCCAATGTGTGGTTCCGGTACCATTGCCATTGAAGCCGCCTTGATGGCCTGTAATATTGCTCCAGGTATAGGCAGGCAACAATGGGGATTTAGCAATTGGAAATTGCACCAAGCTGATCTTTGGGATACGTTGATAGATGAAGCTCAAGATGCTCAGGTGCAGCCAGTTGCAAAAATATATGCTAATGACCTAGATAGAAGAGTACTCAATACCGCAAAACAAAATGCCGACTCGGCGAGAATGTTAGAGCACATAACCTTTTTTAATTCTGATGCCACTAAATTACAAGTGGATTGTGAAGCAGGGTACATAGTTTCTAACCCACCTTATGGTGAGCGTTTAAATGAACTCACCGAACTACTACCCGTATTTCAATCTTGGGGCGAACATTTAAAGCAACACTTTCAAGGTTGGCGAATGAGTTTACTCACCGCTAATAGAGATTTATTCAAACAACTGAAGTTGGTAGCTAACAAAGACTACAAACTAATGAATGGCGCAATTGAGTGCCAGTTAGTTAACTATGTATTGGATGAAAAAAATTGCATTGTAAAACAAGCAATAAAACCCGACTCTGATTTTGCCAATAGATTGGCAAAAAACATTAAATCGTTGTCTCGTTGGTTAAAAAAACAAAATACCAATTGTTACCGATTGTATGACGCAGATTTACCTGAATATAATGTAGCAATTGACCGTTATGGCGACTGGTTAGTCGTGCAAGAGTATGCTGCACCTAAAGATATACCAGAACAAAAAACCCGTAAGCGCTTGCACGATGTGCTGCTGGCACTGCCTGGTGTTACTGGTGTGGATTCAGCACAAATCGTGGTAAAAACCCGCCAGAAACAAAAGGGTAGTGAGCAATACCAAAAAGTAGCTGAAAAGAAAGTCACCTTAGAAGTCTATGAAAATGGCGCTAAGTTCTTAGTAAATCTATCTGATTACCTTGATACTGGTTTGTTTTTGGATCACAGAATTACTAGAGAAATTATTCAGCAACGATCCCGCAATAAAGATGTATTGAATCTTTTTGCTTATACGGGAAGTGTTTCTGTGCATGCCGGATTGGGCGGAGCAAAGTCAGTGACAACCGTTGATATGTCAAAAACCTACATAAATTGGGCGAAACAGAATGTTCAATTGAACAGCATTCAATGTGCCAACCAGTTTATCCAAGCAGACTGTATTAATTGGTTAGCGGGCCATGAACACACCTACGATTTAATTTTCATTGATCCCCCTTCGTTTTCTAATTCAAAACGTATGGATTCAACATGGGATGTGCAAAGAGATTATCTGCAACTCATTGAACATGCGTACAAGCGACTGAATGTAAATGGAGAAATAGTTTTTTCTAATAATTTACGCAGTTTTAAGTTGGATAATAACGCAGTTAACAATTTAGGTTTATCAGTAGAGAATATAAGTCTAAAGACATTACCTGAAGACTTTAAACGTAATCCTAAAATCCACTACTGCTGGATATTGACTAAACACGCTTAAAACAACGAGAAAATAACTTAATGCAGTTAATATTTTATTCCGGAAAAGAATGCCATTTATGTGACCTAGCTGATGCTTTGTTGGCACAAGTGACATCAAGTTACGATATAGAAGTTACCAAAATGGACGTAAAATCTGAGCATCAATTATTCCATTTATACGGGGCTCGTATTCCTGTTATCAAACGTGAAGATAACCAAAAAGAACTAGGCTGGCCATTTGATTTGCAACAGTTAAAGGAGTTTTTAAATTGAGCTTGTTACAATTAAAAAATGCTCAGCTTTCGTTTGGACACCCTGCCATTTTAAATAAAGGTGAGCTGGTTGTTCATCCTGGCGAAAGAATCTGTTTAGTCGGTCGTAACGGATGCGGAAAATCCACCTTATTAAAAGTGTTGGAAGGGGAGCAACCCTTAGATGATGGTCAACGTATTATTTCACCCAATGTGAAAATTTCTCGTTTACCCCAGGATCCACCTGAGAGCGTAGAATCAACCTTATTTGATTATGTAGCTGAAGGAATGGCAGAAACCGGCGAACTTTTAAAAGCCTATTTCCATCAAATTAATTTAGTCTCCACGGACCCGTCGGATAAAAACCTACAAGTATTAGAACAACTTCAACATAAATTAGAACACCAAGATGCATGGCAATTTGAACAGCAAATTAGCCAAGTGCTTACCCTATTAGGTTTGGATGGTAATCAGCAACTGTCTTCATTATCTGGAGGTTGGCGTCGAAAGGCAGCTTTAGCTAGAGCATTGGTGGGAAACCCAGATATATTATTACTCGATGAGCCAACCAACCATTTAGATATTCATATGATTAAGTGGCTCGAGGGCATAGTAAAGGATTACAAAGGGGCGGTAGTCTTTGTCAGTCATGATCGAGCTTTTATTCGTGCGGTTGCTTCAAGAATCATCGATTTAGATCGCAGTAACCTCACCAGTTACCCAGGTAATTATCAAACCTACTTAGATAAAAAAGCCGAAGATCTTAAAAACGAAGAAAATGCTAATGCTGAATTCGATAAAAAATTATCCCAAGAAGAGCAGTGGATCAGACAGGGAATTAAAGCCCGTCGTACCCGTAATGAAGGACGGGTACGTGCACTAAAAGCCCTACGACAAGAGCATTCACAACGGAATAAATTACAAGGAAGGGCTAAAGCTACCGTAAGTACCAGTAGTTCTTCGGGTAAAATTGTGTTTGAAACGGCCGATCTCCATTATGAAATTGACAATAAGATTATTGTTAATAATCTTGAATTGAATGTGTTTCGCGGAGATAAACTAGCGTTAATAGGTCCCAACGGTTGTGGAAAAAGTACCCTTATTCGATTGTTGCTTGGTGATTTGCAGCCTCTATCTGGCTATGTAAAACAAGGAGCAAATTTAAACGTAGCTTATTTTGATCAACATCGTTTAGCCCTAGATCTAGATAAAACTGTGATTGATGTCGTGGGTGATGGTAAGCGTGATTTATTGGTTAATGGTCAATATAAGCACGTTATGAGTTACCTGCAGGACTATTTATTCACCCCTGATAGGGTGAACGCGCCAGTCAGATCTCTTTCTGGTGGTGAGAAAAATAGACTATTACTGGCTAAATTATTACTAAAACCTTCAAATATTCTGATCCTTGATGAACCAACCAATGATTTAGATGTTGAAACCTTGGAATTACTTGAAGATTTAATTTCAAACTACCAAGGAACGGTTATTTTAGTAAGTCATGATAGAGAATTTGTTGATAATGTCGTAACATCAAGCCTGTTTTTCGAGGGTAATGGTGAACTGAAAGAGTTTGTGGGCGGTTATACTGATATAGAAAGCTGGTATCAGACAGAAAAAAACCCCACAGAAGACGAAACTTCTGTAAAATCAGCGAGTCCTAAATCTCAACCGGTATTAAAAAAGACAAAAAAACTGTCTTATAAACACCAATTAGAACTTGATTCTTTACCATATGAAATTGAAAAGCTGGAAAATGAAGTTCAGCTATTACAGACTAAAATAAATGATCCGGAATTTTTTAAGCAGTCCCAAGACGAGTTTAATCATGCTATCAACGAACTGGCCGAATGTGAAAGTTCTTTAGAAAAAGCATATGCAAGATGGGATGAGCTAGATGGTATGTAAGAACCTAATGGTTTTACAATATCTAAATACCGAAATTAGCTAATTAAGCAGTAATTTACAGGATATGTAATGAAAATAAATCGGCTGGCCTCTGGGCTAACCCTTTGTGCGCTAACCGTTTGTTCAGCGCAAGCAGCAAAATATGAAGTTGTAGAATTACCTTTAAGAGATAAAGGCGTCAACAGCTATGCTAGAGCCATTAATGATAAAGGAGATGTTGCAGCTTCCATTTCGGATCCCTTCAATCCACCTATAGATGTAGATTTAATTGACTTTGAAAACGAAACGTTAATCAATGTACTTACCGATGCCGATGGTGCTTCAGTGGGAAATATCAACGATGATGACTTGTTACTTCTTTATAGTTTCATCACCTCTGATGCAACCACTCCCAGTACTTTTTATCCGCAAAGTAATGACTCTACAAACCCCTTTTTACAGCAAATTGCCCGGGTACAAAGTTACGTATTAGAAAATACCGAAGTAGAAGAAAAGTTTGGATTTGATGTTATTGAACAAGATCTACAAGGGTATACCAAAAGTGCAGATACACTGACGACAGGCATTAATAACTTTTCTGCTACCGTAGGATTTGCTGAAGCCCCGTTTTATAAAATTAACTATCGTAACGAAAACGGCGTAAGTCTTCGGTATCATGTTCAAGATTTTCTAGTTCGCGGATTTATGGATATTAACGGTATAACAATTGAAGTACCGCCAATTGAAGATTTGTTAGGTGGTATTAGTGTTGCTAATGATATCAACGATAGTTTTGAAGTAGCGGGTTACGGTTCAGTTGATTATGTCGATGGTTTCGACGATGTGGTAGATATATGTGACGACAAAAATGAAAGAGGGGACATTCCTCAAGAGTATTGTCTAAGACAACTCAGAGAGCAATATCAGAATAATATTCGCGGTAGACTCGCTAATGCAGTTGGAAATCGCTATCCCATTGATCAAACCTTTAAGCGTAGAGCAATTATATGGGAGTTTAATGCTAGCGGTGAACTTCTTAACAGCAGAGAGCTTGGGACTTTGATTGAACCTGCACCAGGTGATGAAACGTTTTATGGTAGCCAAGCTAATGCTATCAATAATAATGGTATCGCTGTAGGTATTTCTAATGACTATTTTCAAGACTCACAGAGTATTGTAGTAAATAAAGCGGCTGTATTCGATGGTGATGAAGTCGTAGGCTTTGTTAGTGATGAGGAATACATTGAAAGTACCGCATTGGACATCAATGACAATGACATGGTGGTAGGTTATGCGAATATAATTATTAACGGAAGTTCACGAAATAAATTCTTCGTTTATGACTATCGCGGTGACGTACTAGATTTTCCAGATGATTTTTTTGAAAGCTCATCAAGTGTTGCCAGAGGAATTAATAACAATGGCTTAGTGGTTGGAGAAGGGCAGGTTGATACTGATTTGATCGGGACTCGCAGAAGTGAAGCTTTTCTTTACAATATTAATACCGATGAATTTGCTAACATAAATGATCTATTGAGTTGTGATACGCCTTACACCATAGTGCAAGGTGTAGATATTAACGATAATGATGAAATCACAGCTACTGCAGTCGTATATCGTGAACGTACCGCAATAAACGGTGAATTAGCCTTAGATGACCGTGGCAATACTATTTTTGAAAATATGTCAGTGGCGGTTAAGTTAGTGCCTATTCCTGGTGGTAGTATCGATGACTGCCGCTTATCCAATGAGGTTGTAGAGAGAAAAGGTGGGAGTATCTACTATTTGCTTGGTTTAGCCTTATTCGGATTTTATGGCCGATTCAGACAAAAATTAAAGTCATAAACGCCCCCTAAAACTGTTCTCAAGTATTTTTAAAGCCTCGACTCTTATGTCGGGGCTTTTTTTTATTTTTTGTTAAAACTCTAGCTAAGCCCCGCATCCAGTGACGTCACAAAATTGTAATATCAAATAGAAATTAAAATTACTGCCTATATTCAAAATTGATGTAAAGGTAAAAACCTAAACTAATCATATATTTATTGAAAACTGGTAAATTTTTATGCAATAACATATTGAACCCTTTCGTGGTTAAGATAGTCTCACTTATGTGGTTCTGATAATCACAAGTATTTTTTTCAATAAGAGGTCACTCAATGAAAAGACAAAAACGCGATAAACTTTCCCGAGCTCATTCAAAAGGCTATCAAGCAGGTATTTCCGGACGTTCTAAAGAAATCTGTCCATTTCAAACAACGGAATCACGTTCTGAGTGGTTAGGAGGATGGCGAGAAGCTATCGAAGACCGCAACATAGGTTTAAATAGCCGTTAATAATGAGCCCCGAAAGGGGCTTTTGTAATTGGGGGGGGGATAGTTATTAGATGAAGCAACTATCCCTTAAAACACTTAGAAACTGCTCGTGTCTTGGAACAAACCAACTTTAAGGTTATCGGCAGCATAAATTTCTCTACCATCAACTTCTACTACACCGTCAGCCATTCCCATAAACAACTTACGCTTAATTACTCGTTTCATATGGATTTTGTATGTGACTTTTTTGGCAGTAGGTAGTATTTGGCCAGTAAATTTCACTTCACCCACACCTAACGCACGACCTTTGCCAGGACCACCGCACCATCCCAAGAAAAACCCAACTAATTGCCACATGGCATCAAGGCCCAAACAACCAGGCATAACGGGATCACCAGGAAAGTGACAGTCGAAAAACCAAAGATCAGGAGAAATATCTAATTCAGCCAAAATATAACCTTTGTCATACTTTCCGCCAGTTTCGCTTATGGTAACAATACGGTCCATCATCAGCATATTCGGAGCAGGTAACTGACTGTTTCCTGGTCCAAAAAGCTCCCCTTGACTACACGCTAATAGATCTTCTCGACTAAAACTTGATTTAAAATTACTCATTTAGGATTCTTCTAGTTTATAAAGGCCCTAATTTAGCTAACACTTGTAAGCTAAACAACTCTGAACAGTGAAACTTTCTTAACAAACTGGTATTTTATAGTCATTATACGTTTAAACTTAACTGAAAATTGATTAAATGCAAAAAAATCTCAAAAAAGCAGCCAACGCCGAAAAGCAGAAACGCTATCGGCAGCGTCAAAAAGAATTAGGGCACAAACAAGTTCGTGGTTATGTCACAAAAGATGCCATGAATTGTTACGATGAGATACGAGAAAAAACAAACTGGACCGATAATGAAGTTTTATCGAACGCATTAAGAATTACGTACGCGGCTTATAAATGTGGCCAAATTAAATTACTAAATGAATGGCTTAAAGATCATAACCGCTAGTTACAATTCGCATTTTTATGCAATAAACGATTTTAAGGTGATAGATTAATTAGTCTATAAAAATACAGATTATAACAAGTGGTAAAGGTAGTAGGGGTTTTGAGTATTAAAGGTTTCAAATTTTTATGCATTATATTATTAATGTTCCTTTCCTCAACTGGAATAGTTTTCTCAAAAGAGGTTTTACATTCTTCTGTATCCCCTGAATTTCCAGACGGATTGCACGCTCAGTATCTAAAGTACATGGCCAATAAACTAGATGTGGATTTAAAAATTACCCCTTTACCATTTGCTCGCCGTTTGATTGAGCTTAAAAATGGACATTTAGATCTAATTGCAGGTGTCCACCATTACGCATCACCAGATGAATCTTTTATTATTCTTCAACCAAGCTATGAATCTATCAAAAATACTGTATTTGTAAAGCTACAAGACCAATATAAAATGACCTCTGTCGATATCTTCAAAACATCTACCTTTGCCGTGACAATAAGAGGAAGTTACTTCCCTGAACTGAGCTTAAATGATCGACCTAAGACGGTTAGCGTATCCACTTTAAAGCAGAAAATTGGATTGTTAGAAAAAGGTAGGGTAGACGGTTTTGTACATTTTGCCGCGAGTACACATAAGTTGTTGGAAACCCTAGAAAGTGAGATAACTATAGTTCCCGCCCTTTATCAGCCAGAAGCTCGACGTAATTACTTTTTTGGCCTGAGTAAATTGTCTAAATTCACCTCGAGACAAGCAGAGATTGAACGAATAATTATAACCGGAAAACAAAATGGCGACTTCAGAAAAATCAGAGAAGACTACTATTCAAATAAATGATGAGCTACACATCAATGTAATTTTTACAATTAGTGAATAATTTATATATAAAATTCCTCTGTTTATCAATCCTTCCCCCGAATCCATTGCCAGCGCTTAATTGGCTAACAAATTGCAATACTAACGTTAAACTTGGTAACAGAATCCTTATCATGAGAGTTCATAACTTTTCATGCTAGAGGTAACTAATCATTATCAAATTTATGGAACCAATATACGAGGATTACATCGAACTTTAATTAGGTTTATTTTTGTCCTCTCGCGTCCCGTTTTAATTGCATACAAAAAGGAAGCATTATGGATTTATCTGCAAAGTATCAATCTAACCTCTCTATCGGTGATAAGGAATACCTGTTCTACGATATTAACAAGGCTGCATCACCGCAGACCCTTCAACGCTTGCCCTTAACCGCTAAGCTGCTACTTGAAAACCTACTTCGTCACAGTCACAACGATTTTGTAGAAAATGAAGACATAGATGCTTTAAGCAAATGGGATAACACTGCAGCTTCAAGTACCGAGATTGCTTTTGTACCTTCACGGGTTATCTTACAAGATTTCACTGGCGTACCAGCAGTTGTCGATTTAGCTGCAATGCGTGATGCTATGAATGATTTAGGTGGTGATCCCACTAAGATCAATCCGTTAAAGCCCGTTGATTTGGTTATTGATCACTCAATTATGGTCGATGAGTTTGGTAACAAAGATGCCTTTCAACACAACACTGCCATTGAAGTGAAACGAAATAAAGAGCGCTATCAATTTTTAAAGTGGGGACAAAAAGCGTTTAACAACTTTAAAGTTGTGCCACCAGGAAAAGGTATTGTTCATCAAGTAAATTTGGAGTATTTGGCACGAGTTACTTTCGCTGACGATAACGAAAATGCAAAAGACAATAGTAAGGTACTTTACCCAGATACATTGGTGGGTACAGATTCACATACCACTATGATCAATGGACTAGGTGTAATGGGATGGGGTGTAGGCGGCATTGAAGCCGAAGCCGCCATGTTAGGACAGCCAGTAACAATGTTAATCCCTGAAGTAGTTGCAATGGAACTCACTGGTAAACTCGCACCAGGGGTGACAGCAACAGATATGGTATTAGCGGTTACACAACAATTACGTGAATTCGGCGTAGTAGGTAAATTCGTCGAATTTATTGGCGAAGGCATACAACATTTATCCGTAGCAGATAGAGCAACCATTGCCAATATGTCACCAGAATATGGGGCTACATGTGGATTATTTCCCATCGATGAACAAACCATCACTTATTTGCGCTTAACCGGCCGTAGCGATGAGCAAATAGAATACATTACGCAATATAACAAAGCGCAAAATATGTGGGGCTCAGAAAGTTTGAGTGAAGCCCAGTACCACGCCAAATTACATTTGGATTTGTCGACTATTGTTCCTTCAATTGCCGGTCCTAAAAGGCCTCAAGATCGAATCGCTTTAGAAGATGCAGCTAGCAGTTTTAAAAAGTGGGTTTCAGATCAATCGGATCTAAACGTTGCACCTAAAGATACCATTGAAGGTCGTTATGAAAATGAAGGAGGGCAAGGACAAGAACCCATCAGCAAGAAAGTGGAATGCCAGTACAACGGCGAAACATTTAATGTTGAAGATGGGGCAGTTGTCATTGCCGCAATCACCAGTTGTACTAACACATCGAATCCATCGGTTCTCGTTGCTGCAGGATTATTAGCCAAAAATGCCAACAGACTAGGCTTAAAAGTGCATCCATGGGTAAAAACCAGCTTTGCACCTGGATCACAGGTTGTGACTGAATATTTAAATGAAGCCCAACTTAGCGACGAACTTAATCAACTAGGATTTAATCTAGTGGGGTATGGCTGCACAACGTGTATCGGTAACTCAGGACCCCTTCCAGATCCCATATCCGAAGCTATTACAACCGGTGATTTAACCGTTTCTTCCGTACTTTCTGGGAACCGAAATTTTGAAGGGCGAATTCATCCGGAAGTAAAAACAAATTATCTTGCTTCACCACCTTTGGTGGTTGCTTATGCTTTAGCCGGCAATATGAATATTGATTTGACCTCACAGCCTTTAGGCACCAGTCAAGACGGTAAGCCTGTCTACCTAAGAGATATCTGGCCTAGCAATGAAGAAGTAAATGCTATGGTTGATAAAGTTGTAAATAAAAACATGTTTAGTGAAAAATATGGCTCAATTTACGATGGAGGTAAAATCTGGGATGAACTTGAAGCGGTTAATTCAGATATCTACGATTGGCCGGATTCTACTTACGTAAAAAGGCCACCATTTTTCGATGAAATGACGGCTTCTCCTTCGAAAATTGAAGCAATTGAAGATGCCAAATGCCTACTTAAATTAGGTGATAGCGTCACAACCGATCACATTTCACCAGCAGGAGCCATAGGGTTAGACACACCCGCAGCAAAATATTTGCAACAAGAGGGCGTGGATAAAACCAGTTTTAACTCCTACGGCTCAAGACGTGGAAATCACGAAGTTATGATGCGAGGTACTTTTGCAAACGTGCGCTTAAAGAACCAACTTGCGCCTGGAACAGAAGGTGGGTGGACCAGACTTCAACCGGAATCTGACGAAATGTCCGTTTTTGAAGCATCTGAGATCTATAAAAAACGACAAACACCCACAGTTGTCATTGCGGGCAAAGAATATGGGACTGGCAGTTCAAGAGATTGGGCAGCAAAAGGGCCATTAATGTTAGGCATTAAAGCGGTGATTGCCCAAAGTTATGAGAGAATCCATAGGTCGAATTTAATTGGAATGGGGATTTTACCCCTGCAGTTTAAGGCTGGACAAAGTGCTGAAACTTATAAATTAGACGGCACAGAAACCTTTAGTATTGACGCTATATCCGCGGAACAAAAAAGTGTTGTAGTAAAGGTACGTCGAGTGAACGAACAACCATTTAGTTTTGATGCGGATATTCGTATTGATACTCCTAATGAATTTGAATACTTCAGACACGGCGGTATCCTGCAATTCGTGATTAGAAAACTACTTTAATCTAAAAAACTCTAAGGGGTCAGACCCCGTGAAATTATCATCAAGATTGATAATTTCAACGTATCTGACCCCATAAAACACCTCAAATTTCGCACCTAAAAAATTACGCGTAACCTATACAGGCATTTAATACACTGAGGTTTCGTAGTATTCCAATAAAGATTAGTTAAATGGTTAAGTGAATATCACTTTGTGGGTAAAAACCCTTATCCTAATTCAATTTTTTGAGGTTTATTTAGATAGTTAAAAGGCCTGGCAATCTACGTGAAATGTTTTATCTTTGCGCAACGAAATCCTGTGAAACAGAAAAAGGTCAGCAGTAGTAGACAATGGCTGACCTTTTTATTTGTGGTTATAAGATTTCAAAGTAATCTATTTAATCTTGCTTTTAACTGGTCGTTTTCTTTTTTTAGTTGCTCTTTTTGTCGCAATAAATCAATGACCATTGCAGTTGCTAACCAATCAATTTGCATTTGTTGATTAAGACGAACTGCTTTTTTTATCCAGTGGGCACTGTCCAAGTCAAATATCCAATCGGAAACAGATTTGCCATCAATAGGATCAACTATGCCGTATTCAACCATCGCATAGATTGAGTCTTGGCTAATTTCTTCGTATTCGCATAACTCGTGAATTGAAAGGTGAAGTGTAATTTCAGACATGTTACTTGCTCCAATCTGCTCTGGGATTAAAATTAGCGACGTCTGCCAATTGTGACCATAGTTTTTCAGTTTCAGCTGTTGTTTTAGGGGGAATATCTATTTTAATAACAGCGAAGAGATCTCCCTGTAGCCCCTTGTGTTTCAGCCCTTTACCTTTGACACGTAACTTTTGCCCGGAACGACTATTCGCAGGGATATTAAGGTTTATATTACCGTATAACGTAGGTACTTCGAGTTTAGTACCCAAAGCCGCTTCCCAAGGTGCTAAGGGGAGGGTAAGGAGCAAATCGTTACCTTGAACATCAAATAAGGGGTGAGGAATTAAACGGATATGCAAATATAGGTCACCATTTAATTTGCTTTCACTACCTGGTACGCCTTGACCTTTTACACGAATTCGTTCGCCATCGGAGGTACCTTCTGGAATTTTAACCTCCAATGACTTTTTAAGCTGTTCAACGTTGTTACCTGTTATATTAGGTACAGTGTATTCGACTCGTTTAACAATGCCTTTGATAGATTCTTCTAGAAAAAGTGGCACTTCTAACTCTACATCTTGGCCTTTATATAGATTTGATTCAGCCTGTTGAGACTGACGATGTTGTCGATTTGCTCCGCCAAATATGGAATTAAAAAAATCTGAAAAGTCAGCACTTCCAGAACCATGAGAATGGGTATAGTTGCCACTAGATTGCCAATCTGGTGGTACATCAAAGCCTTGTTCCTGACCACCAAACCGTTTTAATTGATCGTATTCGGCCCGTTTATTTTCATCCTTTAAAACTTCATAGGCTTCCGCTACTTCACGGAATTTTTCTTCTGCATCTTGGGCTGCATTCATATCGGGATGAAGTTTAAGGGCAAGTTTACGATAGGCCTTTTTTATCTCTTTTAAATCAGCGTCTTCTTTAACACCTAAAACTTGATAATAATCTTTAAAATCCATTCATATTCCTTACACGATAGTTGGCAGGCAAATAATTTCGTAGGACTAAAATAGCTGTACCATGCAGTTTGATAAATTCATTCTAGCAACTGAAAAAAACAGGCTTCTCTTCGCACATTACTATTAAAAGCAATTCAGCTATTAATACTAGTTTGAACCTCTAATAAGTAAAAGTTGTTGATGTAGATCAACGTAAAACGTGGCTGATCCTTTAAATTAATACTTATCTTCGAACTCAATGAGGCCAATTTAATGATTTCTACATCCATATTTCCGGGGCGTTATGTTCAAGGTGACCAAGCATTAAGTATCTTGCCAGAAGAAGTAGCTCGGCATGGCAAGAGTGCTTTAATCATAGCGGATAAATTCGTAACCGATAACAACGGCGGAATATTCAAAGAGCCACTATCGCAACTTAACGATTCAAAAGTACAGCTTTTTGGTGGTGAGTGTTGTGATGATGAAATTAATAAACTTTGTGATCGTTTTTCTAAAGATTCTGCTGACGTCATCATTGGAATCGGTGGTGGTAAAACCCTAGATACAGCTAAAGTTGTTGGCTATAAACAAAATTGTCCGATTATACTGATCCCCACAATTGCGTCCACAGATGCACCTTGTAGTGCTTTATCTGTAATTTATAATACCGATGGCTCATTTAACCGTTATGAAGTGTTGCCACACAACCCTGAAGTGGTTTTAGTTGATACTAATGTGATTACCCATGCACCGGCTAGGTTTTTAGTCGCTGGCATGGGAGACGCATTTGCAACTTGGTTTGAAGCAGAAGATTGTCGACTTAAACGCGGTACAAATATGACCGGCAGAGTTGGGCCCTTAAGCGCTTATGCGTTAGCCAAGTTATGTCACGAAATATTGCTCGAATATGGCCTTTATGCCAAACATGCCTGTGAAAGCAGCATTGTCACCCCAGCATTGGAGCATGTTGTTGAAGCCAATACGCTATTAAGCGGCCTAGGGTTTGAAAGTGGTGGCTTGGCAGCCGCCCATGCAATTCATAATGGATTAACCACCATTTCCACTACCCACAATTATTATCATGGTGAAAAAGTCGCAATTGGTCTTCAAGCGATGATGTTTCTAACCGATAGACCCAGCAAGACAATTGATTTAGTGTTCGATTTTTGTCAATCAATAGGGTTACCCATTTGTCTTGAAGATATTGGCATGATTGATCCCACTGAAGACGAACTGTTAAAAGTGGCAAAAAGAGCATGTGCTGAAGGAGAAACAATTCATAATGAACCCTATGAGGTCACCCATAGAAAGGTTATGCATTGTATTAAAGCCGCTGATGCCGAAGGAAGGCGTAGAAAAAAACTATGAGCCTCAAAGTCTTTAGCCAGCAGTTAATGCGCTGGCTTCTGATAAGTGGCTAGCACAGCGTTCGATGTGTTTAGCCACATGCACTAACCAGCGATACGTATCCAACATGTTAGTTGCATCCATAATATCAAACTCATCATTGGTGACTTTAGTCAGTACTTTTTGCCTAAACTCTTGATGAGCTGCGCTAAGTTGTTCAAACAATATTGAAACTTCTTTCATAGGCGCAGACCATTGATTGCGCTGAATGCCATTGTTCAATAGCGTCACAGCTTCACATAACTGCGCAGAATAATCGGCAATTTCAGCGGGGAGGGCACTTTTAGAGCTTAAGGAATGTTTAAAAGATTGATTCGGTAATTCTTCACAGCGTTCATGTAATCTTTGCATATGATCCAAAGTATGGATCAAGTTAAGTAGACGCTGTCGCTCTTGATGATCATTCTTTTCTATGGGTATTTTGTCGATAAATTCCCGTGAAATATCAATGTCAGTTTGTAATTCCACCAGTTTAGTAGTCGTCGCTAAGGGATCTGTCCGCAACACTCCCACAGTTGATTGTAATAATGCCATCATTTGCTTTTTTAACGAGTCCAAAGCTAAATCTAATGCTATAGAAGGTTGATTAAGCAGACTGTCATCAAGATGCTCTGAATTAGTCTCATAGGAAGACCGAATTAGCTTTTCTATAACCTTTGCAAACACCTTACTAAAGGGTAAAACTATGATAATGCCAAGAAAGTTAAAAGCGGAGTGAAAAGTAATTAAAGCGACCTCGGCATTCTCTACAATGGACTGAGCAGTGAGGTATTCCCAAGCCATAACAAAGGGCGTTACAAAAATTAAGGCACTTACGCCAGTAAACAAATTATAAATAACATGGGAATAGCCAGTCCGTTTGGCAGCAATAGAGGCTCCGGTTGTTGCCATTAATGCGGTAACAGTTGTACCAATATCCATGCCTATCACCAAAGTGGCCGCCACTTCAAAGTTAATTAAATCAGAATAAAGAGCAGTTAACGCCGCGGCAACGCCTGCACTTGATGATTGCGTTACTAAAGTAAAAAGGATTGCAAAACCCAATACGGTCAATTTTTGCGAGAACGTAGACACCGACAAACCTTCGAAGGCAAAAAATTCCCGTAAAGTAGACATGCTTTCTTGAAGCTCAGTAATTCCAACGAAAATTAGCCCAAACCCTGCAATTGTTAACCCTAAGGCTGCTATATTTGCTTTAGCGAATAGACGAAGCAGTGCACCACCAAAAATAAGCGGAAATGCAATAACACCTAATTTGAGTTTAAAACCAAATAATAAAACTAACCATCCAGTAATAGTGGTTCCGATATTGGCTCCAAATATTACGCCCAATGAATGACTAAAGGTCATTAATCCTGCTCTAACAAAGCCAACGGTAGCAACCGTAACCGCACTAGATGATTGCAATATTGCGGTACTGATCGCGCCACAAAGAGCGCCAGAGTAGGGGCTTTTGGTGTATTCCATTAAGCGGAAGCGAATGAGTTTACCCGCAAGAGATTTTAATCCGTCAGTCATTACAATCATACCAAGCAAAAATAGCCCGATACCGCCTAATACTTCAGCAATTAGTATCCATTTATCTGTCATTCAATATGTCTGTAATGTGATGCCGAACCATAATTCGTAAAGCAACTAATTATTCGGGTTTTAAAGGTGTAAACATGCAATTTTGTCATAGCAAAGCTGTAATATTTTCAAACATGCAGCTATTAGATTAGTCGAGAAATCGAATTTTTAAACCTATAAAACTTAACGGGATAAAAAATATCCCTTTTAAATCAGTCGATTTGCGCAATTTACCTAGCTATTACCATTTACTAGGGTTAACTGGTCCAGTCTTTGCTCCTTTTACTGTGCAATCAATTAGCGTTTTAACTAACTTCAACTTTAAACGGAGAACTTTATGAACGATGACCAAGTAAAAGGCAATTGGAAAGAATTAAAAGGCAAAGTACAGAAAAATTGGGGAAAAATTACCGATGATGATCTGGATAAAATGGAAGGTATTCGTAAAGAATTAGTTGGCAAAGTTCAACAGTCTTACGGTAAATCCAAAGAAGAAGCCGAAGAGCAAGTCGATAAATTTTTAAATAGCTAATAGGTCTATTTATAAAACGGGTCACAAAGCAACTTCCGTGACTTATAAGTAAAATATGTGGTCGGCTCATGCTGGCCACATTTTCTTTTACTTATTAATTCCCAAAATCTAACCTTAAATTTTACCCCACAAAAATTGTGTTACTTTCATCCATTTCTAGACAAAGCGGCAACGTGAAATCGTAGTTGTATAAACCTGAGTGATCGAACTTCATTTCAATAAATAAGATTGGATAAGGACCAAGGTTTTTAAATCCAACTAACAAATATTTTTAACGCCATTTTCCCAAATCAATTCTCATTTTCAATTGTTCTAATTTAACCAATAAATCAAACCGTGCTGTACGTGAAATCTGTGCAAGTTTGTGGGTTTATTGCAAAAGCAGACACACAGGGACGCGTGACCAAGATGGGCATTTTTACCTAAATAACGCGAGAAGCCCTCTCATCCACATTAATAACAATATTCGCATAATGTATATTATGTTAAATAAAATATTATTTTGATAATAAGTACTCACTGTCGCCATACAATACTGTCAGATTTGAATCTAAGTGACGAAATACGGTTTTATACTCTCTCCCACTATTTTTTAATTTCTATTTTTAAAAAATTATTTGCAGGTAAAACAGCGGAAAGATTTATGGATAGGAAGAAAAAGAATGTGTGGTCAGATCCGTTTAATCTAAAAACGAATAGCCAATTCCTTAGTTTGTTCGGCGGTCTCAGATAGAAAAGGTTTTGAAGTTTTTGATAAAGTCAGAATCCAGTAAATAGCGGAGACTAGTATTCGCTTAACTCTTATTTTTGGAAAGTTTAGATCCGTTAAAATTTAGCGTTTTGGATGAGCCGATAATTAGATCTGTATCGTTAAATGCTTATTGATTTTCACTCTGTTATTTTGCTTAAAACCCGATGAATTACTTTAATTCGATACTTTGCTTTAGACGTACTTTGAGATTGTTGAATGTGGTAATTCTATTCAAAATTACGAATTCCAAATACGCTATGAAATATTAGTGTAGTCGGACAAATGTCAAACTGGCATGTTTAACTAAACAGTCTATTAGTTCATCACCAAATAATGTGGATGGTGTCCAAAACCCGCCTTTAAGTTTGCTTGAACCCATGTCCTGAGCTAAAGCAGCGGCCACTTCGCCTAACATTTTACTGGTCGAGCCATAACCCGGATCGCGATCACCGGTTACCTGGGTTTCGATTGTCTTGCCGCTTGCTGTTTCCCCAAAAAGTAGGATGTTAAAACAACCCTGTTCTTGCTCTCTAGGGCTTGGGCCTTCACCTGGTTGAGGTAGTTGTTTGGCTGCAAATTCACGTAACATACTGAACTCCATGGCTTTCATGCCTGATGCCATGGCACCACACGCGACTGCAGATTTTAACCAACCTAGCGTACCACTGCCTACCATAACCGCTTCATCATACTGAAAATCTTTGCCCCAAGGTTGCCCTAACAATGCATGACTGCGATGTACAATGCGCGTGTTAATCACAGACATTACAAAAGGTATTAACCAATTACCGCTAGCTTTATGAAATTCAGGGGTAATAACTTGTGGTTGTTTGATTCCATGACGATAATCCAGTGGCGCTATGGAATACGGATTCGCCATTTCCAATGCAACAGATGGATCTTTGCTTTGTTCAGCTATCGCATTTAGCGCACTAGCAATTGTTCCGCCACTGGCACTACCGCGCATGCATTTAACTAATAATCGTACTCGCGAACAAGGTTCACCAAATGATTCCATTGCCTGCTGCTGAATAAACCAGACACCTAAATCTGATGGGATCGAATCAAAACCACAACTGTGAACAATTTTGGCCCCAGTTTCTGTAGCTTTCAACTCGTGGGTATCTACTATTCGTCTTATCCACTGCGCTTCGCCGGTCAAATCACAATAATGGGTACCACTTGCAGCACAGGCCGCAACCAACTCTGAACCGAATATCGCATAAGGCCCTACAGTAGAAACAACCACTTTTGTTTGCGAAACCATATCATCCAACGCGTCACGATCACTGGCATCCGCTATTATTGTCGGTAACGTCATTACCCTAAGAGCGAGTTTAAGCTGATTTAGCTTCGATTGATTACGCCCTGCTATAGCCCAGCGAATGCGCCCTGCTCCACTTTTATCACCTTCAACGCCATGTCGATGGAGTAAATGTGCAACAAGTAATTTCCCCACAAAACTAGTAGCGCCATAAATAATAAGATCATAATGAGACTGGGACATAACTATTCCTTGTGGCAGATTTTTATTGCGCTTTGTTGATGCATTCTTTGAATACAGATTTTAAATAGTATTGATTGAAATAACTGTTCTGGTTTTGTAAAAACATCATTAACACTTTATCCATTAAGGCAGTTTATTCAAGTCTAATTCTAAAGTTGCGATGCAATATTAGGCTCTCTGAGATTATGTAAAGGTGTTAATTTAAGTTAAAAGGGAAAAGGGTTTTTAAAACGGCTATCTGAATTAATACGGTGACTGAAAGTTAATTCAGAGAGTATGTTCATTACGCAACCTTTATAGCTCCTATGCAAACTATCAGCTTTTTGCTGTCAGCTGTATTGGTTAAAACAGTGTCTTACAATTAAATAGTAAATAACAAAAAGAGACGTCAAAACTCGTTGTTTTCGACGTCTCTATTACTACGACCAGTGCTATTGCTCACTACCTAAAAACTTCATCAAAGAATATGCCCTATCTTATTACACCCTATGATAGTATTTGCAGGAAGTATTTGATAAACAACCTATTGTAACGGTAGATCTAGTCTCGCTTTTTCGTAATAAACTTTTTATCTGCTGCGTACATTGATCATTAATTCAGGGAACGATTGTTAGTGACAGCAAAAAAGACATTCCATTATTTACTCAAGGGCCTATTTCCTCGCCTAATTTTGCTGATTTTTGTCATTTTTTTGTGTGCGTTCTTATTTAGAAATAGCCTAGCTATTTGGTTAAGTGATTTCTGGTTAGCTGAAGATACATCAATCACTTGTTTAGACTTCGATTTGGGTACAAGCCCTTTTATTAATATCCACTCAATGTGCCTCGAGTCTGCTGATGTGGAAATTAACCTTCAACAGGCAAAGTATTTTGTTGACTCAAGTTTATTCTCAAAAGCAAGCTATCTGAACCAAGCCAGTGTGAAAATTAACAGCCTTTCTGTCTCCCATAAGCAAAACCTGCAAGCATCAACTGTTAAGCCAGCTCAAAATAATGACCTAGCAGAGTTGTGGGCACTTCCAGAGATGTTGCCATTAATAACTATTGAGCAAATTCGTGTTGACTCATATCTTATGCAGCAACCTTTACACATTCGTATTTTTCAACCCAATAGATCTGAATTAGCCATTCGGGGAGATGTAGAAGCAGATCTGGTTGTCGGTAAACATCAAGGTAAAGGCGTAATTAGTGGTGATTTAAATTGGTCTGCTAGTCTATTTTTGTCGCAAAGTCAGCAACTTGAAAGCTTCACTAAACCTTACCAAGACTATTTTACTAACTGGCAATCTTTGCTGGATACTCCAATTCATAGCCATTTTGATTTCACAGGCTCAGAGCTTAACAGCCAGCATGGGATTAACCTTAACAATGTCATGACCTTTGAGGATTGTAAGATCCCAGTGCAACTCAGTGGGGATATTAAAGCGAATCTTCAGGTTGCGCCATTGGCAGTGCAAGTCGATCTTAGCCGTTTAAATTCCCAGTTCTCCATAAAACAATGTCCTCAAGCAGATGCCGTTACTCAATGGGTAAAACTAGACGCTTGGTCAATAGATATCCCTAACATCAACACCGCTACTGCCACAAATATGGTCATTCCAGAGATCAATCTAATCTCGAGTTCGTTGCAAAATCCGTTAAAGCTGACGTTAAAGGATATAGAATTAAACACACAAATGGATGCCAAGTTAGACTATCAAATCACCCTTAAAACCGCTGCCACTGATCTTTTAGTTGAGCAACAACTTATTGATGCAGAACTGAATATCGCGACCACAGGTAACATTCTAAAAAAAGCTGATAAGATCCAACTAATTGCTAGCAACGTCCTGGAAATAACCAGTTTAGCATCGGATTTAACTACAATAGAAAGTACCTCTAGCCAGCTTGAATTCAGCTTAGAGAAAGTGGCAAACACCCCTTGGAAAGTGAATGGCGAGGGGAAAATTACGGCTAGCGAGATAGTAAAAAGCCCATTAACAATTCATTCAGTTTCCAGTGACTTTTCAGTCGATGGTGACACTATTGACCAGTTAAAGATTAATTTTACAAGCGCTCTGCAAGATATCAAATATGACGACTTTGCAGCCAAATCTTTGGCCAGCAATTTCACTGTTTTTCTGGAGGACATACAAACAATCAGTGGCACTGGCAAGTCAAAACTTCTGGGCATCAGCAGTGATACAATTAACCTCAACAATATTGATATCAAACACGATATAAATGGCCAAATAGAGCCTTACCAGCTCACTGGAAACCACGAAATCACCCTGCCCTCAGGTTTATTAGCCAATCTATTTCATGATGCTCAAAGTTTATCGCTTTTGGTGCCCGAACAGTCTGTTACTTACCTTAATCCTTTGCTGCAACAAATCGTTCCTGAGCTGAGTTTAGTCACTGGGGAATTGACTGTTAATTTAGCAAAAAACTATGATAACAGTGACTTTAACGGTAACTTAACCATTACCGGTTTAAGTGGCGAATACCAAGATTATCAAATCATTAATGCTCAAATGGACGCTCCCTTTAAACTTGATTCATCTGGAATTCAGCTTGACCATGGCAAGATTACTGTTGAAGAAATTAATGTAGGTGTGCCGATGACACAAATTGAAGCAAAAATATCTATGCTCGATAATGTGCCTAAATTTGACTTTGTTGAAGCTCGAATTATCGGCGGACGGGTAACCCTTGCTGATTTTTGGTTAGATAATCGCAAACAACTACTCAAACTTGATATTAACGATTTGGATTTAAAGCAACTGGTAGAGTTACAAAACCAAGAAGGTATAGAGGTTAGCGGCGAGATATCCGGTGATCTACCCATTTATTGGGATTCAGGTTTTAGTAACATTGATCAAGGTACACTGCTCAATGATGGCCCAGGTACACTCTTAATCAGTAATAACCAAGCATTTAATGCGATTAAAGAACAGCAAGATCAATTGGCCTTTTTAGAGAACGTCGAATTTAGTAAACTCTCAAGTGAAGTTTCTTTATCAGATGATGGTTGGTTGGATTTAAAAATTGGTATAAACGGGATTAATCCTGACAAACAACAGGAAATAAACTTTAATTATAGCCATAAAGAAAATATCTTCACTTTGTTTAAGTCAATGAGGATAACTAACTCAGTACAAAATTCCATAGAAAAACGAATTCAACAAAGATTATCAAATAAGGATAAGAATCTGTGAAAAAACTGCTCATAATGGTTCCTGCAATGTTTATTGTTGCTTGTACACACACAGTGCAAGTAGAAACCAAAGAACCCATAACCATCAATATCAACGTGAAAGTGGATCATGAAATACGGGTCAAAGTTGATAAAGAATTAGACGATATATTCAGTGACGACAGTGACTTATTTTAAGGAGTAAGAATGAAAATTTTACGTATAACAATGTTAAGTACCCTGCTCTTTTGTAGTGCTGTATTTGCTCTTGAACTTGGTGATGCCAAACAAAGTGGTTTAGTTGGCGAACAAGATAACGGCTATTTAGGTGCGGTAGTAAAACGATCAGACGTTTTGGAGTTAGTTGGCAAGGTCAATGTCAAACGTAAAGCTAAGTACATGGAATTGGCTAAAAAGAACAATATTTCCTTATCCCAAGTGGAAAAATTAGCAGCTAAAAAGGCCTTCGAGAAAACAGCTAAAGGCTACTATGTTAAATACGATGGAGAATGGGTAAAGAAATAGGTTTTAAATGGGCTTTTGGCTGTCTAAAAATCATTTGATAATCAAAAGCCTTAGTTAGCGCTGTTGAAGTAGTGAAATTATATACAACAGAGATATGGACATGGATGCATTAAAACGTCTCGAAGAAAAAAACAAACAACATCAGCGGTTATTGAAAAAGCAAAATAAATGGGTCCTACCATTATTTTTATTCAGTATATTAGCCTTTATCATTTATTTAGTAACTATTTGGTACGTTGCGGATTTGAGCAGTTCAAGGGATCCTGAACGTCTGCCGGAAATGACGCGCCATCTATGGTTGCTATCCATGATCTTAACCGTTGGCTTAGGATCACTTTTTGTGATTAAGAGTTTTACATCGACTCTTTGTGTGGAAACTATTGCTCAAAGAGTAAATGCTAGCTTAAATTATATTAAAGTAATCTCCATTGCCTTAAAGCAACTGCTACTTGGCTTAGGCTTAATTTATCTGGGGATTTGGCTTGATGATTTAATCACGGCTAACCGTTATGACATAGCACAATTTTTCAGATTCGGTTTCAGTCATCCTCCACTTTTATTGCAAATAATTACAACAGGAATAATCGTTCTTTGTGGAACTTTGCTAGTCGCATCTATTTTACTTAATTTTGTTTTACTCCCAAAAGTAATTAATCATCAAGTAAGGAAGCTAAAACACAAAAGTGCCTAGCTATTTAGGCAACTCAATCCGAAACGTTAAGGTTGCTCCACAACTAAAAAATAATACGTACTATTACCAATATCGACTAAATTTTCGAACATCTATACTTCCTTATTTCGATTAAACAAAATCCCTACCTTGTACAACATGATTATCATTAATGCGCCCACATTTATTCTTTATCGTCTTTTCAATCATAGGGATTTACTACAAGGACAATAAGTATGGAAAATAGCGAGACTTCGAGTACTCAAGTGCCTTGGCACACCATTTCTACCCAAGAAACCATTGTGAAACTAAACTCATCCGAGTTAGGCGTAACCACCTCGGAGGCTAATAAACGCTTTGAAAAACATGGACCTAACCGACTTCAACAAACTTCTTCTCGAAATCCTGTACTTCGTTTTTTATCGCACTTCCACAATATATTAATTTATGTATTAATTGCCTCTGCACTCATAACTAGCATTCTAGAGCATTGGATAGATAGCGCCGTTATACTAACAGTGGTCATTGCCAATGCCATTATCGGTTTCATTCAAGAAGGTAAAGCTGAGCAGGCAATGAATGCAATTCGTCACATGTTAGCGCCACAAGCAAATGTTATTCGTGATGGTGAGCGGATAACCATTGATGGTGAAAACTTAGTCCCTGGAGACATGGTGTTATTAGAAGCCGGTGATAAAGTCCCAGCAGATCTACGTATATTTAGTGCACATAATGCTTATGTGCAAGAAGCCATTTTAACTGGGGAATCCGTTCCCGTTGAAAAAAACAGCCAAACAGTGGCAAATGATTCACCTTTGGGTGACCGATCATGTATGGCGTTTTCGGGCACTCTAGTAACCAGTGGACAATGTAAAGGTTTGGTTGTCGCAACGGGCGTGGATACTGAAATAGGTCGAATTAGTGGATTATTGAGTAAAGTCGAAACCCTAACCACTCCCCTTGTTTCACAAATGGGCGTTTTTGCAAAGTGGCTAACGGTTTTCATTTTAGTCGTAGCTGCGCTGTTAGTGGTATTTGGTACTTTTGTCGCAAATTACGAATTTACAGAAATGTTTATGGCGGTAGTTGGATTATCGGTTGCGGCTATACCCGAAGGTTTACCGGCGGTATTGACCATTACTCTCGCCATTGGCGTACAAGCAATGGCGCGGCGAAACGCGATTGTTCGGCGGCTACCCGCAATTGAAACCTTAGGTTCAGTTTCAGTTATTTGCACCGATAAGACTGGCACCTTAACACGTAATGAAATGATGGTAGCTTCTATCCTTACCAATGAGCACTTATTCAGCCTAACCGGAAACGGCTATGAACCAAAAGGCACATTGAAGTTAGGTGAAGATACCGTCACCCCAGATAAACATACAATATTAGCTGAAATTGCCCGTGCCTCTGCCTTGTGTAACGATGCAGCCCTTCGTCATGATAAAGATAAATGGATTGTAGAAGGCGATCCTATGGAAGGCGCCTTATTAGCCTTTGCAGGTAAAATGGACTTAGATATATTTCAAGAAAAGGCATTATGGACACGCACCGATACCATTCCTTTTGATGCAAAACATCGATTTATGGCCACCTTGAACCATGATCATCAACAACATGGGGTAGCTTTCATTAAAGGGGCGCCAGAACAAATTTTAGCCATGTGTGAAAATCAACGGGCTGCAGACGGTTCAACAGAGCCACTAAATACAAACTACTGGAACCAACAATCTGAAGCCATTGCAGGCTTAGGCCAGCGGGTTTTAGCATTTGCAATTCGAACTCTTCCACCAGAGCATACAGTACTAGAGCACCAAGACATCAAGGGTACAATTACCTTGTTGGGTTTAGTGGGCATGATTGATCCTCCTCGCCAAGAAGCGATTGAAGCGGTAGCACAATGCCATCAAGCCGGTATCAAAGTTAAAATGATCACCGGAGATCATACTAAAACTGCAGCAGCCATTGGCAAACAAATTGGATTGGAAAATGTGGAAAAGGTAATGACTGGTGTAGATTTGGATCAGTTAGATGATATCGCCTTACGTCAAGCCGCGTTGGAGTGTGACATTTTCGCGCGAACCAGTCCTGAACATAAACTACGTTTAGTCATGGCCCTGCAATCTCATGGTTTAACTGTTGCCATGACCGGTGACGGTGTCAATGATGCGCCAGCGTTAAAACGTGCTGACGCTGGCATCGCCATGGGACAAAAAGGCAGTGAAGCTGCAAAAGAAGCGGCAGATCTGGTTTTAGCGGATGACAACTTTTCATCCATTGTTGCTGCCGTTGCTGAAGGCCGAACAGTATACGACAACCTTAAAAAAGTGATTAGTTGGACATTACCCACCAATGCTGGCGAAGCCATGACAATTATCGTCGCTCTATTAATGAGTATGACATTGCCTGTTACTCCCATACAAATATTGTGGATCAATTTGGTTACTGCCATCACCCTAGGCGTTGTTTTAGCATTTGAGTCTACAGAAGACGATACTATGTTGCGCCCTCCTAGAAACCGTCAAGAACCACTGCTTAATGGCAGTTTAATATGGCATGTATTATTCGTTTCAGTGTTGTTTTTGTGTGGCGTATTCGGTATTTATCAATATGCAATCGACAAAGGCTATTCTATTGAATTAGCTCGCACCATCGCACTAAATACCCTAGTGGTCATGGAAATATTCCATCTGTTCTTTGTTCGCAATATTTATGGCACATCGTTAACCTGGAAAGGGATCCGCGGCACCAAATTTGTATGGTTAGTGATATTGGCGATTACTTTGGCTCAATTTTCAATTACTTTTTTATCACCACTGCAAGCCGTTTTTGACACTGAGTCTATTCCGTTTCTAGACGGTGTCATCATTTTTGCTGTAGGCGTTGCATTGTTCACCATTATAGAGATAGAAAAACAGCTTAGACTGGCATTAAAGAAAACCGTTAGACATTAGCGCTAACCAAATTCTCTTTACTATTTTTATGTTTACAGTAAAGAAAATTGATTAGCTGATAAAGTCATCAATAGTTCCTTTTAGGCTTTGTATAACTCCTCAAGACACAGGAGATACAAAGCCTTTGGGTTTAATGGCAAGAACGGAACTTTGTAGCTGATAAAGAATTGTCTCTGCGGTATTACCAATTACAAGCCCTGCAATTCCAGTTCTTGCTACAGTCCCCATCACAACTAAATCTGCGCCTATGCTTTTAGCAATCTTAGGTAATTCTTGACCTGGATCTCCGCGACTGATGTGAGAACGGATTGATAGAAAATTAAAAGACTCTTCGCCTAAGTTTTCCTTTAATTCATTGAAGACACTTTCCATCTTAACTTTTCTATTTTGATACTCTGATTCGTACAACTCTCGCTCAACTTTTTCCGGTTGTTCAACCCATAAACTGATAAAACCGGCATCGGGTACTTCATAAGCATTAACGATGTGTAACGTCGCAAACTCAGACAGAGATAAAGAGCTAGCGAGGTCGATTATTGTATCATTTAGTTCTTCATTGCAGCTTTCGTCATCCTCTACGTCAAAATCTATGGCGGCCATTACGTGTTTATATTCTGATAATTCATCTTTTTTCATCAAAAATACCGGACAAGGACAGTTACGAAGTAATTGCATATCGTCACTGCCTATAAGACGTTCTAGCCAGCTAACCTTGTCCGCTTCTTTAATCACCAAATCAAAATTTTCCGCTAAAACTGCACGGATACTTTCCAAATAACGTTTACCGACTCTTACTTGGGTTTTGATTTGTAAGTCGTTATCCAATGAGTCAACTAATTGTAATAAATGTTGCTGTTCACCCTTGAGTATGTCTTGTTCTATCTTTTTCTTATCGATTTTTGCATTTTTAGGAATCGATAACTTCGGTATAACATACAATAGGGTCAAGTCAGCTTGATTATTTTTTGCTAGAGAAACTGCTCGCATTAATGCAGCTGAAGGTTCATTAATGTGATTGCTCATTACGTATAGAAAGTTCTTAAACCTTTTCATATTGAGTGTCTCCTATTACATTTTCAATTGATTGAACGTTTAAACCATCAAGCAAAAAGTTGGCGGTTCGATCTGCGGTATCTTGAAAGGGTTCTAAAACCAGATCAAAGCCAAGTAATGCTAGTTCTTCGGTATCTTCACTGTTATGGGAAACGGCTCCCAGCTTTCCCGTAAAGCCAGCAGCATGTATTAATTGCGCTACTGTTTTGCGTATATCTTCAGATGATAATCCGATGTGATGATGAGGAATGGTAAACAACAACCATTTTGTATTTTTAAGGGGTAATTCAAGGATAAATTCTGCATCTGTGGCATCGCCATATTCAGTATTAAGCCCTAGATAATTCCAACGTTTTATTGCTGAGGGGTTAAAATCCACCCCCAAAACATTTATACCCTTTTGCTTTAGCCGCAACGCAATAGCAGTGCCTAATCGCCCTAACCCAAATATGATCACTGGATAATTGTCGTTACCTTTATTATTGGAGGTTTTTTCGCGGGGAGCTCCAGGTCGCTCAAACCAACTAATCAGGGGTTCAAACAAAGCATAAAGTTGATGTGAATATGTGATCATATAGGTTGAAGCAGCGATAGTGACTATACCGACTAACGTAACCAAGCCTAAAATGTCGTTAGTTACATGACCTAAACTGATCCCCATCGCTATAAAAATCAGTGAGAATTCGCTTATTTGCGCCACGGTTAAACCAGCCAGAAACCCTGTTCTTTTGCGATAGCCCAACATTCCCATAATCAGCATAACGATTAGCGGGTTTCCAATAAGCACAAATACTGAAAATATCATTGCTCCTTGGAAGTGAGAACCCAGCAAGGTTAAATCTAAAGAGGCTCCTAGGGCTACGAAAAAGAATAACAATAAAAAATCACGCAATGGCGCTAATCTGGCTGCAATACTCTCACGATAAGGCGTAGAAGCTAATGAAACGCCAGCTAACAGCCCCCCAACTTCCATCCCTAAACCGACTATATCACCTATAGCTGCAAATAAGGCGGCTTGGGCAATGGCATATATCACCAATAATTCCGGTACTTTAGCTAACATTTCAGTTAGTGGATTGGCAATATAGCGGACAAATACGATAACGAAGCCCACTAATCCGATACCTGAAATGGAGACCTGCCAAACCGATGATTCGCCACCATGACCAGAACCGATCCCTATGGCGGCCAGAACGATCATAGCAAGCACCACAACTAGATCTTGAACTATCAAAAACCCCAAAGCTATTTGTCCATGGAGCGAGTCTATTTCGCGCTTGTCGGATAACAATTTAACGATGATGATGGTAGAGGAAAATGTCAGGGCTACGGCAACATAAACGCTGGTCAAATGCTCTAAACCAATGGCAATACCAATGTAATAACCAACGAATGAGGTAAATGCCACTTGTCCGAGGCCCGTTAATACCGACACTCCGCCAATGGATTTAATTAATTTAACGTCTAGTTTGATACCGACCAAAAACAGTAAAATGGCGATACCCAATTCGGATAAGAGGGTGATTTGTTCTTGAGAATGAACGATATCTAAAACTGAAGGGCCAGCGACCAAACCCACGGCAATGAAACTAACGATAAGGGGTTGTCGCAAGAGTAAACCGATAAAACCTAACAACGCAGCCAATACTAAAATAGCAGCAATTTCTGCAAACGATGACCCATAAATAATATCAAATATGTTCACTACTGCTTCCCTATTTCGTTTAGCTCTATTGAGTGAGCAACCGATATTTATCCTGCTAATTCATTTATTAACGACAACATCAATGTTCAATATCGATACATTAATAAACGTAAATATCCCCTATTCTGCTAGTCGAAAACCTAAAACCAGATGCTTCATTTTTATCAGGCAGTGTATTCTTGCAATTGACGGCTTAAACCAACCATAACGCGAATACACTTAGCTTAGTCAATAAACCCAATATTTTAACCATCCGTTGCGGTCTTAGGTTTATCTTCATTAACTTTTTTCATTACCTGATGATAACTTTAAACCCACAGAGACGATGTGATCTCCATCAACTTCTCGAACGATTAACTTCACTTCACCAAGTTTTACATGGTCACCCACTACGGGTTTACCGTGAAAATGATTAATTAAGTAACGCTCAATAGTAATACCTTCACTAGATGAGGAAACTTCGAATCCATAAAGTTGGGCGATATCGGTCAATCGTGCTTCAGGGTTTAATACAAACTCACCAAAAAACCGATCAGATTCTAAAAATGGGGAATGTGCAGCTGATGCGAAGAACCGCCCGAAAGCCGATCTTGCACTGCTAGTAGCTAGGATCATCACTTGATCATCGCCTAATAACTTTTCCTTCTCATCCACATCGGCAAGTATGCCTCTGCGTATTACGCCAACTACTTGGCTTCCCTCTGTAGATGGCAACTGACGAATAGTTGACTCTGCAGCGCGACTACCTGATAGCACTGGGTAAATCAGTAGTTCTTTGTCTTGTTCATGTTTAATTTTTAATTGTAGATACTCTGGTTCTTTAGCACTTGGTGGTAATTCAATTTGCAACCATCTTGCCAGCGGTGCCATGGTCCAGCCTTGCAGTACTAAAGAAATCAAAACAACGAAAAAGACTAATTCAAAATAGGTTTGTGTATGTTCCAGCCCAGCTAATGAAGGGAACAAAGCCAAGATGATAGGAACTGCACCACGTAAACCACACCAACTTATGAAAGTTTGTTCTCGCCATGGAAAATGAAATGGAAGTAACGATATTAAGACGGCAAGAGGTCTGGCTACAAAGATAAGCACAACGGCGATAGCAATGGCAGGAATGATAATAGGTACTAAGTTACTTGGGGTAACCAATAACCCTAGCATTAAAAACATGCCTATTTGGCTTAACCAGGCTATTCCATCATGGAAACGGTGAATATCATTACTGTAAGGGATTGACGTATTGCCAATCATCACACCGGTGATAAAAATGGCGAGAAAACCACTGCCATCCCAAAGAGTTGTAAGACCAAATAGACTTATCCCGCCAGCTAAGGCTAATAGTGGATAAAGAGAAACCGGTAACGGTACCCGTCTTAATAATTGAGAAAGAACATAACCGCCAGCAAAACCAATGGCTAACCCCAAACCCATTTGTCTAAAAAGCTCGCTAAAAATTGTCCAACCTTGATTGCCTTCACCACTGAGTTGAAGAATTTGCACTAACGTAATGGTTAAAAATATGGCCATGGGATCGTTTGATCCTGACTCAATTTCCAGTGTAGCCCCGGTCCGTTCTTTTAGTTCTAAGCCTGCATTTCGCAGTAAGCCAAACACCGCCGCCGCATCGGTTGAACCGACTATTGCACCAATCAACAGTCCTTCTTGCCAAGGTAAACCTAAAATAACATGCGCTGCATAACCGGTAATACCCGCTGTAATCAATACTCCCACAGTAGCTAAAGACAATGCGGGTTTTAAACTGACTCGAAAAGTGTCTCTGCGAGTACCTAAGCCTCCATCAAAAATAATAATCGCCAAAGCCACATTGCCAAACAAGAATGCTAGGCTAAAATCATCGAACTTTACGCCACCTATACCTTGCTCACCAGCCAGCATACCTAATAATAAAAAGACGAGGAGAATTGGAGCGCCAATACGACGAGTTAATACAGTCGCAATAACACAAAGCAATGAGAGAATAGCTGCAACAAAAATATTTTGGTAAATTATATCTATGGTCATAAGATTCCTAAATAGGCCAAACTTCAGATAAAGACGGTTTGTAAATAATACTTCCTAGACTAAATTTACTAAAATTCGCTATCACTTACATAGTTTTTAATATCAGTGCTCCTTTTTAAAAACTGCTTTTATGCTTATAAATACATTGACGACTAATGTTCAGTGGCAATACTTCTACGAAATAATGCTAGACTTGAAATGAAAAATACGGAGCCTAAACCAACAATAAATAGTAGTTGTGGCCACACAATGAATAAGTCAGCCCCTCGGAAAACCACAGCTTGAGAAAACGCCATATAGTGACGAGATGGCAAAAGCATGGTGAAAGGTTGAATAATATCCGGTTGACTCTCAATCGGAGTTAGACCCCCCGATAATAACATCATTGGAATGATTACAATCATTAAGAGTAACGCAAACTGCGCCATAGTTCGTGCAATAGTGCCAAGAAAAATACCGATCGCCGCTGCCGCAAACAAATAAATAGTAGTACCAGTTAACAATAACCAGCGCGAACCAACAATGGGAACATCTAATAAATTAGTGACAATCAACCACATGGAAAGAGAAAATGCGATTAGAATGATTAAACCATTGGCCCAAACTTTAGACATCGCTATTTGAAAAGAGTTGATGGGCATAACCAGTAAATGCTCGATAGTCCCGTGTTCCCTCTCTCTTAAAAGGGCCGCACCTGTTAATATAATGGTGAGGATCGTAATCTGGTTTAATAAACCATTAATTGCGCCAAACCACATGCCCGTGCCATTAGGATTAAAGGCTCGACGAGACACTAAGGTAACAGCATAGGACGTGTCTTCATCCGATCGGTTCACAAAATGATTAACTTCGTTGTTTACAATATTTTGAATGTAACTATTCCCTAAACTTGCTTGGGAGACGGCTGTTGCATCTACATCTATTTGTACTGTTGGTTGACGTTGATCACGCACATCTTTTTCAAAATTAGGTGGGATACTTACAACAAAAATAAATCGGTCATGATCCATGGCCTCATCGATCTCATCTGGATCAATTAATTCCGGCTCTTTGAAATACGGGGGATACAATGCATTAGCAATTCTTCTTGATAACGCTGAATTGTCTTCATCGACAATTGCTACCGATGCATTATTAACCGATTCACTAATTGCTGTAGATTGTAGATAAATATCAAGACTAAAGGAGTAAAAAACCAATCCTACAACCACCAAGTCTCTGATTACAGTGCGTAACTCTTTGCTACCAAGATACAATATATTTGACCATACTTTCATTTTTTAGGCCTCTTGCTTTTTTAATAACGCCGAAGCCATTAATACAAAAATAGGCCCAAATACCGCAAGAATTAGCAGATCTTTACCCAGATCATTAAACCCTAAACCTTTAGTAAAAGCCGCAACACTCATATGCATATAATAGGTTGCAGGCCAAATCGAACCAATAAACTGTCCAAGCCCTTCTAATGTTGAAGTCGGTTGTATAATTCCTGAATATTGAATAGTTGGCATAACCGATAACACAGTAGTGGCAAAAATTGCTGCAACCTGAGTTTTAGTTATAGAAGAGATTAATAAGCCGAACCCGGTAGATGCACAGACATAAAACAACGCCCCCAAACTAAGGCCTAAAAAGCTGCCTTTTAATGGTACTTGTAAAAGAAACACCACCATCATGGTTAAAATCAAAAAATTAATTAAGCCAATACAAACATAGGGAAGTTGTTTACCAACCAAGAACTCTAACGTGCTGGTGGGTGTAACATAGAAGTTTGTGATCGTCCCTATTTCTTTTTCCCTTGAAATACTTACAGCCATCAGAATTGCCGGGAACAATAATAATAACATGGCGGGTGTTTTCGGCCCTATGGAATAAATCGTTTCAAACGTAGGGTTGTACCGATATCGTGATTCCAAGGTAACATTATAATAAGCGTCTGCATCAATTCCAGCTTCCGTTGCCAGTACCGTCAGATATTTAATATGTCCGCCAGAAACGTAGCCCTCAATGGTGCCTGCACGAGTCGTGTTTGCCCCATCAATCCAAGCAGATACGCTAGGCGTTTCGCCTTTTTTAAGATCTCGACCAAAACCTGGAGGGATCACTATTGCTAGGGTTATATCATTAGATTTTAATCGAGACTCTAGTTCTGTTTGTGTAAGTAACGGTTCTTTTTCAATAAAATATCGAGAACCTTGAAAGTTGCTAATATATTGACGACTTTGTGGCGTTTGATCATGGTCAAGGACGGCAAATGTGAGATCTTCCACGTCAAGTGAAATACCATAAGCAATGACCACCAATAATATTGCACTTCCTAAAAATGCGAACGCCAATCGAATGGGGTCACGGATCACTTGCTTGGTTTCTAGAAAGCTATAGGCAAACAATCTAAAAAGGCTAAACTTCTTAGGTATTACATGTTCATCTTGTTTGCTCGTTTCCGCAGAAGATGGCGCGATACTTAATTCAACGTCCTGTTGCTGATTATCGGTCTGGTTTTCACCAATTGCAGCTTGTATATATTCAATAAAAGCATCTTCTAATGAGTCTGCCTTTTTTTCTGCCACTAAATTTTTAGGAGTGTCACAGACTAAAACTTGTCCGGCGTGCATCAACGAAATTCGGTCACATCGCATTGCTTCATTCATAAAGTGAGTCGAAATAAAAATCGTCACTTTATCTCGTCGAGACAATTCGATTAGCAATTCCCAAAAGCCGTCACGAGCAACGGGGTCGACCCCAGAGGTTGGCTCGTCTAATATTAAAATTTCAGGTTCATGGATGACGGCTACAGCTAAAGAAAGCCGTTGCCTAATACCAAGGGGCAATGACGATGCGTAGGAATGTTTAAACTCTATGAGTGAAAAACGTTCGAGTAATGCCTCAATCCTATTTTTCATTTTGGCAACAGTTAAATGGAATAATTTAGCGTGCAAGGTTAGATTTTCTAGCACACTCAATTCGCCATATAAGGAAAACCCTTGAGACATAAACCCTACTCGCTTGCGGGTTTCTAGGTCAGATGCATCAACCTCTTGACCAAAGAGTAAGGCTTTTCCTTCCGTTGTAGGTAAGAGTCCCGTTAACATTTTCATGGTTGTCGTTTTACCGCAACCGTTGGAGCCTAAAAAGCCAAAGATTTCCCCCGCTTGAATATCGAAACTTACATTATTTACCGCCGTAAAATCGCCGAATTTACGAGTTAACCCTTCGGCAACGATGGCAGGAGTTGCTTTAGATTGCTCAAATGGAGGAATGACTAATTCTATGTCTTTTTGCTGAACATCTGTGGGTAACAGTTTTACAAATGCCGCTTCAAGATCATCAGTATTTGTTTTAGATTTTAATTCTTGTGGGCTACCAGTTTCTAGAATAACCCCGTTGTTCATGGCAACTAACCAATCAAAGCCCTCAGCTTCATCCATATAGGCGGTAGAAACAATAACTGTCATCGACGGTCTATCTTCGCGGATACTGGCGATGAGTTGCCAAAATTGACGCCTAGATAAAGGGTCAACGCCTGTGGTGGGTTCGTCTAGTATGAGTAGGTCTGGATTATGTATTAGCGCACAGCACAAACCTAACTTTTGTTTCATGCCTCCTGATAGTTTACCTGCAGGCCTTTTTAGAAATGCATTTAATCCAGTGGCAAGGGTTAGTTTTTTAATTCGACTATTACGCTCAGTGGCACTTAAATCAAATAACTTCCCGAAAAAATCCAAATTTTCTTCAATACTAAGCTCAGAATATAGGTTTTTACCTAGTCCTTGTGGCATAAAGGCTATGCGAGGTCCAACGCGATTGCGATGCTCTTGAGAGCCCATATCTCCGCCTAGTACCTCAAGTTTGCCCTGCTGTAACTTCCGTGCCCCAGCAATTAAACTTAATAAGGTAGACTTCCCTACGCCATCTGGTCCAAGTAATCCAATGACTAAACCCGAGGGTATATCTAGCTCTATACCATCAAGGGCGACGGTCTTTTTATATACATGCCTAAGGTCCCGAATCGTAGCAACGGAAGACTTAGTGTCTGCCTTAGCATTATCCATCAGTTACTGCTTTTTTCTGTATTATTTTCAGTCGGTGGAAAGTTTTGCAACTCTTCAGGCCATTCAGACGGTGAATCATCGCCTTCAGGTGCTAGACGTATATATGCCACGCTACGCACGCCTGTTTTAACTTGTTCAATATGTTTTAACACCAACTCTTGAGGAATTTTTACTTTCACTCTAAACATCAATTTGTTTCTTTCGTTCTGGGTTTCTACCTGTTTTGGAGTAAATTGCGACTCTGGAGAAACAAAACTTACTGAAGCTGGGATAGCGTAATCGATAATATCGAGTTTAACCCGAGCTTCTGCGCCAATGGCTACTCTATGTGCTTGGTTAGAGGGTAAAAACACTTCCATATACACATCAGCTAAATTAATAATGGTTAATACTTTGCCACCACTTCCTAACACTTCACCAGGTTCTGCAAGGCGATATAGAACCCGACCGATAGTCGGTGATACTAAAGTGGCATCGTCTATTTGGGTTTCAATTTCATTAACAACGGCTTGTAATGCATCGACATTTCGCTGACGAGAAATTAGCATAGCGTCTGCGGCTTCAACTGATGCATCAGCAACCGCTAATGCACTTACTCGCGTATCATAAGTTTCTTTACTAACAGCAGATTTTTTAATCAAATCACTAGCTCTGTTTAACTCTTGTTTAGCTAATAGTTGTTGAGCTTTTGCCTGTGCAATGGAAGCATTTGCCGATGCAATTAAACTTTCGCCAGCAGCTACGTCAGCTTTTGCCCTCAATAATTGAGCTTCAAGTTGATCTGTATTAATTCGAGCTAAGGCTTGTTGGGGCCGCACTAAGTCTCCCTCTGAAGCAATAACCTCTTGCACACGACCAGCGATTTTTGTGGAAATATCAACTTGAACAGCCTCAATTCGTCCATTACCCGATGCAAAATCGGAGGGTAAAGATGGTTGTTGGATAAAACTCCAAAGCAGCCAAAATCCTATCGCAATAATGACAACTAATATCGCAATAAAAGGTAATTTGTTACCTTGCTTCATTGTGTATCCTTAACGTTAATTTTTAATGTTTGTTTAAATATTTAAAGTGTTGTTTCAGAGTTAGTTGTTATGCCGTTAAACTAAATTTAATTTAACATCCGCAGCAATTTAGTCTTAAAACTGAAACCAGGTAATTTTTGTAAAGTTCGACTATAGTTGGGATAAATTTGGAAGCCTACATGTGTCAATAACCAAAATAATATTGTGCTGGTCGAAATATTTTGAGCAAAATTCAATATAAGTAGATGAAGGAAATTTGAGATAATTTCGTAATATTGAAGCCGAAAGCGTTTTAACAGTCATTTTTGGTTCTTCTACTATAATAATCTGAATTTTAATACTTGGTACATAGTCAATAAATTGGCAATTCCTCTTATTAAAATGTGGAAACTACGTAGTGAGACTACTCCAATCATTCTATGTCTAAAGTATCTAAATTAACTGTCCAAACTGGCTATTGGGTAATTAACGAAATTTAAAATCGGCTTACTTTTAATCTTGGATTAAGTATTACCCACAATATAGCCAATGCTTTCCCTTATTGCTTGAACGTGCATCTTTACTATACTTATTTTTTTGGCATCCGTTTTATCAAACAGAGAAAGCACACCATGACAGTTAAACTAACTACGGATCATTCCTGTTTAAAAATTGGCAAATTAAATGTCACCATTCGACCAATATCAACTGAAGATAAGAATATTGAGGCTGAGTTTGTTAAAAATCTCTCCCCCGTAAGTAAACATAACCGTTTTATGGAAGGTATAAGAGAATTATCCCCTGCGATGTTAGACAAAATGTGTGACATTGATTTTGTTAACAATATGGCATACATCGCAACCATCGAAGAAGATGGCAAAGAGAAACAAATTGGGGTCTGTCGGTATGTCAAAACAGAACAAAGCGATGCCCGAGAAATGGCTATTACAGTAGCAGATGATTATCAAAAATTGGGCATTGGCAAAGAGCTATTTAACCATTTGTACGTGCATGCTAGAGCAAATTGCATTAACAAACTTTACTCTATTGATTTTCGAAGTAATACTAAAATGCATAGGTTTGCTCAAAGTGTGGGGATGCAAATGGAAATTGACCCTGAAGATGATAATCAGGTTATTTATAGCATTACACCCCGTTAGAACAGGGCTAGAGATTAAGGGCAATTAGGTAAATCTCATATCTGATGATTTACCTATATTCTTATTCATTTACTCATACTCAAGGCGCTGCATAAGCACTAAACTTGTTATGCACTCATCTTTTTATGATCAACACTTTGTGCATATATTTCTGCTTTTTGCAGTTCGTTTAACATATCACTAGTGACCAAAACGACTCCTCCCTGACTAATTCTAAATCCTCGCGCTTTGTCTAAACGGTGGTCTAAACCAATCTCAAAATTGTCCGGTATTTTGCAGTTTTCATCAATAACAGCAGAATGTATTTTTACGTTTTTACCAATATTAACATTTGGAAGAATAACCGATTTTTCAACAAGGCTATTACTTTCAACAAGAACATTAGAAAACAATAAAGACTGCTTTACGACTGCACCAGATATTATGCATCCACCAGAAACGTTTGAATCTACTGCATAGCCACTTTGGTTTTTTTCGTCAAAAATAAACTTTGCGGGAGGTGACTGCTTTTGATAGGTCCAAATCGGCCAGTCTTTATCATATAAATCTATATCGGGTGTTGCAGTGACCAAATCCATGTTGGCGTTCCAAAACGAATCTAGTGTCCCAACATCTCTCCAATAAGGCGCTACATTTGGCTTTTCAGAGCGAAATAAGAACGCTTCGACATGATCGTTTTTAATCGCATTTGGAATAATATCATGACCAAAATCGTGTTGAGATTGGGGATTTTTTGCATCCTCTATTAGTTTTTCAATTAAAAAATCAGTACTAAAAACATAATTTCCCATAGATGCTAATGTTGAACCTGGCTTATTTTTCATCACCCAAGGATTCAGGGGTTTTTCTTGAAATTCATTTATTCTTTTGTTGTCACCAACCGACATAACGCCAAATTTACCAGCAGCTTCTTCTATGGGCATTTCAATACATGAAATAGTCATATCAGCTCCACTTTTGGCATGTTGCGCTAACATATCACCGTAATCCATTTTGTATATGTGATCACCCGATAACACCACTATATATTTGGGTGCGTTTTCGCGAATAAAGCCGATATTTTGATACAACGCATCAGCCGTGCCGGCATACCAACTATTGGAGTACTGTTGTGAGGCTGGAAGTAGCTCTACATACTCTCCCAATTCTCGATTCAAATGTCCCCACCCACTAGCAAGATGGCGCAGAAGACTATAAGCCTTGTATTGAGTCAATACGCCTATTTTTCTAATTCCCGAGTTAATACAATTCGACAAAGGGAAGTCTATAATTCTAAATTTACCGCCAAATTGCACTGCGGGTTTTGCTTGGTGTTGAGTCAATTCACACAAACGAGTCCCTTTTCCCCCAGCTAGAACCAAAGCTAAGGTATCGCGGGTTAAATGACTTACATACCGACTATTTGAAATTACCATCTGCTTTCCTCTATTAATTAATAATTTAATTAACCCAACGGTCTTAAAAAAATAAGCTACACAATAAAAAGTGGCTAGCTTTATAACGCTATTTTTTAGATGTGTTTATTTCGCTTATATTGTTCTATTTAATAACCTGTTTGTGGTCTTTTAAAAGTGGCGTTTATTGGCAATTAATCTCGCATCATGCCGATACAAATTAGTTTACGATTGGTATCAAATTTAGGTTATTGGAGGTTTCTCGTAATTAATTGTGGAAAACACTTATAGTTAAGCTTCAATACATTTCGAGTGTTATTTTTACCGCTCTTTTTGCATTTAAAAAGAGTGATTAAAAACTTGGTTTTTATTCTAAGAAGGTATTAAAACTCTAAATTTTGTAAAAATTAGAAAGTTATTTGAATGTTGAGACAAATTGGTAGCAGATGATTTGGGTTTATCACAATCTAGCTTGGGGGATATTGTGGTAATCCCTAATACCCTAAAAATATCTATTGGATAATATGTATGTGTGTAGACCCAGTTACACAGCAATTACCTGAAACATTAGTTTCAGTTCCTCTTTGGAGTTCATCGTATCCAACCATTGATGAACTCCTTTTTTTATCTATTGTTCAGACAGAATTTTAATACGCACTAATTGTGCAAGGGTTTTAGCTCCGAGCTTTTCCATCACATGGGACCTATGAACCTCAACTGTGCGCTCACTGATATTTAGCTCAGAAGCTATCATTTTATTCATTGCACCTTCTGTCACTAAGTTAAATACTTCTCTTTCGCGGTTTGAAAGAAGACTTATTTTCTTCACTTCATTTTGCTTGTTAAAAATACGCGCATTTTGTTTCGTATTTAATGCTAAAGCTTCATTTATACGATCAATCAAGTTTTGTTCATTAAAGGGTTTGCGGATAAAGTCTATAGCACCATTGCGCATTGCTTCTACTGCCATTGGAATGTCGCCGTGACCTGTAATAAAAATAATAGGCAGCATGCTATTTAATTCTTTTAACTTTAACTGTAATTCTAAACCACTCATTTTGGGCATTCTAATATCAAGAACGATACATCCCTTCATTTCTTTATTAAAATGCTCTAAAAATTCATAACCATTGACAAAGGTTTTTGCTCTAAGACCAATGGATGCTAATAACATCTCCATACCGTCTCGAATCCCTTCGTCATCATCGATAATAAATACTGTTTGTTCATCAGTCATGGAATTTCTCTCCCGAAATAGGTAGCGTAAAATAAAAAGTGGTCCCGTATTGTTTATTATCTTTGAAGTTTAATTGTCCACCGTGTTCCTCAATAATTGATTTTGAAATTGACAAACCAATCCCCATTCCATTCTTTTTAGTGCTACTAAAAGGCGTGTAGAGTTTGTCTTTTAACTCTTGAGATAAACCACAACCGGTATCTTCTATGGCTATCTTTAACACCCTACTTGAAGTTTGCATGGCTCTAATCGTTAAAATGTTGCCATTTTTAAACTCTATCGTTTGCATTGATTCCATGGCATTTCGCAATAAATTAAGGATAACTTGTTGAATTTGTACTCGATCAACAAAGACTTCGACATTATCATCATCCATCTCCACTTGAATGATAATTTCGTTCAAGCGTGAAATCGGTTCTATTAACTTAATCACCTCCTCTATTAATATATTACTCTCTACCGCTTCCTTTTGGCTGTCTCCCTTTTTAGTCATTCTTTGAACGCGTTCCAGCACGCTACCAGCGCGCAGGGATTGCTGAGTTAATTTATCGAGTAATTCAGGTAGCCTATCAAAAGTACGTTTTTCACACATATTTTTAGCCGTAGCTGAAAACAACGCTATAGCCGTTAACGGCTGATTAATTTCATGTGCCACTGCAACCGCCATTTCACCTAAGGCATTTAACCTGTCGAAGTGGGCTAATTGCTCCGTAAGACGACGAGTTTTATCTTCCGATGCCAATTGTTGAGTAATGTCTCTAATTAACCCCACAAATACTCTGCCCTCAGGATTTACTATTTCACTGACCGATAAATGTATTGGAAACAGTGATCCATCTTTACGCTTTGCTGTTAAAACTCGACCCGTTCCAATAATATGGGTTTCATTTGTTTCAATGTATTTAGCAAGATATTGATCATGTTGTTCACTTTGTCGCGGCGGCATGAGTATCTTAACGTTTTTACCTAAAACCTCTTGTAAAGCGTAGCCAAACATTTTTAATGCGGCTCTATTGAAACTTTTTATACTTCCTTGTTGATCTATTGTTATTACAGCTTCAACAACAGAATTAACAATAGCCTGAGCAAACGCGTGACTATGTAGCAGATCTGCTTGGGCTTGTTTAATAGAAGTAATATCGGTAATAAACCCTTCAAATACTATTGCTTCATCGGAATTAGAGAGATCATTGAGTAAAGCCTCTCCTCTTTCCCACACGTATTTAATATCATTGCTTTTAGTAATTATTCTGTATTCGAATTCAAAACGTTGTTTTTGATTAACCGCTTCGTCTACGAGTTGTTCAATTCGTTGATAATCTTCAGGGTGAATGATTTTCCCCCAAATAATATCTCCGGACTCAAACTCTTGTTTGCGATATCCGGTTAACTCCTCACACTCCTCATTGACTAGCACAATAGGCCATCCATCTGTATTTAGGGCACGGTAAGCCATGCCTGGCAGCATTTTTAAAAAGTGCTCATTCTTCTTACGATCATCCTCTAACGACTTTTCTCTTTTTCTAGAAAGTAAAACCGCATAAAACGCTATAGCTACACATAAACTTAGTAACAACCCCGGCATCGATAACACTTTGATCATGCGATAATGCTTTAGGGCTAAAAACTGATTAGTTGGCGCAATGGTAACCTGCCAATCTTGGTTTTGTAGTGTGAAGTTTGCGGTTTTACTCCACGTGGTATCAATTAAATTGGCATCGAATTTTTCAGGAAAAATATTCTCGCCATTCACAGATATCAAAATTTGATGATCAAATAGCAAATAAGACGGCAGTACTTCTTCAAAATAGTGGTTAAAAAGAATCACGCTGCCAATAAAACCTTCTAACTCTTTGTGGTTATTGTCATTGTTAAATACAGGTACAAATATTCCGAAACCGGTTTTTCCATCTTCAGAAGTAATCGGAACTGTGACCATCGCGGTGCCGTTGTTTTTAGCTTCCATTGCAGCATTAAAGGAATCAGGGATTGAATTTAAATCAATATTCAAAGCTGTTTCATTGCCCATTAACGGTATAATTTTTCGTACATGAAATGAACTATCAATCCACCCGATGGCCTGATACCCGCTATGGGAGTCGTAAAGAGCCTTACCAAGCAAATTCCAATCTTGGTCTGTTAACCTATTTGAAATATGTGAAAGTTGTGCGAACTCCGACAAGGTCAACATTCGCTTTTGCAGATCGTCCTCAAGCAATATTTTTATTTTGTTAGAGGTGTTTTGGGTGACATTGTCTATGTAATTACGCTCTTGTGTTTGTATATACAAAACTAACAGCGCGATAAGAATCGATGTGATGACACCTGCGACAACGGAGTAAATTAAAATAGCGATTTGGGGAGGGAAATTAAATCGCCATTTGTTGATGTCTAATTTTTTTTCCATTTAATAGTTAGTCCGCAGAAAAATAGATAAGGGAAAAAATGTTTTTAAACGCATCAACTCATAGGACAGAAGACGCTTTATTGCATGTTACTAAGTATGCATTCACCTAAAAGCAATATTACGTGCAATTATTTTACCACAATTAAAATGCAACGTTGTTATTTCATTTAAGAAATTAACGGTATCGATGGTAAGTTTATTCGAAAACTCGATGACGCCAAACACTAAATAGGCCAAATAATCATCATGGATAATTTTTTATTAGGTCATATTCAGGAACTTTTAACCCTAAGCTTTCTAAATAATTTAAACCATCTTCTGCCTTATCGAATCGTTTTGGGTTAAAAGAGCAATCGTCGAAAAAGAACATTAGTTCCTCTCCTTGATTTGACGATTTTGTTATCCAACTTTCACCAACTTGATTTTTACGTTTTAACATCAGTTTACTTTTAAACGGAGATTCAAAGACTTCCTTGGGCAATGTCCACTGAGACATGTCAACACAACCCCCCCAGTCACGGCTTCTTTTTTTACTTGCAATTACAGACAATTCACTGATGTAGGCAAGGTCTGCTTGAATCGTCCATACACCTTTCAAAACGATATAAAGAATATCATCAACAGGAGTGATTTTAAAAAAAGCTGCATTATCACTCATTCATTTTCCTAGATTGGTAATCCATTAAGTTTATTCTTAATCGAAGTAGCACATTAGTTTAACTTAATACTAACTCAAAAAAATGTAAGTAATTGAAGTTTTGATAAAACTTCAATTTCAACAGACGATTTCACCTTAATTAAATTTATGCTTTAATAATCTTAATTGGAAGGTGTATATAGAAATCATTTAGCCAATTCTAAAATTAGAACAATAAATCTATTTAACCCAGCTTTATCCCTAAGTATATTACTTAATCAAATCAAATTTTTAGATGTAACATTGGAGTATTATGGAATTCGCTTTTATCCTAGTAGCATTTTTGTGCGGTTTAACCATGAAAATCATAGGATTACCTCCGCTAATTGGCTTTTTAATTGCAGGGTTTAGTTTAAATTTCATGGGCTATGAAGCCAATGCTTCCTTAGATACGCTTGCGAGTCTTGGCATTACTTTGATGCTGTTCACCATTGGTCTTAAACTCAATATTAGGGACTTGATCAAATCTGAGGTATGGGCTGGAAGCACCTTACACATGTTTCTTTGGGTACTTATTGTTGCATCTTGTTTCGTTTTTCTAACAGCATTAGGAGTTGGTTATTTTGCCGATATAAATATCGTCACCGGCGCTCTCATTGCTTTTTCCCTAAGCTTCAGCAGCACCGTATGTATTGTTAAAATACTTGAAGAAAGTGGTGAGATCCGCACTAGGCATGGGAAAGTTGCCATTGGTATTTTAGTCATGCAAGATATTTTCGCGGTAATATTTTTAGTTATCGCCACAGGAAAAGTTCCCTCTGTATGGGCTATATTGTTACTGCTGTTGTTTTTGGCCAAACCCATTTGGTCGTTGTTATTAGATAAAGCCGGACACGGCGAGTTACTCCCACTGATGGGGTTTCTTATTGCCATTGGAGGCTATGAGCTATTTGAGTTAGTAGGTCTCAAAGGAGATTTAGGGGCCCTAGTTCTTGGTATGTTACTGGCTAATCAAAGCAAAGCATCAGAACTATCTAAGTCGCTTATGAGCTTCAAAGATCTTTTCCTTATTGGCTTTTTTCTATCCATCGGCTTTACCGCACTCCCCACCCTTGAAATGCTAGTGACAGCACTTTTATTATGTTGTCTTATCCCCCTTAAATTTGGTTTATTTTTCAGTATATTCACACGCTTACGTCTACGCGCTAGAACCTCATATTTAGCCAGTTTAGTACTAGGAAATTACAGTGAATTTGGGCTTATTGTTGTTGCATTATTAGTTAATGAAAATTTAGTAGAAAAACACTGGTTAGTTGTTTTAGCGTTAGCTGTGTCTATTTCATTCCTATTCACGGGTTTCGGATACCGTTCTTCTCATCAACAATATAATCGAATTAAACATAAACTAAAAAATTATGAACATCCCCAACGTCTTAAGGAAGATATTTATAACTTACCGACTAATGCTCGCGTTCTAATAATCGGTATGGGCCGTGTTGGTAAAGGCGCATACAAAGCATTAGAGAATGTTATGAAAGAACAGGTTTGGGGAATGGATGCTGATCAGAATCGAATACGTAAAATGCAAAAATTAAATATGCAGGTATTTGTTGGTGACGGTGAAGATGTTGATTTTTGGGAGAATTTCGATTTACGTCAAACAGATATTGTCATGCTTGCAGTCCCATCAGTAGAAGATATCAGTAATATTACCCAACAATTAAGAAATGCTAATTACCAAGGTACTGTTGCATCTATTGCTCGTTATGAAGATGAAATCGAGTTGCTGCAAAAAGCCGGCGCAGACAAAGTTTTCAACTTTTTTACAGAGGCAGGAAGCGGCTTTGCTGAGGAAAGCCTACAAATGTTATCTCTTTCAAACAAGTAGCTGTTATTGGCGAGTAATAACAGAATCAAAAATGATAACCATTACTATTGACTATCCAATTGTTTTTAAAGGAAAAACTTACAAACCCTCAATTATTGGTCTATACTCGCCTTATTGTTTTTCGGGAGATTTTTAAGATGAAAGGTCAAGCAAATATACTTGCTGCTTTAAATGAAGTGTTAACGACAGAGTTAACCTCAATTAATCAATATTTTTTACATGCAAGAATGTATAAAAATTGGGGGTTAGATAAGCTCAATTCAGTTTGTTACAAAAAGTCAATTAAAGACATGAAACAGGCCGATGAATTGATTGAACGAATCCTGTTTCTTGAAGGTTTGCCTAACTTACAGATGTTAGGAAAACTATATATCGGCGAAGATACCGTGGAAATGCTGGCATGCGATAGTAAGTTCCAATTAGAACAGATCCCCAAATTAAAAAATGTCATTGCCCTTTGTGAATCAGAACAAGATTACGTATCGCGCGATTTATTAGAAGATATCTTGGAATACGAAGAAGAACATTTAGATTGGTTGGAAACTCAAGAGTATCAAGTTTCAGCATTGGGATTAGAAAATTACTTGCAAACGCAAGTCGGTTCGGGAGATTAGAATATGAAAGGTAATCAAGTAATAATAGATTCGTTAAACGGTTTGTTGGCTTATGAATTGGCAGCAATGGATCAGTATTTCATTCACTCTCAAATGTATGACGACTGGGGATTAACTAAACTATATGAACGTATCGCCCATGAATTTGACGATGAAAAAGGTCATGCCACTAAGTTAATCGAACGTATGCTGTTTTTAGAGGGCACTCCTGATATGACGGTTCGTTCAGGATTTAAAGTCGGTGCTGATGTACTAGAAATGTTAGAAAGCGATTTACGTGTCGAATATACTGTAACTGAAGAGTTGAAAAAAACCATCGCGTTGTGTGAGTCAGAAAAAGACTATGTGACCAGAGATATGCTTATGATTCTTTTGGAAGACACAGAAATGGATCATGCGCATTGGTTGGAACAACAAATCGGTTTGATCAAGCGACTGGGTCTAGCAAATTATTTACAGTCTCAAATGTAACGACCACTTAGCTAAATTTGGGTTTGGAAGAATACAAATATAGTATGTATTTTACCCGTTTGTATATCTTCCAGTTCAATGGTTAATTTCCATCTCATATTAGGTTCGCTGCAAGCACCAATGAACAATTGGGCATCGAGCAAAACGTGATTATTCTGTTTATCTATTCGACTCGACTCTAAAAACAGTGGGGTTTTCCCCATGTACATATTAGTGCCTTCTAACCAACCTTTTCTAACCACATATTGAGTGTCGTAAGTTATTTCTATATTGAGCATTTCTTCAATCACTATTGGAAACCTAGAAAAGGCTACCTGCACAATAGAGTCTTCCATTTGAATAACGCACGATTTCGATTCCAAATAACATAGATTATTCGATAGAATTGAGTCGTTTTTATTATTCAGTGAATAAACTACGGAAAGAATCAAAATTACAACTATAATAGGAAAGATACGTTTAATCAGAGTGTTGTACCTATGAAATGAGCGAGTGTGGTGATTATTTGAAAGTTAGTTTGAATGATCACCAGAATAAAAACAAGAAATGCTGAAAATCTATTGATTAAGATCAACCTTATGGTGTTTATGCTATCTTTTTTATGGCAAAAACTTTATGATCGCGTCTTCAAAATCTAAGTTTTGAAAACGAATTCATAGACTTAGGTTAATGAAATGTAAAAACCGTGACAATAGTGTCACATACACATAACAAATCAAAAATAATTCGTTATTTTTGTCATAAATAATGATGTGGAAGATCCATTGATATGAGCGTAGCCAGCCAAGTACATCCGGAATACAACTATAAGGTCGTTAGGCAATTTGCCATAATGACTGTCGTATGGGGAATTATTGGAATGGCGGTAGGTGTGTTTATTGCAGCACAACTTTACTGGCCAGCCTTAAATTTTGACATTCCTTACCTCACCTTTTCACGATTGCGTCCTTTACATACCAATGCCGTTATATTTGCATTTGGTGGATGTGCTCTGTTTGCCACTTCATACTATGTAGTGCAACGAACATCGCAAGTTAGGATTTTTAGTGACAAGTTGGCGTCTTTTACATTTTGGGGATGGCAAGCTGTTATTGTTTCAGCTGCAATCACCTTGCCTTTAGGGTTAACGACTACTAAAGAGTACGCTGAACTAGAATGGCCAATTGATATCTTAATCACCCTAGTCTGGTTGGCTTACATTATTAACTTCTTCGGTACAATTGTAGTACGCAAAGTGTCGCACATATATGTGGCAAACTGGTTCTTTGGAGCCTTCATGCTTACTGTTGCTGTATTGCACATTGGTAACAGCATGGCAATCCCTGTTTCCTTGTTTAAATCCTATTCGATTTATGCCGGTGCTGTAGATGCAATGATGCAGTGGTGGTACGGCCATAACGCTGTAGGTTTCTTCTTAACAGCAGGTTTCTTGGGTATGATGTATTATTTCGTACCTAAACAAGCTGGCAGACCGGTCTATTCCTATCGTCTGTCAGTTGTCCATTTCTGGGCACTTACCTCTCTTTACATTTGGGCAGGCCCTCACCATTTGCATTACACCGCTTTACCTGATTGGACACAGTCCCTTGGTATGGTTATGTCAATCATCCTATTTGTTCCGTCTTGGGGTGGCATGATTAACGGTATTATGACCTTATCTGGTGCATGGCATAAATTGCGTACCGACCCAATTTTACGATTCTTAATTGTTTCTCTTTCATTTTATGGCATGTCGACTTTCGAAGGTCCAATGATGGCAATTAAAACCGTTAATGCCCTTTCTCACTATACGGATTGGACAATTGGGCACGTACACTCAGGTGCATTAGGTTGGGTGGCAATGGTGTCAATCGGTTCTATTTATCACCTTATCCCAGTACTGTTTAATAAACCTGCGATGTACAGCATTAAATGGGTAAACGTACATTTCTGGTTGGCCACTATTGGTGTAGTTCTTTACATTGTAGCCATGTGGATGTCAGGTGTATTACAAGGTTTGATGTGGCGCGCAGTGAACCCAGACGGCACACTAACTTATAGTTTTGTTGAATCATTACAAGCGTCTAAGCCTTTCTATTTTGTTCGCTTTATTGGTGGTGCATTCGTTGTTGCTGGTATGTTATTGATGGCTTACAACGTTTACAAAACTGTACGTACACCTAATGAAGAGTTTTCAAAAGATCCTGAAAACTCACCTCAACCTCAAGCAGCATAAGGAGATTTGAGATGAAAAACGTTCACGAGCTGGTTGAGAAGAATATTGGATTGATGGCGATATTTATTCTAATCGCCATTAGTTTCGGTGCCATGGTTGAAATCACACCATTAATGTTCCAACAACAAACAATGGAAAAAGTAGAAGGTCTTGAACCTTATACTGCCTTAGAGATGGAAGGCCGAGATATTTATATTCGCGAAGGTTGTGTTGGTTGTCATAGCCAGATGATCCGTCCTTTTAGAGCTGAAACTGAACGCTACGGTCACTACTCGGTTGCAGGTGAGTCGGTTTGGGAACACCCATTTTTATGGGGTTCAAAACGAACTGGACCTGACCTTGCACGAGTTGGCGGTCGTTACAGTGATGATTGGCATCGCGTTCACCTACTGAATCCTAGAGACGTTGTTCCTGAATCAAATATGCCAGGGTTCCCTTGGTTAGCCGAAAATACTCTTGACGGCGAATTGATTGAGAAAAAACTGCGCGTCTTTAAAGACTTCGGCGTACCTTACAGCGAAGAAGAAATCGCAGGTGCGAAAGAAGCAGTAAAAGGTAAAACAGAGATGGAGGCCTTAATCGCCTATCTACAATCTCTAGGAACGGCGCTGAAATAGTATGGATTACGGTGCAGCGGGTAGCATATTTACAGTTGTGGTTTTTGTTTGCTTTATTGGCATAGTGGTTTGGGCTTTTAGTGGCCGCGCTAAAAAAAGATTCGATGAAGCAGAAAATTTGGTTTTTGATGATGAGCCAACCCAACAAACAGAAAAAAAAGAGCGGGAGTCTTCGATAAATGAGTAGCTTTTGGAGTATTTGGGTCTCAGTAATCTCATTGGGAACAATTCTAGGGTGTTACCTGATTTTACGTTGGTGTCTGTTAAACAAAACAGGCGTTGCAGAAGGTGACGATATGCATCATTCATTTGATGGTATTATCGAAATTAATAACCCATTACCTAAGTGGTGGACAATCATGTTCTATATGACCATGATTTGGGGAATATTATATTTATTACTTTACCCGGGTTTAGGGAATTGGAAAGGTTTGTTAGGTTGGAAAAGCTCTAACCAAAACGTACAAACACTACAAGAATCTAAAGACGCCGTATTGGCTTCTAGAGAAGAAGCTAAAACTGCCCTATTCGGTTTAGGTGGTGTTGGTGTTGAATACGACCGAGAACTTGAAAAAGCGGAAGAAAAATTTGCGCCTATTTTCAATCAATATGCTGAACAGCCTATTGAAGTTTTGGTTAACAACGAAGAAGCATTAAAAATTGGTCAGCGTTTGTTTATGCAAAACTGTTCCCAATGCCATGGTTCTGATGCTCGAGGCCAACGCGGCTTCCCTAACCTGACTGACCATGACTGGTTATACGGTGGCACACCAGAGAAGATAGTTGAAACCTTAACCCTTGGCCGTCAAGCTAACATGGCAGCATGGTTACCCTCATTTGGCGAAAAAGGTGTTGAAGAAGTTGTTGCTTATGCACTTAGCTTAAGTGGCCGTCAAGTTGACCCTGATTTAAAAGAAGCTGGTAAAGCACGCTTTGCAGTATGTTCTGCTTGTCACGGTCCTGACGGTAAAGGAAATCAAGCTCTTGGTGCTCCAAACTTAACGGATAATATTTGGCTATATGGTGGAAGCACCGATGTGGTTACAGAAACCGTTAATTATGGTCGTGCTGGTGTGATGCCTTCTTTCAAAAATACTTTGGGAGAAAAGAAAATACACCTTGTAGCGACCTATGTTTATAGTTTATCTAAAAACAAATAAACACTAAGTTCGTTCCTAATAAAGCCTCGTTTATCGAGGCTTTATTTTCTTAAATAAGAAGTAAATATTAATGAATCGCTCAGATAAAACACCTTGGTATAAACAATTTTGGCCTTGGTTTTTAATCACCATACCTGTTGTATCTATTTGCCTAAGTGTCACTATGTTAAACCTCGCCTTGAACACTGAAGATAGTTTAGTAATAGACGATTATTACAAAGAAGGTAAAGGCATTAATTTAGAGTTAACCAAGATACAAGAAGCAAAAGCTCAGGGAATCTCTACTGTCTTAACCATCACTGATAATCGGGTACAACTCGAGTTCTTGTCTGGTAAACCAAATTCAGGAGAAGCGTTAAAACTTCATTTTTACCACGCGACTCTGCAAGATAAAGATTTTTCATTATTACTCACGCAAGATGCTAATGGAATTTACAAAGCGACTGCTGAGGAACCAATAAAAGGTAAATGGAAACTCACTCTTTCGCCTTTAGATGAGCAATGGAAAATAATGCAGGATAAAGGTTTACCCCAGAAAGCCCCTTTCAACTTTAACCCTTAATGGAAAATAATAATCCAAATAGCTGTTACCATTGTGGCCTTCCTATCCCCAAAGGAGAGGTTTTCTGGGCAGATATTTTAGGTAAACCTCGCAAAATGTGTTGCCCAGGTTGCCAAGCTGTTGCTGAAGCAATTGTTGAAAATGGATTAGAAGATTATTACCGCTTCAGAACAGAGTTTGCCGATAAAGGCGACGAACAGTTAACAGAAACCCTTGATAGATTGAAGGCATACGATCACGAGGAAATTCAACAAGAATTTGTGGTTGATGACGGTAGTCAAAAGCAAATACAATTAACCATTGAAGGCATAAGTTGCGCTGCTTGTGGTTGGTTAATTGAAAGACAACTTTTAAAAACCCCTGGTATTAAACGCATCGCGGTGAATGTTTCTGCGCGAAGAGCAACGATAAATTGGATCGATTCGCAATTAAAGCTAAGTGAAATCATTTCACAACTTGAGTCAGTAGGCTATCACGCCCTTCCCTTTCAAGCGGACGAACACGAAGCTTCTTACCAAAAAGAAACCAAAAGCTATTTAAAACGTATTGGATTAGCAGGCCTTATGAGTATGCAGGTCATGATGTTAGCCATCGGACTGTATTTTGGTATTTTTGGCTCAATAGAAGATACAACCAAAGAATTTCTCCACTGGGTGAGTTTTCTATTAACCACGCCTGTGGTGCTATATTCTGGCTTTACTTTTTATAAAAGTGCATTTAGTTCATTACGAATGAAATCTGTAAATATGGACTTTTCCGTTTCAATAGCCATTATCGGTACTTTTGTGGCTAGTGCTTGGGCAACAATTACCCATACCGGCGAAATTTATTTTGAATCAGTTTGTATGTTCATCTTTTTATTACTAATCAGCCGCTTTTTAGAACACCGTTCACGACACCAAGCCAGTCTCATATCTGCCAATATGTTTAAATACATTCCACTGACGGCCATTCAGATAGATAGTGATAACAAGCAAAACTCGGTGTTAGCAAAACACCTTAAACCAGGACAAAAAATACTAGTCCGCCCTGGTGAAACGTTTCCAGTCGATGGGGTGATAACATCTGGCGATGGAAACGTAGATGAGTCCATGTTGACGGGTGAGTCTGAGAAAATCAAAAAGAATATTGGTGACCATGTGTATGGCGGCACCATTAGTCTGTCAGGCTCATTTGAAATAGAAGTTGAAAATGAACTTAAATTATCCTTAGTAAATAAAATACTACGTTTGCAAGAATTAGCCCTTGCCGATAAACCCAAGGCTGCAGTGTATGCTGATGTAGCCTCAAAATATTTTATTGTAATTGTTCTAGGAATTACTCTGATTAGTTATTTCGGTTGGTTAGCTTATCAACCAGATCGGGCATTTTGGGTGGCCATATCGATTTTAGTCGCCACCTGCCCTTGTGCATTAAGCTTAGCAACCCCCACGGCATTAACTAGCGCCATAGCAAAGTTAAACCAATATGGTTTATTGGTAAAAAGAGCAAATATAATTGACGTCATGCCTGATGTCGATACGGTAATTTTTGATAAAACAGGTACCCTCACTAATGGTCACTTTAGTGTAAGTGAAGTTGAGCTATTTAATCATTCAGACGAAAATTTTGTATTCAACTTAGCGGCTGGCATCGAGCAGTATTCTAAACATCCAATCTCCCAAGCGTTTCAATCCAAAACGCCTCTAGAGGTTAATCACGTAGACACCATTGCTGGCAAAGGCTTGCAAGGTACCTATCAATCACAAATTGTAAAGATTGGTAATTTAAGCATTTTAGATGATAAATTAAATTTGCCAGTAAACCCTGATGACTCTCGCGTGTATTTGCAATTAGGCAAACAATTAATCGCCGCATTCACGGTAAAAGATGTAGTCAAAAAAGACGCTAAACAGCTCGTCAATGACCTGAGTAGCAAACAATTAGTGATGTTAAGTGGTGACGCCGAAACAAGTGCTACCTCGGTTGCCAACGCCTTGGGAATTCCCAATGTGTATTTTAGGCAAACTCCTCAACAAAAACTCAATTACATCCAAAGTTTACAAGCTGATGGACATAAAGTGTTGATGATTGGAGATGGTATTAATGACGCGCCTGTATTAGCGGCTGCCGATGTATCTATTGCAGTAGGTGACGCGAGTGACATGGCGAAACGTTCAGCCGATATCATTTTATTAAATTCGAAATTAAGTAATGTAAAATTTGCTGTTAGTATGGCAATCAAGGTACGCCATAAGATTAAACAGAATATGGTCTGGGCTATAGGTTACAACGCACTTATTCTTCCTCTTGCAGTGGCTGGATACTTAAGCCCATGGATGGCCGTTATCGGTATGTCTTTAAGTTCAATCATTGTAGTAGCAAATTCAATTCGTCTGCTCCGTTAATAGGAAACTAAATTGAGTATTATTTATGTATTAATCCCCATCGCTATACTGCTCGTTTTGTTAGCTATCGGGATCTTTTTTTGGGCAGTTAAGTCAAATCAATTTGAAGATTTAGAACGTCAAGGTTACAACATTTTATTCGATGATGACGTAGACAAAAAAGCACCACAAAAAACCCCTAAAACTGATAAAGAATGAACGATATCAGCTGGTTCTCAGCGATTTTAATTGGTCTTGCAGGTAGTGTACATTGTGCAGGGATGTGCGGCGGTATTGTTACCTCATTTACCTTTGCCTTGCCAAAAAATCAGTCACAATGGCCATTTTTAATCGCTTATAATACAGGACGTATTTTATCCTACAGTGTTGCTGGCGCTATCGCCGGACTTTTAGGGCAAGTTGTCACAACCCAATCTTTCATCAACCCACAAGTACTCACCCTGTTTGGTGGGGTATTTATGGTATTACTGGGGCTTTATGTGGGTCAATGGTCTAAATTGCTCACCAAGGTCGAAAAAGTTGGTGCTATTTTTTGGCGTAAAATCAGTCCGTTGTCAAAACGTTTTATTCCCTTTAAACACCCTATGTATGCCGTACCCTATGGTGTGATTTGGGGTTGGCTGCCCTGCGGATTAGTATATTCAACATTAACCTGGAGTGTTTCCACTGGCAGCGCCGTACAAGGTGCGTTGACCATGTTTTGTTTTGGTTTAGGCACACTGCCTATTATGTTAGCAATGGGAGCTAGCGCCACTCAAATCAGAAGTTGGTTAACACAATCCTTAGTAAAACGTAGCGTCGCAGTTTTATTATGTTTATTTGGCTTGATTTTATGTTACCAAGGGATTCATAATTGGTAACGAATGAATTAAGTGGAATTATCTAATGTCTGATTCGAACAAGTTCAGTATTCGCTGCCAAAATTGCAGTTTTAACCACCTTTGCATCCCCGTAGCCCTGAACCAAACAGAAATGGAAAGTTTGGATGAGATAATCGAGCGTAAACGTCCTTTGCATAAAAATGATCAGCTCACTATTCCAGGGCAGAAATTCACCTCCTTATTTGCGGTAAGAACAGGTTCATTTAAATCCTATATTACCTCCCCTGATGGAGAACAACAGATAACCGGGTTTCATTTTCCTGGTGATATTGTTGGTTTCGACGGACTCTTTTCAGACAGTTACCAAAGTTACAACCAAGCCATGGAAACCTCTATGGTGTGTGAGTTACCCTATGACAAGCTTGATACTATGAGCGAGCAACTTCCGTCTTTACGTAAAGAAGTGCTTAAGATCATGAGCACGGAAATAAACCAAGACCATAGTATGATGATGCTATTGAATAAACGTACCGCAGAGGAACGTCTTGCACATTTTTTGGTTAATTTATCTGACCGCTTTCACTCTCGTGGTTTTTCGGAAACAGAGTTCAACTTAACCATGACGCGCAACGAAATAGGTAACCATTTAGGTCTTACCGTAGAAACCGTGAGCCGTTTATTAACCCGTTTTCAAAAAGAAAATATCATAAAAGTAGATGGCAAATTTATCCAGCTCCTCGATTTATCCACCCTTAGAACTAAACTCGGTGAACATGTTTTGCAGAATAAAGCCTGCGGATAAGCCTTTCCTGTTAAGTTGATTTAGGTCAAAACAAATAGTCGGTTAACTGGCAAAATAGCTAAATTACCCATACACTTAAGTTGTAAGTGTAAACCTTTCAAGGGAGTTAACTAATGTCCATATTTAACAAAATACTAGCCGTTGTAGACCCGACCACTGATGATCAGAAAGCGTTTAAACGTGCTCTCTTACTGGCACAAAAAACGGGGGCAAGTGTTACTGCCTTTCTTTCCATTTACGATTTCTCGTATGAAATGACCACTATGTTAACCGTAGATGAACGAGAAACAATGCGCCAAGCTGTGGTGGATGATAAAACTGATTGGCTAGCCAATATCGTTGAGCCCTTGTCAGCTAACTCTTCAACCTCTGTAGATATCAAAGTAGTTTGGCATAATCGTCCTTATGAAAGTGTCTTATTTGAGGTGATTGACCACAGTTATGACTTAATTGTAAAAGGCACTCACGAGCACGACACCTTGAAATCGGTTATTTTCACCCCTACCGATTGGCATATATTAAGAAAATCACCCGTGCCTGTATTGCTTGTCAAAGAACATGACTGGCCAAGCAATGGCAACATTTTAGCGGCTGTAGATGTGGGTAGCGAAGATGATGAGCACCATAGTTTAAATAGAACCATTACGAAAACTGCAGGGATGATGGCTGATTTATTAGAAGGCAAAGTCAACCTTGTTAACTCTTACCCTGGGACACCGGTGAATATTGCCATAGAAATTCCAGAGTTTGATCCCGTTGGTTATACGGAATCAGTCAAGCAGCATCATGCTAAATGTATGCTTGAACATGCACAACAATTCAATATACCTCAAGAAAACCAGCATCTAAGTGAAGGTTTACCTGAAGATGTGATCCCATCAGTTGCTAAAACCATAGATGCAGAGTTAGTAGTGATTGGAACTGTAGGTCGAACAGGGATTACCGCAGCTCTTATTGGTAATACCGCTGAACACACGATCGACTCTCTCAATTGTGATGTTTTAGCCATAAAACCTGAAGGTTTTGAGTGTCCACTCAAGCACTAGTAATACATTAGCAATATCAGAGCAGAACTTTACCTAAAACATTTGAAATTAGAGTGTTTATGTCCTTTATGAGGACAGGTATAATCTGCGCTGATTGCAATGTTTTCTAGGAATATAATGAGTAAGATCGAGTCTCTGTCTGAGAGTAAAAAATACAGTTTCAATAAACTTCAAAAGCGCTTAAGACGAAATGTAGGTAAAGCAATCGCCGATTTCAACATGATCGAGGATGGCGATAAAGTGATGGTTTGCCTGTCTGGCGGTAAAGACAGTTACACTATGCTCGATATTTTGATGTTTCTAAAAAGAATTGCCCCTATAAAGTTTGAAATTATTGCGGTTAATTTAGATCAAAAACAACCTGGCTTCCCCGCGGATGTACTTCCAAGATACTTAGAAAATTTACAAGTACCTTATGAAATTGTCACCGAAGATACCTATTCCATCGTCAAAGATAAAATTCCAGAGGGCAAAACCACTTGTTCCCTTTGTTCAAGGTTACGTAGAGGAATACTGTATAAAACGGCAATACGTTTGGGGGCGACAAAAATCGCTTTGGGACATCACCGCGATGACATGCTCGAAACCTTATTTCTGAACATGTTTCATGGGGGACGCTTAAAATCTATGCCTCCAAAACTCGTCAGCGATGATGGTAAACAAATGGTTATACGACCATTAGCCTATTGCTCTGAAAAAGAAATAACCCAGTATTCCGAACTACTTGAATTTCCGATTATTCCCTGCAATTTGTGTGGCTCTCAAGAGAACTTGCAACGTAAGGTGATTAAAAACATGCTAACAGATTGGAATCAGCGTTTTCCGGGTAGAATAGAGAGTATGTTTAAAGCGATGCAAAATGTGGTTCCTTCCCATCTTGCTGACAATCAATTTTTCGACTTTAAAACTTTAGAAACACAACAAACACCGTTTGAAAACGGTGATATTGGATTTGATCAAGAAGACTTTTCGTCGCCATCCATTAGTAATGATGACACCGTAAATATTATCAATATAAGTTAAGGATCACTTCAATAGATGAAAATTGGATTAGCGTTAGGAAGCGGAGCCGCTCGAGGCTGGGCGCATATCGGAATTATTCAAGCCTTAGAAGAGCTTGGTATTGAAGTAGATGTAGTGGCAGGTTGTTCAATAGGTGCTTACGTTGGTGCCGCTTATGCGAGTAATAAATTAGAACCTCTTGCACAATGGGCTAGTTCTTTATCTGAGTGGCAAGTACTTGGGCTTATGGGGGTTGGCTTTCGTAAAGGCGGACTTGCCAGTGGTATAAAAGTATTTAAAGCCCTTGAAGAGAATTTTTGTGAACGAGAGTTTGAACAATTATCCAAACCATTAGGTGTAGTAGCCACCGATCTCTATAGTGGTAAAGAGGTTTCTTTTACCCAAGGCCCATTAGCCGAAGCGGTGAGAGCATCCTGTGCAATACCCGCTCTTTTTCCGCCAATTGCTTTTAAAGGAAGATGGTTAGTGGATGGTGCTGTGGTAAATCCTGTACCAGTAAACTTATGCCGTCAACTTGGAGCTGATTTCGTTTTTGCGGTCAATTTAAGTGCCGATTTTAGACCTGAAATTCAAGCTCAATATCAGTTGGAACATGAAAATAATCAGAAGCGAACCAATGATTTTTTCAATAAAAGTCACTCGTTTATGCAACGTATTTTTAGTGGTAGATTTAAAAAAGACAGCGAAATTGATGAAGAGGATCTTGAGTCCTTAGAAGATTTAGAGAATATGTCTTTGCATGAAAATGACGAATTGGAAAATGAAGAAGTTTCCCCTTCGTTAGAAATTGATAAGGAAAAACCAGAAAATATAGAAACAGAGTTCACAACTAGCAAAATGAAATTAACCGACAACACCCCTAGCATGTTAGGCGTAATGTCGAACTCTCTTGATATTCTTCAAGCAAGAGTAACGCGTTCTCGTTTAGCCGGAGATCCACCGGATATCCTCATCGAACCTCAACTAAGAGACTTCGGCATCATGGAGTTCCATCGTGCCGCTGAGCTAATTGAAGAGGGACGCCAGAGTGTGAAACGAGTCGCAGCGCAAATTAAATATCAATTACGTCTGGACTAAGTTTTTAAGTTTACTTTGTTATTGCTGTAATTCTGTACGGGGCCTCAGAAAAGCTCACCTGAGCGCCCTGCTCTAACCAATCCTCACTGACTACAACATGATGTTCATCTACGTATAATGCATCCGGTATCGAGTCTCTATCAATGTTATCGAAATAAAACTGTAACCCGCTAACTGGAGGCATTAGGAATGAAAGAAAACTTCCCATATCGTCGAAAAATATAGCGTACTGTTGATACAAATCTTGTAATTCTTGATGAGTGTATTGGGTTTGCAAATAACTGGGTTTTGTTTCCAATTGCACTGACATGTCACACTGATTACTATTTTCACCCAGTTCAAGTTCTACTACAGCTTTAGCTTGTTTTAAGGCTTTTTCGGTCGGTAATAAAAAACGATATTCTGGGGTAATGGTAACCGGAAGGGTTACTTTTTGAGTGACGATATTCGCACTTTGAATTTGGCACAAGCCACCGTTTCTAACATTTTTAAAACCAAATGCGAATTGTAATGCGGGCGTCTCTTCATTATCGATTTTTTTAAGATGGCTATAAAAGCTAGAATACTCAACAGACAGCGTATCAGCCAAAGCAGAACTACAAAAAGTAACCAAAATAAAAATAAAGCTTAAAAATTTCATGCGGGTAAAAACTTCCTATTAAAACGTATCATTTGTATGAGCTCTTTAATGTACTCGTCACCGCGTTCGGAGTAATTTTTCAAGCCTTTTGCTAACTTTTCAGCGGTAATTTGTTGATTACTGTTACGTAATTTGGCTCGTATGTCGCGCAACTGAGCGTAAGCCTGGTGACGGTTAATATTTCGAAAATATGTACTTACAGCATACTCTAAACTGGTAAATTTAGCCACTTCATGAACCGCCCCTTCATTACGACGTTTAGGAACGAAGCCACAGCCCTCTCGAAAGCACCAAAGACCGAAGAAGTTAAAACCTTGCTTGGCAAATCTTGAGGTCCCCCAAGCCGACTCATTGGCGGCCTGCATAAGCACTAATTCAGCGGGTATCACATCAACTTTACGCAATAAACAACTTACTATTTCTGATAACTCTTGTTTAGGATCAACACGGTATTCCGTGATCAATGAATCTAACCTTGTTTGTTGCAGAGTATTTAAAGGCTGATTTTGTTCAATCACACTTTTAATTTCTTTTAGAAATGTTCGTTTTTCAATAATAACCCTATTGTGATGGCGTATTGCCGGCAGTAAGTAGTTAAAAAATGCTTTTTTCCTAACCACCACTGGAAAAATTTCAGAGAAATTAGGCATTTTCTGTTCAGTATATGGTGCAATATTTTGCTCATCAAAAGGATCTAACTTCTTTGGTGGGAACAGAAAAGGATAACTTAATACTACTGCGCCAAACACCCAGATCACCAATAGATAGAGAATACGTCTGGGTGTTGGGAAGTCGAGGTTACGCATCAAATGTAGTGTCTCCGTCAGACCCATTTTGTTGGCTCTGGTAGTTAAAGTTATTGCTACTGCTGCCATATCCAAAAAGTTCACAATACAGCAAACCATTAATATTATAATAGAAGGGTAAAAATAGTATTAAACCAATCCCAAACGAAAGAATTGAAAGCACTAACAACACTAAAAATACTGCGTATAAAACAGTGAATGGAAATAAGTAACGATTAACCATTTTAATGGAAAGTATCAATGCGGCGATTGGCGTGAGGTTTTTATCCGCGACCAAAAGGACCGCAAAACTGGTTACTATCATTAAATATAAGCCTGGCAAAATAAAAAGCGCCATACCTGCTTTGGTTACAATTAAAATAAATGCGGTCACTAAACAAATAGGAAGTGCTTGGCCTAGTTTGGAAAATAAAAACCTAACAGATGCTAATTCTTTCAAATGAGACTTCGCTCCTTGCAACATTAAAGCGGCAGTCATTGGCGCTAAAAGCAGTTGAATTATTAAGTCCAAGGTCATCAAATGGCCCTGAGTAAACTGCTCCATGGATTGAATTCCATTATATTTAATGTATATAAGCGCAATCACCATGCTTAGTACAAACACAACCAACAGCATTTGTAGAAAGACTAAAATACTACCCATAGTATTTTCGAAGCCCTTGGCTAATATACTTTTCAAATCAAAGTTATATCCGCCATTAAGGTTTTGCTTAATCAGCTCCGAATGGCTTTTTTCATTAGGTTTAAACATCAATAATTCTTTAATTAATTTAAGTGGAAAAAACTAGGTTTACGGCCAGCACTATTAGTATCACTCCCATGAATCGATCAAATATATGACCATTTTTCTGCAACGATGATCGAATTTTCGTTCCACTCATTAGGTAGGATAAAAAACAAAACCAAACACCAGTGGCAAAGGCTAAATAAATACCATAGCTAACTTTAATTAGCATTGGTGTGTGCGGAGATACGGCTACAGCAAATACAGTCAAAAAAAACAAAGTTGCTTTAGGATTCAATCCATTCGTCATTAAACCAATTAGAAATGACTTTTTATCGGATGTAAGTTGCTTTTTTGCTGATTCAGCTTCTAATGATACACTATTTTCAAGAGAAATAGGTTTACTGCGGATCGCCCCCCACCCCAAATATAACAAGTACGCTGCAGCGACATAAGCAAAACCTTGAAATAACCAAGGTTTGGTTTTAATTAAGATGCCGATGCCTAACAATGAATAGGCCACGTGAATTAGAATCCCCACTCCAACGCCTACACTGGTAAACATAGCTGAACGCCTACCACTGCTGATACTTTGTTTTAAAACCACTGCAAAATCGGGACCAGGGCTGGCAACTGCGAAAAAATGTAATGTAGCGATTGCGGCAAATTCTAACCAATAAGGACTAAAATCAGGTAAATTCATTATTTTATTAACGACTCAATATAATTGGGAATCACTTCTGTGGCTGGCCCATAATAACTTTCAGAAAAAGCGCTAAAACCGTTACTGGGTTCTAAATTTAGCTCTACACAATGGGCTCCATGAAAACTGGCCTGCTCAACAAAACCGGCTGCAGGATATACGTTTCCTGAGGTTCCTACAGAAATAAATAGATCTGCACTGCTTAAGGCTTGAGAAATTTCGTCCATATACAACGGCATCTCACCAAACCAAACGATATTTGGACGGACCATATTAGGTTTTTGACAACATTCGCATTGGCTATTTTGATCATAGGAATCTGTTGTCTTGTTCACTTTTTGACTACCTAAACAACGGTAACTGAGCAAGTCACCATGCATATGTAAAAGTCGCTTTGAACCAGCTCGCTCATGTAAATCATCAACATTTTGTGTGATCAAAAGAAAGTTGTCCTGCAAATATTCTTCTAATTTAGCTAACGCTAAATGCCCTTTATTAGGGGCTATTTCTGGGGACTGTAGCTGCGCTCTACGTTGATTATAAAAACGATAAACTAATTCAGGATTACGAGCAAAAGCTTCAGGTGTAGCCACATCTTCTACCCGGTGCTTTTCCCATAAACCATCGTTATCTCTAAAGGTTTTCAAACCCGATTCCGCAGAAATTCCGGCACCAGTTAATACCACCACTTTGCAAGATTTCGAGAAGCTTTCAATCATGATTTGTCGTTAATTCCTTATTTATGAAACGTTTAAACTTTGTAGATGACGCGCTTTTAGTTACACTAGCTCTGGATTTACTCATTATCGTGGAAAATGGTTTGCCAAAATCTAAATTTGTAAAACTGATCTCTCAATCTTACCAGCAGCTGTCTCCCAATGGGCGTAAAATTGCAAATTATCTGCAACAAAATCCCACCGACGTTTTAACGTTATCAGTTGCTGAGATTGCCCAAATCACCCTAACGTCAAAAGCAACCGTTAGCCGATTCTTTCGCCAACTAGGCTATGACAACCTGCAGCAAGTGAAGGAGCAAATGCGTAATGCTCGCAATGCTGGTGTACCTTTAGGCGCAGCCCATAAAAACAATGATTATATTACTCAGGAATTAGACCGAATAAAACAAACTTGGGATAATGTTAAGTCGGAAGATATAAACCAATTAGTTGAGTCAATCACGCAGGCTTCTAGAATTACCTTAATCGGTTTTCGAAATAGTTATCCCGTGGCAATGCATTTTCGACAGCAACTTCTACAAATTCGCGGTAAAGTCAGGTTACTCCCCCTACCCGGTCAAACATTGGGTGAAGAAATAGAGGATATATCCAACGATGAATTGGTGATTATTATTGCCTTTCGTCGACGCCCTAAAATTGTAGAAAAACTAATTGAGCTAATTCCTAAAGAACAACTTGTATTAATGGCCGACCCTTCGGCACAAATATACAAAGAAAAAGTAAACCAATTGTTTATATGTCAACTTGGACAAGAACTACCTTTAGACAGTTATTCTGCTCCTATGAGTGTGATTTCGGTGATCTGTAATCAAATCCTTAATTCTGAAATATACGCTAAACAGAATCGTATCGATGCAATATCAAAATTGTTCAATCAATTAGATGAATTAGAATAAAACTCGCATTTACCGATTTGTTTCTCTTGACTAATTGGTGAAACAGTTGTTTCATAGGGTCATGTTTAATTAAGATTGGTTTCATGAACTTCTCATTTCACTCGCCATTCGTACTACCCGTTAAATTAGATATAAACAAAACAACTAACCACGCGAAATCTCAGCCCTTAAAAGGTTGGACTCTGGCTGTTAAAGATTTGTTTGATATTGACGGGATGGTCACAACTGCTGGAAACCCTGATTGGGCAGCAACACATCCGATTGCAACACAAACATCGGAGACGGTCGCTCGCCTACTTGATGCAGGTGCTGAATTTGTAGGCAAAACCATTACTGATGAATTAGCCTACAGCCTAAATGGTCAAAACATTCATTACCCTGCTTTAATAAACTGTTTGGACAAAGATCGAATCAGTGGTGGCTCTTCAAGCGGAACGGTTGTAGCAGTCGGGCGCAATTTAGCACGGATTGGTCTGGGTACAGATACCGGTGGTTCTATTCGTGTTCCAGCCAGTTATAATAATTTGATCGGATTTAGACCTACCCATGGTTTAATCTCATTAAAAAATGTGGTGCCCCTTGCCCCTTCATTTGATACACCAGGCTGGATCACAAGAACAATTGAAGATGCCCTCGAAGTTGCTAAGTGTTTGATAGCCAATCAACAAACAGAAGACACACCCTTTAATACACCTGTAGCGCTAACAGATCTCATTGAGTCAGCTCAACATAAGGTTGAAATTGAGCAATGGCTAAAAACAACTTTTCCAGTTGGCGTGTCGAAAAGCCATGCAATCAATGCAGAAGATGTTGAAAAAGCAGCCAATGCATTTAGAGTATTACAAGGACGAGAAATCTGGCAAACTCATGGTGAGTGGATAACAAATTCACAACCTACGTTTGCAGATGATATTCGACAACGCTTTGAATGGTGTGAAACCCTGACTAAAGATGACGAATTAGTCGCCATTGAACAGCAGCAAGCATTGAAAAATAAGGTTTCTGCACTTTTAACACAAGACCAATATTTACTTTTACCGACAACTCCTGGTCCAGCGCCAAGAATTGATACCTCCGCATCAGAAATTGCAGAATATAGAAAAAAACTAATGCAATTTACCTGTATTGCCGGTTTAACAGGTTGTCCACAACTACATATGCCGCTATTTAAACAGCATAATACAGCCTATGGTTTATCGATTTTGGGTCCTAAAAATAGCGATTTATCGTTATTACGTTTAGGCCAAAAACTTATGGGAACTGCTTAATGAAACACAAAGTACAAAATATAGAACATACTTCTACCACTACAGGTTTTACTGCTCCCCATTACGCCGCAGCACAAGCCGGTCAGCATATATTAGACACTGGTGGCACTGCCATAGAGGCGATGGTTGCTGCGGCAGCCTCTATCGCTGTGGTTTATCCCCATATGAATGGTTTAGGGGGAGATGGCTTCTGGATTATTAGTGAGCCAGGTAAAGCGCCTGTGGGGATTGATGCTAGCGGTTGCGCTGCTAATCTTGCCACATCAGAATTTTATCAGGATCTATCGGCAATCCCCTCTCGAGGAGGAAAAGCCGCCTTAACCATGGCCGGAGCAGTATCGGGCTGGCAAAAAGCGTTAGAAATTAGCCAACAGTGGCAGGCAAATAAACCGTTAAACGAATTATTATCTACCGCTATTGGTCAAGCCGAATGGGGATTAGAAGTTACCCAAAGTTTAACCGATGCCAGTTTTAAAACTTTCGATGAATTACATGATAGCCCTCCTTTTGATCAGTTTTTGATCAAAGGAAAAGCCCTTAAAAAAGGCAAAATTGTTAAATTGCCGAAGTTGGCAAAAACCTTATCGCAACTCGCTGAGAAAGGCTTAGAGGATTTTTACCGTGGTGAAATCGGTAAAAATTTAGCGGCTGACTTAACGGCAGCGGGTTCACCACTACGTGAAAATGATTTTGCAGACTATCAAGCAAAGATAGTTAAGCCTCTGAGTATCGACATTTCCGCTGGTAAACTATATAACCTTGGTGCGCCCACTCAAGGTGTTGCGTCTTTATTGATCTTGGCATTGTTCGACAAAGTAAAACATTTAGCTTCTGGTGAACATGAATATCCTCATTTATTAGTGGAATGTACCAAACAAGCGTTCTTAATACGTAATCAATTTGTCTCCGATGAAAGTCGATTAGAGCGCCCTTTAGAAGACATGCTTGATGATTCTATCGTCGATGCCCTTGCCGCAAAAATCAGCGCTGATAAAGCGTTAGGTTGGCCTAACGAAGCAAAATTAGGTGATACGGTTTGGATGGGAGCTTGTGATAGCTCAGGCAGAATGGTGAGCTATATTCAGAGTTTATACTGGGAATTTGGTAGCGGTGTAGTCTCAGATTCAACGGGTATTGTTTGGAATAATCGCGGCACATCATTTAGCTTAGATGCCGATTCAAACCAATATTTACAGCCAGGATTAAAACCTTTTCATACCTTGAACCCAGCATTCGCAGAACTCAACGATGGGCGACGCATAAGTTACGGCACTATGGGTGGCGAAGGGCAACCACAAACTCAGGGGGCTATTTTTAGTCGACATGTTTTCCAAAATCTCCCCCTGGACGAAGCCATTAAATCTCCTCGTTGGTTGTTAGGCCGCACTTGGGGTGATCAATCTCACAACTTAAAAATCGAAGCTGACATTGATAGCCAGATCCTCGAGTCCTTGCAGGCTAAAGGACATGATATTGCCATTGTTCCCCCTAATAATGAAATGATGGGCCACGCAGGCATGATAGTACGTAAACCAGATGGCCAAGTCAGGGCAGCTACGGATCCACGTAGCGACGGCAAAGCATTCCCTTACTAAAAAAGAGAAGTAATAGTATATGGATTTAATTATCGAAAATTACCCAACCATATTGGCGCTAATGGCGACAGGTGTGTTTGCGGGTATTTTAGCCGGTTTACTCGGTGTGGGTGGTGGTATTGTCATCGTTCCCGTATTGTATTTTTTGTTTCAACACTTTGGTGTAGAACCAAGTTCAGCTATGTTAATTGCCACTGCCACGTCATTGGCAACCATTGTCCCTACATCCATTAGTTCGATACGCTCCCATCGCAAGAAAGGCAATGTGGATTTCGAATTATTAAAATTTTGGTGGATCTTTGTTTTATTAGGCGTACTTATTGGCAGCTTCTTGGTGACTATCGTTAATGGATACTGGTTAACCTTAATGTTTGCCATTATCGCCACGTTGGCGGCATTAAATATGCTGTTTAGAGCGTCTAAACCGCCTATTTTTAATCAGCTACCTAGACGCCCAGGTCAGAGTATTATAGCCAGTATCATCGGCATGCTTAGTTCTATGGTAGGCATTGGCGGTGGTACTTTATCAGTGCCTATTTTAACCGCGTTCAACTACCCGGCCCATAAAGCCGTAGGAACAGCTGCAGCCATTGGTCTGATCATTTCTTTACCAGGTGCCCTTACCATGTTGATTTTAGGTCAAACACCTATAGATGCTCCAATTTTCACGTATGGATTGGTTAACTTAGTGGGCTTTATTTGTATTGTCCCTCTTACCGTACTGTTTGCCCCAGTCGGTGCCACACTTGGCGCTAAACTTGATGGTAATTTATTAAAAAGAGTGTTCGCTGTTGCCCTGTTAATAACAGGTGGCCGAATGCTTATTCAAGTTCTACTTTAAGGAGAATCATGTCTTTACTTAGTCCTCCACCTCGCCTTTTGATGGGGCCAGGTCCAATAAATTGTTATCCGCGGGTTCTCAATGCTATGTCAACTCAGTTAGTTGGCCAATATGATCCCGTTATGACCGGTTACATGAATGAAGTCATGTCATTATATCGAGGTGTGTTTAACACTGAAAATGACGCAACATTGTTAATCGATGGCACATCCAGAGCAGGCATTGAAGCAGTTTTAGTTTCCTGTATTGAGCCAGGTGACGACGTACTTGTGCCTGTATTTGGCCGGTTCGGGCACTTGTTGGCGGAAATAAGTGAACGGGCTGGAGCTAAAGTTCACACCATAGAAGCCCCCTGGGGTGAAGTCTTCCAGCCAGAGCAAATTGAAGATGCAATTAAAAAGGTTCGTCCGAAAGTATTGGCTTTGGTGCAAGGAGATACGTCTACCACCATGCTCCAGCCGTTAGAAAGTATTGGCGATATCTGCGAAAAATACGATGTTTTATTTTACAGCGATGCCACAGCTTCAATTGGCGGTAACCCGTTTAAAACCGATGAATGGAAATTAGATGCAGTTTCAGTGGGTTTACAAAAGTGTCTTGGTGGTCCCTCAGGCAGCGCACCAATTACGTTGAGTGAAAAATACGTTCAACGGGTAAGACAAAGACAGCATGTTGAAGCGGGTATTCGCAGTGAACAGCACGCTGATGGTTTAGGCTTGCGTATACGCTCAAATTATTTCGATATTCCAATGATTTTAGATTATTGGGGTGAAGAACGTCTAAATCATCATACTGAAGCAACGTCTATGTTGTACGCAGCCCGTGAATGTGCCCGGCAACTATTAGACGAAGGTGTGGAAAACAGTATTCAGCGACACAAGTTACATGGTGATGCCATGCTTGCCGGTGTTAAGGGCTTGAACTTAAGACCCTTTGGCGATTTAAAACATAAAATGAATAATGTTGTGGGAGTTTATATTCCTGACAATGTTAATGGTGAACAGATTAGAGAACAATTGTTACACCAATACAATATCGAAATTGGCACTTCATTTGGCCCCCTACACGGAAAAATATGGCGAATCGGAACCATGGGCTATAACGCCAGAAAAGACACGGTTTTACACACATTACAAGCACTTGAAAACACATTGAGACGCGCTGGCCACCAGTTGCAGTCTGGCTTAGCCACTGATATGGCCTTTGATGTTTACGCAAAACAGGAGAACTAAAATGTTTACTTCCTATGTTCAAAATGTCCTCCAACGCTGTGATGAATTAGCGATGATCAGCCAAAACCCCGATTACATAGATCGTCGCTATTTGACAAATGAACATAAACTCGCGAATAAATTAGTGGCGTCTTGGATGGAACAAGCCAAGATGCGCACATGGCAAGATGAAGCTGGTAATCAATGGGGATGTTATCAAAGCCCTTACGAAAATGCTGAAACCTTAGTAATTGGTAGTCATTTAGATACCGTTCCCAATAGTGGTAAATACGATGGAATTTTAGGGGTACTTTTACCCTTAGGGTTAATGCAATGGTTCGCAGATAAATCCATCGATTTACCGTTTAATCTTGAGATCGTAGGTTTTGCGGATGAAGAAGGCACTCGTTTCGGAACCACCTTATTAGGCAGTAGAGCCGTGGCAGGCACTTGGTTAGACCGTTGGGCAGGTTTGTTAGATAAAAATGAAGTAACCGTTGCCGCCGCACTCAGAGAGTTTGGGCTAAACATCAATAATATCCATAATGCCAGTAGAGCAGAAAGTAACATAATGGGGTTTGTTGAAGTTCACATTGAACAAGGTCCTGTTTTAGAAAGTCAGCATTTACCGGTGGGAATTGTTAGCGGAATAGCCGGTGCCAAGCGTTATAAAATTGATATTGAAGGTCACGCTGGACACGCCGGGACTGTCCCTATGGCATTACGTCAAGATGCTATAGCTGGGGCAGCTGAAATGATTTTAGCTATTGAACAAGCTGCCATTGAGCATGAAGTTGTAGCCACTGTTGGCCAGATTCAATCGCAAACAAATGCTGTAAACGTCATAAGTGGTAACGTCACTATTAGTTTAGATGTACGTAGCTTAGATAATGATAAACGTGACCAGTGCATCGAACAGATCAAACAAAAACTGGCGCATATTGCACAAATGCGTGGGCTTAAAGTGGCTGAACATTTAACTCACGAAGCCGATGCGACACTTTGCCACCCTGAGATCATGGCACAACTCGAAACGGCTTGCGAAATAAACAACATCAAACCTTTTGTATTGAGTTCAGGTGCTGGGCATGACGCAATGGCAATGGCTGATCTGTGTCCTACAGGAATGTTGTTTGTAAGATGTGCTAAAGGAATTAGTCATAACCCTGCGGAGTCCGTTAACTTCGAAGACGTTAGAGATAGCCTATTGGTATTAAAATCTTATGTGGAGCAATTAGCAAAGCAATATGGTGAAAGTAGCGAGCTTGTGGCCTAGAGCGCACTAATTTCACCGCAAATTACACAAAATTATTCAATGGGACATGTGGCATCAGCCCCCCACTCACTCCAAGAGCCATCATACACAGCCCAGTTTTCAACCCCAATTTGATAAGCCGCCAAGGCCAAAATACATGCGGTTACACCAGAACCACAAGAGAACTGGAGCTGGGGAGCTACACTATTGTGGCTAGCCACAAACGGTTTAAAAAGCTGTTCGATAGCAGCGGTATCGATGAATTTACCGTTATTTAGCACCTGCGCATAATGTAAATTTTGTGAACCCGGTATATGCCCGCTTCTCACCCCTTTTCTAGGTTCAGCTTCAGTGCCATGAAACCTAGCTGCACTTCGCGCATCTATTACAACACAATTAGGGTTATGCAAATTTTCTAAAAGCTGGTTTTTATCCACCAATAACTCTGGGGTATACTTGACCTTATATTGGGATTTTTCGGTATTTTTAACTAACTCAGATTCAACCGCAAATCCGTTATCGATCCAAGCTTGCAGACCACCATCTAGTACCAACACTTTTTGGTGTCCCATGGTTTTCAACATCCACCAAACCCTTGGTGCACTAAAACTGCCTTGGTCATCATAAATAACCAACGTAGTATCATTGCTGATCCCCAAGTTAGACATTTCTTTAGCAAAGAGACTTGGTGAAGGCAGTGAGTGAGGAAGACCCGTATTTTTATCAACAAAGACATTGTCGAAATCGAAAAATAGTGAATTAGGTAAATAACAACTTTCAGTTTGTTTACTGACGTAATTCACCGGAAAGTCCACAACAGTATACAAAACTTGTACTGCCCCTTGGGTTAATAACTCTTGTAATTGCCTAGGGTTAATAAGGGCTTTATGGGTTTTGAGTTGATTAGAATTCATAGTCTCTCTCTACTTTGGCTATTCTTACTGAATAAGCTTGGTACCACTTTTGTTTACCTAGTTGCTGGGCAACTAAATGTTGTTGTTGATTTTTCCACACCTTAATTGATTCAAGGTCTCGCCAGTAGGAAACCGTAATACCAAGATCCTGTCGTGCCGACTCTATGCCTAAGTAACCATCTATTTGCTGAGCTAATTCAAGCATCCTGTTTGCGGTTTCAGCATAGTTATCATCTATTTTGCTAGCAACAGAAGTAAAAATAACAGCGTAATATGGTGGCTTAGGGGTTTGCGCTATTTGCGTCATTCTTGCACTCCTTGATATAGTGACTTACCTAATTAGTCTACTAAACCGCATATCAATGAAGTTATCAATATATCATCTCACTGCAAGCTTTTTAGTCTTAATCTTGAGTGCTTGTTCGAGTCAAAGTCATCAGGAAATCAATATGACAGAGCAAAACCCAACAATTAAGCAATTGGTGGACACCTTAAACTTAGAGCCCCATGTGGAGGGAGGTTACTTCAAACAAACCTTTAAAGCTGACAGTCAACTTTCTGTCAATACGCCTAAGGGCTCTAGAGTAACAATGACCTCAATATACTATTTGTTAAGCGCAGATAGTCCCATAGGCCACTTCCATCGTAATACCTCAGATATCATGCATTATTTCCATGCTGGTGATCCAATAACCTATTATCTCATTCACCCTGACGGTACTTTGGAAACCAAAGTGTTAGGCCCAGATGTACTGGCCGGGCATGAATATCAATTTGTTGTAAAAGGTGGAGTTTGGAAAGCCTCTACAATTTCCCAAGAAGGCAAAAATGGCTATGGTCTGATTGGTGAAGCGGTAGCGCCAGGCTTTGAATACACCGACATGGAGTTGGCAAATAGGCAGGCATTAATGGAAGCCTTTCCTCAGCATCAGGAATTGATTCAAGGTTTAACTCGCGAACATTAGGGTTAACCAGTTCACAGCAAACGATAGTCAGAGCATAATGATAGAAAGTTATAAATAACTGACTTCAGATAGATAAGCTTAGCAAGCTAAACTAGCTTATCTATTTTCCCTAACCAGTGGGCTTTTTGCTGTTCACTCAGAAAACTGCCAGTGAAGCCGTTTTTGACCAACTTTATTAATTGTTGTTGATTCAAATTGAGGGCCTGCTGCAAGGCTTCAAAATTTTCATTTAGATAGCCGCCAAAATAGCTAGGATCATCTGAATTCACTGTAACTAAAATATCCTTGGCCAAAAGGTCGAGGATATTATGCTCTTTCATATCATCGAATACGCATAGTTTTGTATTCGACAACGGACACACAGTTAACGGCATTTGTGTTTCAGCCAGTGTTTGTAACAATTTAGGATCATCCACACATCTGACCCCATGATCGACTCTATCGACCTTTAACAATTTTAAGGCTTGCCAAATATAATCCGCTGGACCTTCTTCTCCCGCATGAGCAACACACGATAACGCTAGAGACTTGGCTTGTTCAAACACCCTAACAAATTTTTCAGGAGGATTACCCAGCTCAGAGCTGTCTAATCCCACGGCTTCAATGTGCTGCAAATAGGGTTTAGCTGCCGCTAACGTATCGATGGCTTCTTGTTCTGTTAAATGACGCAAAAAAGACATAATTAACAAACTAGATTGCCCCCATTGTTGGGCAGCATCGTCCATCGCCCTAACAAAACCCGGCATAAAGGTTGCGAAGGGAATTCCCCTGTCCGTATGGGTTTGCGGATCGAACATCATTTCCGTATGCACAATATTTTGTTCTTTGCACTTGAGTAAGTAACGCCACATTAACTGATAAAAATCGTCTTCATCAACCAAAACAGACGCACCTAAATAATACAGGTCTAAAAAGCTTTGCAGATCCTCAAAGTTATAAGCGGCATGGATTTCGTCAATACTTTTATAGGGTAAGTCAACATGGTGTTTTTTACTTAACTCAAGTAATAAATCGGGCTCTAAGGTGCCCTCAATGTGAAGGTGCAATTCCGTTTTCGGTAATTGTTGAATTAAGTTGTTCATAGTGACTCTTTTTATCTTTGTTATTTTTTGAGTGGAAAATTTGTCAACCAATGTTGCGCTATCTGCTCTCTTGTACACAGCCAAACATGGTCAACGCTTTGTACATATTCAATAAAACGACGTAACGCTGCTAATCGAGCTGGACGACCTATAATTCTGCAATGGAGACCGATAGACAACATTTTAGGGCTTTCTTCCCCTTCTAAATATAAGGTATCAAATGCGTCTTTCAAATATTGATAAAACATCTCGCCATTATTAAACCCCTGTGGCGTAGCGAAGCGCATATCATTGGTATCTAAAGTATAGGGCACCATCAAAAGAGGTTTGCTGTAGTGATGGTCGTAATAGGGTAAATCATCAGCATAAGTGTCTGCGCAATACATTATGTCATCACGTTCGGCAATTAATTTAAGGGTATTGGGACTGGTTCTACCGGTATACCAACCGCTAGGAGCAGTGCCGGTAATCTTCTCATGCAAATGCAGGGATGCATCAATTAATTTACGCTCTTTTTCAATGGGCATATCTTGGTAATCTATCCAACGCATGGCATGACTGGCAATTTCCCAATTAGACGCTAACATTGCTTCTACTGCTTCTGGGTTACGCTGCAAGGCCATGGTTACACCAAAAACAGTTACCGGAACTTTTAGCTCATTAAGCAATCGGTAAATACGCCAAAACCCCGCTCGGCTGCCATATTCGTATAAGGTTTCCATACTTTGATGTCGATCTGCATAAGCTTTAGCCCCTATGATTTCAGACAGAAATATTTCCGAAAACTCGTCGCCATGCAATACGCAGTTTTCACCACCCTCTTCATAATTTAGAACGAATTGAATAGCAATTTTTGCTTTATTGGGCCACTTTGGGTGAGGAGGAAATTGCCCATAACCTTTTAGATCACGAGGATAAGACTGCATAGAGGTTGTCCTTTTATCGATATTGCTCAGGTATGTCTAAACTACAACCTTTCAAAATTAAATTGATAATAGATTTAGTCGCATCTTCAAATTCAGCCCGATCCATTTCTTTACCTTGTAAATGGGTGATTTGAGCGGAAAAATCAGCATAATGTTGACAACATGCCCAGATGTTATAAAGCAAATAATGGGCACTAGAAAATTGAATTTGACCTTGATCTATCCAATGTTGAATAACCTCAACCCTGCCCTTCATCCAAGCAGCGTGTTGTTCTTTATAGAAGCCATACAAGTTAGGAGCGCCATTAATGATCTCTAAAGCGAATATGCGAGATGCTTCAGGTCTTACTAAAGAAAACTCCATTTTATCTGTTATATAACGGGCTAACACTTCCGCAGGATCATCATCTTTAGTGGCCTCATCAAATACGGAGTTCCATAATTCTAAAATTTGTTGTAAAACTGCTAGATATAAATTTTCTTTACTCTTAAAGTAATATAATACATTCGTCTTGGGTAATTGAGCCCTGTCAGCGACTTGCTGGATTCGAGTACCTTTAAAACCATGTTTTGCGAACTCATGTTCAGCTGCATTTAATATTAATTGTTTATTTGCCGCGCCGATTCGGCCTTCTTTATTGGTTTTATTATCTGTCATGGTCCATTATTTCTGTAATTGAAGGTTGAAGCCTGTGAAGGCGTACGTCTATCATCCTGTTAACAATGTATCATTAGTTCTTGGCATTTCTAAGTCGCCATGCAAACTATTTTAAATATAATTTATCATTTAACTTTAATATAAGTTGACCAATTGGTCAGGTTTTATATTATAGGCATAGTAACAATCAATCAAAACAAAATTTCGCAATATTAGTTTGTTCAAATAATCTAGAACATTGATATTTAAATAATGATCAACCAATACGATAGTCGGGAAAAGCTATGGTTCAATTTTTACTTAACAATGTGAAGACTGATATTGATTCAGTGGAAACAGATCTGACGGTTTTAGACTATCTTCGTGAACATCAAGATTTGTGTGGGACAAAAGAGGGATGCGCATCGGGCGATTGTGGTGCTTGTACCGTGGTGTTAGCACAATTAAATGAGCAACAAGACGGTATCGAATATAAGACTATTAATAGCTGTGTGACTTTCACCAGTGCATTGCAGGGCAAGCAACTTATTACCGTGGAACATTTGGCGGATGGAAAAAATTTACATCCAGTGCAATCTGCTATGGAAAACCAACATGCTTCCCAATGTGGTTTTTGTACCCCAGGTTTTGTGATGTCGCTTTTCGCGATGTATCATCAAAATAAATCTGCGACTCGACACAATGTAGAGATGGCCCTGTCAGGCAATTTATGTCGTTGCACTGGGTACCGCCCTATCATCGATGCCGCGCTTTCAAGTTGTGATAATAAAACAGCAGACAAGTTCGATGAATCAAAATCTCAAACCATAGAAAGTTTAAAATCCATTAAAAATAACAATGCTGGTTTAGCCGGTCTATTTGTGCCGACCTCACGTCAAGCACTGACCAAACTAGTGACAACTTATCCTCAAGCCCGATATGTGGCTGGCAGCACTGATCTCGCATTGGAAGTAACCCAACAACTGAAAAGCCTTGATGGTTTGATCGATCTTAAATCTGTGCCTGAATTAAACCAATTAACCGTCACAGATACTCATTTGCAGATAGGTGCTGCGTTACCCTTTAACCAAATTGAACCCGTCTTATTGGAACACTTTCCATCCTTAAGCGAATTATTATGGCGATTTGCGTCGGTTCCTATTCGCAACCAAGCTACCTTAGGTGGAAATGTAGCAAATGCCTCTCCTATTGGGGATATGCCACCTGTATTATTGGCATTAAATGCAACAATTACAGTAGACAATGGCAGCGCAACAAAACAAATTCCAGCACGATCATTTTTTCTAGATTATCGTAAAACCGCATTACAAAAAGGCGAATGGATCGATTCGATTCACCTCCCCTTATTGCAAACAAACAACATATTAAAGGCATACAAAGTGTCGAAACGCATGGAAGACGATATTTCTGCTGTCTGTGCGGTATTCCATCTAACCATCCAAGATAACAAAATTGAGAGCGTATCGACTGGCTTTGGTGGAGTTGCTGCAACCCCCGTTAGTGCCAATCAATTTGAACAAGGCTTACTTGGCGTGGCTTGGGATTCGGCAGACACCTTAGAATTAGGAAAACAACTATTACAGAATACTTTCAAGCCTATGGATGACGTTCGCGCTTCGGCTGAGTATCGCACCGATTTAGTGGTAAATTTATGGCATCGTTTTTGGTTGGAAAACACCCAGCAAAGCAAGCTAATTGAAACTCGGGTGGTAACTCATGCGTAAACTCATTGATTTGGAATTAGATAATAGCCCCAGCGGAAAGATTGGTAGTTCAAGTAAACATGATAGTGCTAAACGCCATGTTACCGGCAGTGCCATTTATGTTGATGATAAAAACCTGCCGGCGAATACCTTATATGCGGCCATAGGAACCAGCAAAGTAGCTTGTGGAACTATCCAAAAAATCGACTTATCAAAGGTGAAGTCGAGCCTCGGTGTGGTCGATGTTATTACGGTAGATGATATTCCCGGTCATACCGACATAGGCCCAGTTTTTAAAGGCGATCCCATACTCACCAAAGATAAAGTTAGCTTTAACGGGCAAGCGATTTTTGCTGTATTAGCCACCTCAACCCGCTTAGCTAGACAAGCGGTACTAAATGCTGAAATTACCTATAAGCAATCGCCAGCAACCTTAAACACTGATGAATCTCACCAACAGCAAGACTTTGTGCGCCCTGCCCATACCATGCAACAAACATTGTCTGCAAAACTTGAAGCGCAAGATCTTCATCAGATCACCTCCTGTTTAGATGTGGGCGGACAAGAACATTTGTACTTAGAAGGTCAAGTGTCTGTGGCAGTGCCACAAGAAGAAGATCGCATGATGATCTATACCTCTAGCCAGCATCCAAGTGAAGTACAGAAGTTGGTTGCCGAGGTGTTGGATGTGTCAATTAATAAAGTAACCGTTGATATGCGTCGTATGGGCGGTGGTTTTGGCGGCAAAGAAACCCAAGCTGCACAATGGGCGTGTATTGCAGCCGTTTTGGCATCACGGCAATCGGTACCGGTTAAAATCCGCTTACCGCGAATGCTTGATATGCAAGTAACAGGTAAGCGCCACCCTTTTACCAATAAATACAAGGTGAACTTTAATCAAGATGGATTAATTCAATCCAGTGAGTTTGAAATAAATGGCGATTGTGGTCACTCTCCCGATTTATCCGATGCCATAGTGGATCGCGCCATGTTCCACGTAGACAACGGCTATCACCTAGGTGAGACAGAAGTGGTGGGACATAGATGTAGAACCAATAAAGTCTCACACACAGCGTTTAGAGGTTTTGGTGGCCCCCAAGGGATGATTGTTGCAGAAGATATGCTGGATAAAATTGCTCGGCATACAAACCTAGATCCGCTGACCGCCAGAAAACGCAACTTTTATCAGAACGTAGGGGTTGAGCATACCCATTACGGAATGCCAATTGGACAAAACGTCTTGCCAGACTTAATTGAAAAATTGGAAAAAAGTAGTGATTACTGGCAACGTAGAAAGCAGATTCAGGAATTTAATCAGTCCAGCCCTATTATTAAAAAAGGTCTGGCCTTAACGCCGGTAAAATTTGGTATCTCGTTTACCGCTAAACACCTCAATCAAGCAGGCGCACTGCTGCACATATACACAGACGGCAGTATTCAAATAAACCATGGTGGCACCGAAATGGGCCAAGGTTTACATACCAAAGTGGGTCAAATTGTGGCCAATGAATTTGGTTTGCCGATTGATAAAATAGAAGTGACGGCCACACGCACCGACAAAGTGCCTAATACCTCCCCGACTGCGGCATCGAGCGGTACCGATATGAATGGTAAAGCGGCTCAAAATGCCTGTATTGAAATTAAACAAAGGTTAGCTGAGTTGATGGTTGACCTTTTCAATAAACAATCAGCTCAACAAAACACCACTGAGACCCCGCAAACAGTGAGTGTCGATGAGGTGAAATTTATCGATCAGCAGGTTTGTTTGCATGATTTCACGCTGCCCTTTGGGGAATTAATCCAAACCGCTTATTTTGAGCGTATTTCCCTTTCCACCACAGGTTTCTACCAAACCCCGAAAATTCACTATGATCGTGAAACCGGTAAAGGGCGACCGTTTTTCTACTTTGCCTACGGTGCATCATGCAGCGAAGTGCTAATTGATACCCTTACCGGTGAAATGCGAGTTGAGCGTGTGGATATTCTCCACGATGTGGGTAACAGTCTTAACCCTGCAATCGATATTGGTCAAATTGAAGGTGGATTTATCCAAGGTATGGGATGGTTAACCACGGAAGAATTATTGTGGGATAAAAGCGGTAAATTGATCAGTAATAATCCGGCAACCTATAAGATCCCAGCCATAGGTGATACTCCTAGAGAGTTCAATGTTGACCTATACCCACATGCCAATACTGAAAATACCATTTATAACTCTAAAGCCGTGGGTGAACCGCCGTTAATGTTAGCCATATCCGTTTGGTGTGCAATTAAAGATGCCATTTCTAGCCTATCTGACTATGCATTAGATCCCGATTTAGATACCCCTGCTACCCCTGAGAAAATTCTCAAAGCGTGTCAAAGTATGAGCATTTCACAGGATGCAAAATCATGCTAAAAAATCAGTGGTTTGATGGGGTAATGCATTGTGAAAATACCGCCAAAGCCTATGTAGTGCTTACGGTAATGGGCTCTGTGGGGTCAACCCCTCGCCCCCAAGGCACCAAAATGGTGGTCACAGAAGACCGCATGTTTGACACTATCGGCGGCGGGCAGTTGGAACATTTATCGATTCAAAAAGCTCGGGAGTTACTGGCCAGTAAAACTCAAAACCAACACGTAGAATACTTCCCCCTAGGCGCTAAATTAGCCCAATGTTGTGGCGGTGCAACCCATGTCTTGTTTGAGGTATTTTGCCAACACGTCAATCAATTGATGATTTTTGGTGCAGGTCATGTAGCACAAGCATTAGTACCAATAATTTCTCAGCTTCCGTTGAGTATCATCTGGGTAGATTCACGACAAGAAATGTTTGATCAGGTGGATAAATCACAAATGCAGTTGCCGGCAAATGTAACTACCATAATTGCTGATGATTGCACTGATGCGTTTGCTGAATACGCCGCCAATTTTGTATTGGTGATGACCCATGATCATCAACTGGATTATGACTTGGTTCATACCGCAATACAGATTGAGAATGTTGATTATTTAGGTTTAATCGGTTCGCAAACCAAAGCCAAACGCTTTCAAACACGCTTAGCAAACCATGGGATAAGCGAACACATGCTGGAAAAATTAGTTTGCCCAATTGGCATGACCGACATTCCAGGAAAGCGTCCCATTGAAGTTGCGGTGTCCGTTGCTGGACAACTTATTAATTTACTCAATAAACACCAATCAAACGTAACTCAAAATAGCCAAGCGGCATGGTTACAAACCAAGGAAATTGCGAAATTATTATGAGCTTAGATGAACTCAATGCATTATCAGAAACCGAAGCTTACCAATGGTTTAAAAGTTGTTGTGAATCTACAACTTGGTCAACGTTCATGGCGCAATCCCGTCCTTTCACGTCCCTTGAACAGATAAAAAAAATCGCAACCGAGAAATGGCCATCGTTAACCGAAGAAGATTATCTAGAAGCATTTAAAGCCCACCCAATGATTGGTGATATTAAAACCTTAGAAGCTAAATATGCCAATACATCTGGCTTAGCAGAACAAGAACAAGCCAGTGCCATAGGCGCAGATCCTAAAGTCTTACAGGAGCTTCACCGTCTCAATCACCTGTACCTTGAAAAAAACCATTTTATTTTCATTATTTGTGCCACTGGGCAAAGTGCCGAAGCCATGCTGGCAGCAATTAAAGAGCGCATTCATAACGATACTAAAACTGAAATTGCATTAGCCGCACAACAACAATTAAAAATCGCTTTAATAAGAATAGACAAAGGCCTAACCGCCTAAACAGAGAATAAATTTATGAATAGCTTATCTAGTCACGTACTCGACACGGCAGCAGGAAAACCAGTGGCCAACTTAGCATTACAACTGACCACCCCTGATGGCACAATTGTTCACGCGCAAACCGATAATGATGGTCGTTGTAATCAATGGGCCAATACGCAGTTTGTTGCCGGAAACTATCAACTGCGCTTTTCTGTTGAAGCCTATTTAGTCGCCAAACACGGCGAAAGTTTCTACCCTTTTGTGGATGTCAATTTTACCTTGCCTGAAGATGGGGGTCACTATCACGTGCCTTTGCTGATCTCCCCATACGGTTTTAGTAGTTACCGAGGCAGTTAATCGCATATGAGTTCAGACCTACAAGTATTTCGCAGTAGTATTCTCCACTTCCCAGTAACCACGGACTCTCCAGACGAGAGTTATACGTATTTTAAAGATGGATATTTGGTTACGCGTAACGATAAAATATCCGCCATTGGGAATTATTCAGCGTTACCTGAGGAATATTCGACATTACCTATTACTGACTATCAAGGTAAGTTGTTGTTACCCGGTTTCATTGATAGCCATTTACATTTCCCACAAACCGAAATGATAGCCAGTTACGGTGAACAGTTACTGCAGTGGTTGCAAAACTTCACGTTTCCCACTGAAACCAAGTTTCAAAACCACGATTATGCCCACGCCATGGCAGAACTATTTTTAACTCAGTTATTTTGCAACGGCACCACCACAGCCATGGTGTATTCTAGTGTCCATAAACAAGCCACAGATGCACTTTTTAGTGCGGCAACGGCTCATTCAATGGCGTTAATTGCTGGTAAAGTCTGTATGGACCGAAATTGTCCTGAAGACTTGCAAGACTGTCCTACTTCAGCACAACAAGACAGCGCTGAATTAATTGACAAATGGCACAATAAAAATCGCACTAAGTATGCATTAACCCCAAGATTTGCACCTACCAGTACTGAAGGTCAGTTGGCCGCCTTGGGTGAATTAGCGCAACAATACGACGATGTATATATTCAAACCCATTTGTCTGAAAATACCCATGAAATTGCTTGGGTCAAAGAGCTTTATCCGCAACATCAACACTATTTAGATGTATACGATCATCATCATTTAGTCAGAAAAGGCAGCGTATTTGGACATTGTATTCATTTGCAGCAAGCGGAATGGGATTTACTTGCCCAAACAGAAGCTACCATTGCCTTTTGTCCGTCTTCAAACTTATTTTTAGGCAGTGGTTTATTTAACCTCGACAAAGCTAGGCAATCATCGGTGAACGTGGCGTTAGCCACCGACGTGGGTGCTGGAACTTCGTTTAATATGCTAAGAACCTTAGGGGATGCGTATAAAGTTTGTCAGCTCAATCATTGTAAACTTTCGGCATTAAGTGGCCTTTACATGATGACCCAAGGCACCGCCGCTGCCCTAGATTTAGAGCATAGTATTGGGAATTTAAACCCAGGTAGCCACGCTGATTTTGTGGTGTTAGATCCTAAATTTAGCCAACTGAGTGAAATAAGAACAGATTCGTTACTTTCAGAAGGCACTGTCGAGCTGCCCTCTGATGTTTTGTTTGCTTTGAGTATGTTAGCAGATGAACGCACAACTGAAGCCACTTATATCGCCGGCAAAGCGGTATTTAAACAACCCACTAGGAGCAATTAAATGGTTTGGATGGACTGGGTATCACTGTTTATACGATGGTTTCACGTTATCGCAGGCGTTGCGTGGATTGGCGCTTCCTTTTATTTTATTTGGCTGGATAATAACTTACAAGCGCCACCAGATTGGAAAAAGGATAAAGGTATTAAAGGCGACCTTTGGGCCGTACATGGTGGTGGTTTTTACGAAGTGGCCAAATACCAATATGGCCCTGAGAAAATGCCTGAAACCTTGCACTGGTTTAAATGGGAAGCCTACACCACCTGGATAAGTGGCTTCAGTTTACTCATCCTAGTCTATTATTTTGGTGCCTCAGCATTTTTAATCGACCCCAATGTGATGGAGTTGACTGAAACCCAAGCCATATTAATGGGACTAGGTTTAATATTTGGTGGCATGCTAATTTACGAAGTGGCTTGTCGTAGCCCTTTGGCAAAAAATCCGCTGGTTTTTGCGGTCTTTCTACTACTGCTATTAACCCTTACTGCTTGGTTGGCCACTCAATGGTTTAGCGGCCGCGGGGCTTATATCCATGTGGGTGCGCTCATTGGGACCATTATGGTTGCCAATGTATTTTTACAAATTATGCCTTCACAAAGAGCTATGGTTGATGCCGTGAAGAATAAACAAGCGGTTGATCCTAGTTGGGGAGAAAAAGCTAAGTTACGTTCAGTACACAACAATTACCTCACCCTACCGATCCTGTTTATCATGATCAGCAACCACTATCCCATGACCTATTTGCATCAGCATAACTGGTTAGTGTTAATCGCGCTTTGTGTGGTGTCGGCTTGGATTAGACACTTTTTTAATTTAAAACATCTAGGTGTGGTTAAGCCGTCAATCTTAATCAGCGGTGCTGTGGCTATGTTGGCAATTGCGATTTGGGTGTCAGCACCGAATATGCTGACCACCCAAGTAAATAACACCGACGAAGCAAAACAAGAAACTGCGCTGGTGACTCAGCAGCAAGTAAAAGAGGTATTAAATAAACATTGTTTATCTTGTCATTCAACCAACCCCACCGATGAGATGTTCCCTTCACCTCCCCTGGGATTGGTGATGGATGATTGGAAAGATGTTGAAAACAAATTGAGTGTTATCTATCAACGGGTATTTGTAACACGTGACATGCCATTTTTAAATAAAACCAAAATGACCGATGCAGAGCGCCAGTTAGTTGCAGACTGGTATTTACAAAACTTAAATTAAACAATGCTTTTAAACGTTTGTTAAGTCGTCACCTTGGGCTTTTGCATGAACGGATTCAAATAGGATACGAGCCGCTAATTTAGCGGTTCGAGAATCCATATCAAATTTTGGATTCAGTTCTGCAATATCCATCAAGCGCCAGTTAAAATTCAAATCAGCCTGTTGGGCACTTAACCAACGCATAATTGAAATGACAAAAGTAACAGGGATCCCCAGAGCACTGGGCGCACTTACACCTGGTGCTAATGCTGCAGGGAAAGCATCCAAACAAACAGTCAGATAAACTTCGTCCACCGCGTTTAGCATAGGCATTATCATTTCTTTGGCCCGCGCTATATCGGCATGTTGCTGACAGTCCTCATCCAATAAATACTCCACTTGTAGACTATTGGCGCAGTCAAACAACACTTGCGTATTGGCCGCTTTAGCCACTCCTAAACAAATGTAATGAAATGCTTCAGCATGCTGATGGCAAGTATCTGCAATTTGGTAAAAAGGCGTGCCAGAGCTTGGATCTGGTGCTGGTATACGCAGATCAAAGTGCGCATCAAAATTTATAATGCCAATTTTTCGTTTGTTTTTCGCCTGAAGATAATTGCGTAAGCCAGTATAACTGGCCAGAGCGATTTCATGCCCGCCGCCCAAGCCAATAACAAAGCCAGACGAATTCAATGCGCCATTAATTTGCTGGGCATACTTATGTTGCGCTGCTGCAAGGTTGGTTTTTGCCTCAACATTGCCTAAATCTTTGATGGATTGCTCTAAATGCCATGCCAAACTGCAAAGACTGCTGCGAATGGCGTTTGGCCCGTCTTTGGAACCCACTCTACCTTTATTCACTGCCACACCAAGATCGCTGTTGAACCCCAATAGCGCGATATCGGTTTGCGCTGTGGTTTGTTCAATCACCTGATGCCAACGAAGGCTTTTACTGCCACCGTCGCTGTCAACTCTTCCTATCCAATGAAACCATGAGTTTTGACTAAACAAGTTGGCCTCCAAACCATCTTTTGATGGGGTTATATTGATTGATCCCATATACAAGTTGGGCTGGATGGGAGATATCCCATAAACATAAGTCTGCTCGACAACCAGCTTTGATTATCCCCCTATCATCTAACCCTAACGCTTTGGCAGCATGCACTGTTATGCCTTTTAAGGCTTCTTCTGGGGTTAACTCAAATAATACACAGGCCATGTTGGCACAGGTAAGTATGGAGGCAATGGGTGAACTGCCAGGATTCAAGTCGGTGGCCACTGCCATGGGTACTTGCTGAGCCCTTAACGCTTCAATGGGCGGCTTTTGGGTTTCTTTTAAAAAATAGAAAGCACCAGGAAGTAATACCGCCACCGTATTGGATTGTTTAAGGTAAACAACATCTTCAGAAGTGAGATATTCAATATGATCAACTGACAAAGCGTGATAGTCACAGGCTAATTTCGCGCCTTTTAAGTCACTAAGTTGTTCAACATGGGCTTTCACATTGAGGCCAAGGTTCTTTGCTGTCTTGAAGACTCGTTCACATTGGGCGGGTGAAAAACCGATGCTTTCACAAAATACATCCACACTATCCGCTAAGCTTAGTTCACTGACCTTAGGCATTACCTGATGACAAACGAAGTCAATATAACCCTCGGGATCGCCAGCGTATTCAAGCGGTAAGGCATGGGCACCTAAATAAGTTGTACGAATATTCAGCGGTAATTCAGTACCTAAGGTATTCGCCACTTGCAGCATTTTTATTTCGGTATCTAAATCTAAGCCGTATCCAGATTTCACTTCTAAGGTACTTACCCCTTCATGGATTAATGCTGTGGCTCTGGCGATTGCCGACGCTAGCAAAGCTTCGGGGCTGGCTTTTCGTGTGGCATTAACGGTACTTTTTATGCCACCGCCTTGCTCTGCAATTTGTTGATAACTCTGGCCATTGAGGCGCATTTCAAATTCATTGGCACGATCACCGGCGTAAACCAAATGGGTATGGCAATCCACAAAGCCAGGTAATAACCAGTTTCCACCACCGTCGAATTTAGTTAATGGAGTAACCTCACAATTGTCCATCTCTCCAACATAGATAATGCTGCCATTATCGATTGCTACACAGCCATTCTCTATGGTCCCGTAGGGCTCGGAACCATCTAGCATAGTGGCAATTTGAACATTGTAAATCAGGTAATCGCATTGCTTCGGCATAAGATCACTTTAGGGCCATTAAATGAATAGTTAGTGTACTTGCAGCCACTTGTATATACAAGTAAGATACAAGAAATTTACAATTGAACAACATCGGTATGGCCGCACATTTTATTAAAATCAAGTCCCATTTATTAGCGCGAATTGAAGATGGAAGCATGCAGCATGGGGATAAAGTTCCATCGGAAAATAAGCTGGCTGAACAATTTAATGTTAGCCGGATGACGGCAAGACGGGCGCTAACCGACTTAGTCAACGAAGGGATTTTATTACGCTCACAGGGATTAGGTACCTTTGTGAGCGATCAGCGTCCCATGAGTTCCATGTTAGAAATTAACAGTATTGATGATGAAGTCTTAGCCCGTGGTCATAGTTACGCCAATAAGGTCATTTGCCAAAACCAAATACCCGCCACTGCACATCAGGCCAATTCTTTAGGCTTAGCTATAGATGATCCCGTTTACCATACGCAAATAATCCACTTGGAAAATAATATCCCTATTCAACTAGAAGACCGTTTAGTTAACCCCAAATACGCCCCTGAATATATAGCTCAGGATTTTAATAAGATCACAGCCAATCGTTATCTCAATAAGGTGGCACCTTTAACCGAAGCAGAACATGTCATAGAGGCTTTATTGCCTGCAGAAGAAATTGCCCTGGCCTTATCCGTTAATACACAACAGCCCTGTTTACTGATTTCTCGCCGTACTTTTTCAGCCAAAGGCATCGTCAGTTTTGCCAACCTTTATCATCCGGGCAATCGTTACCGATTAGGTGGTCATTTAGATTTCCCTGCGTCTACATAGACGTCATTCAAATAAGAGACTCTCACTATGAACAATAGATATTCAAAACGAGTTGTAAAAGCCCCAACGGGCAGTCAAATCAGCGCTAAAAGTTGGTTAACGGAAGCGCCCATGCGCATGTTAATGAACAACCTAGATCCAGAGGTTGCTGAACATCCACATGAACTTGTGGTTTACGGTGGTATTGGACGCGCAGCACGAAACTGGCCATGTTTTGACAAAATAATTGAAGTACTGCAACGCCTAAACGATGACGAAACACTGCTTGTACAAAGTGGCAAACCCGTTGGGGTATTCCCCACCCACAAACATGCTCCTCGGGTATTAATAGCAAACTCGAATTTGGTACCTCGTTGGGCAACTTGGGAACATTTCAATGAGTTGGATAGACAGGGGCTGATGATGTACGGGCAAATGACCGCTGGTTCTTGGATCTACATTGGTTCACAAGGCATAGTGCAAGGTACATACGAAACCTTTGTGAGTATTGCTAAAACCCACTTTAATGGTCAAGCAGCGGGTAAATGGATATTAACAGGTGGTCTAGGTGGAATGGGAGGCGCTCAACCCCTGGCAGCAACCATGGCGGGTTTTTCAATGCTCGCGGTAGAAGTTGATGAAAGCCGTATCGATTTTCGACTAAAAACCGGCTATTTGGATAAAAAAGCCACGGATCTTGCCCATGCACTAACACTGCTTCAACAAGCAAAACAGGATGGCAAAGCCATTTCAATCGGATTGTTAGGCAATGCAGCCGATGTATTTAGTGACATTGCTAATTCTAATATGATTCCTGATGTGGTCACCGATCAAACCAGTGCCCATGATCCCCTTAATGGTTATTTACCGCAGAACTGGACCCTTGAACAAGCTGCTGAAATGCGAAAACAAGATGAAAAACGCGTGGTGATAGCTGCTAAAAAGTCCATGGCGGTACAAGTAGAGGCAATGCTCGCACTACAAACTAAAGGGGCTGCAACCTTAGATTATGGTAATAATATTCGGCAAATGGCATTGGAAACCGGGGTCAAAAATGCCTTCGATTTCCCCGGTTTTGTGCCCGCTTATATTCGTCCATTATTTTGCCAAGGGATAGGGCCGTTTCGCTGGGTAGCACTCTCTGGTGATCCCGAAGATATTTACAAAACCGATGCCAAAGTAAAAGAGCTGATCAACGATGATCCCCACCTACATCAATGGCTAGATATGGCCAAACAACGTATTCAGTTTCAAGGGTTACCGGCAAGAATATGCTGGGTAGGTTTGGGACAAAGACAAAAGCTAGGATTAGCATTTAATCAAATGGTGCGTTCAGGCGCACTATCTGCCCCCATTGTTATTGGCCGAGATCATTTAGACTCAGGCTCGGTCGCTTCCCCTAACCGCGAAACAGAAAGCATGTTAGATGGCTCTGATGCGGTATCCGATTGGCCGCTACTTAATGCAATGTTAAACACCGCAAGTGGCGCAACTTGGGTAAGCCTGCATCACGGCGGTGGGGTTGGTATGGGGTTTAGTCAACATTCGGGGGTGGTTATTGTCTGTGATGGCACAACAGAAGCTGATGAGCGTATAACAAGGGTACTTCACAATGATCCGGCCACCGGCGTAATGCGTCATGCTGATGCAGGATATAACATTGCCATCCAATGCGCGAAACAAAAGCAACTCGACTTACCTATGTTAGAAGGCATTGAACATGACTAAGATCGTCTTAAAACCTGGCCAGGTTAATCTTCAACAACTGGCTAAAATTCATCGCCAACCGGTGCAATTAGCACTAGATGAATCTGCGATTGAACAAATCAATAGAGCAGAAAAAACCGTCTTAGATACGATTGCCACCGGTAAAACCGTCTATGGTATCAACACCGGATTTGGCTTGCTTGCCAACACCAAAATCCCACAACATGAATTAGAGGCCTTACAACGTAGTATTGTCTTATCCCATGCAGCAGGGACGGGTAATTTTATGCCAGACAATACTGTTCGATTAATGATGTTTTTGAAAATAAACTCATTAGCAAGAGGCTACTCTGGTATTCGATTACGTGTTATTGAAGCTCTGATCACACTCTTTAATGCGCAAGTGTATCCTGCGATTCCTGAAAAGGGATCCGTTGGTGCCTCTGGCGATTTAGCTCCCCTAGCGCACATGAGTGCGGTGTTATTAGGTGAAGGGGAAGCCTTCTATCAAGGACAAAAGTATCCCGCAGCCGAAGCATTAAAAATTGCCAAACTCTCTAAAATTGCACTTGCGCCAAAAGAAGGATTAGCACTTTTAAACGGAACTCAAGCCTCTACGGCCTTTGCCTTGCAAGGTTTGTTTTATGCCGAAAACGCATTAAACAGTGCCATTGCCATCGGCAGTTTAAGCGTGGAAGCCGCGTTGGGCTCGAGAGTACCTTTTGATGAACGTATTCATGTAATCCGTGGCCATCAAGCACAAATAGATGTTGCAAAGGCCTACAGACAACTATTAGCCTCCTCAAACATAGGGGATTCCCATCAAGGGTGTAGCAAAGTGCAAGACCCCTACTCTTTGCGCTGTCAGCCTCAGGTAATGGGTGCCTGTTTAGGGCAAATACGATTTGCCGCCCAAACCCTGCTAATTGAAGCCAACGGCGTATCAGACAACCCACTGGTTTTTGCAGATAGCGGAGATATTTTATCTGGCGGAAATTTTCATGCAGAGACCGTCGCCATGACCGCTGACATGTTAGCCATTGCGTTATGTGAAATTGGTTCTTTGGCCGAACGCAGAATGGCGCTACTTATCGACAGTAATCTTAGTGGCTTACCGCCATTTTTAGTTGAAAATGGTGGGGTTAACTCAGGTTTTATGATTGCACAGGTTACCTGCGCCGCCTTAGCCAGTGAAAACAAAACCTACGCTCACCCAGCATCCATTGATTCTTTGCCCACCTCGGCAAATCAAGAAGATCATGTTTCCATGGCTACTTTTGCTGCCCGTCGATTAAGAGACATCTTTGATAATGTGGCGGGAATATTAGCCATTGAGTGGCTTGCTGCAAGCCAAGGCGTGGACTTTAGAGCACCTTTAACCACCAGTAAGCAACTGGAACGAGTAAAACACTTACTGCGTACAAAAGTGCCCTTTTATGACAAAGATAGGTATTTTTCACCGGATATTGAAGATGCAAAAACTCTCATTCGCAGTCACGCACTTTCAGATCTCGTACAATTAAAACTGCTCTGAAACAGCGATCTTAGTTTATGCCCATTGGGCTCTATAAGGGTAAATTGAAGAAGAGCAAATATAACGGTTAATTCTAATTAACCAAAATAGAAATAATTCGGAGCATAAAGGGGAAATACAAAAGGGATTTGAATGAAGTCTAAAACGAGATATTTACTATAAAAAAATTAATCAGGTGGAACAGTTATGTCTGCCACACTCGGCAGACATAACTAAAATGCTTTAGCAGTTAACCCATGCGCTTTAAAGCGCAGAGTTTATTTCCAGCTGGATCTTTCAAATAAGCTAAATACATGTCACCTGCAGGAGATTTGCGGATCCCAGGAGGATCTTCGCAGTCAGTGCCACCATTTGCCAAACCAGCAGCATGCCACGCATCCCCTTGCTCTGGACTATCTACTGAAAAACCAATAGTACTGCCATTACCATGACTAGCAGGCTCACCATTAATTGGTTTAGTAATTGCAAAAATACCGGTATCAGTTATATAAAAACAGCGACCTTTAGGGTCAATGACACCAGGTTTACAACCTAACTCAGCGAAAGTAGCATCATAAAACGCTTTCGATTCTTCGATACTATTTGCGCCTAACATAATGTGACTAAACATACTTAACTCCGTTAAAAACTTATTTTAAGAGAATAGATTAACGTGAAAAACTGCAATAATCTATTGTTTATCAAGAGTTAATTAATAATTAACATCGGGAATTCATCATCTGTTAGTTTGCTCCGTATCGTGATGAATAAGTTCTTTTTCAACATCATCATCTTGGCCTGAGTCAGTATTGGCACTTGGGCGAACGGTTAGCAACATACTCAATGCAGATACAATAAATGCCGTGGTTTGTTGTGGTGAGATGGTATAAAAATACTCCCACGCCTGACTTTTATAGTCGGAATAACGGTTTGCTCGTTCCGGAAATTTATCAAGATACGCTAAATTAACGGCATGACCGATTGCAGCATCAACAATAATGGGTTCATCAATTTTCAAACTTGGGTTTTGTTCAAAAAAGCTGGCCATTGCATTTAAAGATTCGATAGTTAATTGACGATATTCAGCGGCATGAATATTATTCAACATATGTTCTGTCATTAACGCAAATGCAGTCTCACCTGGAGTCATATCGCTGAGCACTACACCACTATCAATGCGGTTTCTGCGATCCATCTTATTACCAATCACTAATCCTGTGGTGTGATGCAGTATGCGCCAAATTTGCTTATTAAATGATGCCGAACGACGGTCAATAATTCCTTGATGTTGTCGCCAAACCAGCCAGCCATCTTTAGGAGGAGAAAGTTGCTCTAAGCCTAAATCTTGCTGCCAATTTAGTTTTTCCGAGATACCTTTGGCATGCAATTTTTCCATTTTCATAGGCAAATCAGAAAGAGATTGGTAATCTTTTAGCACCGCTTCCAAACGTTCTTGAATCACCGAAGGTGCCATTGCCATGAGCTTTTCATAGGCTTCATCAGTCGCTAGATTTTCAGACCGCGCTATTTGGCTGGTAAGCAAAATAATTAGATAACTGACTCGAATGGTCATCAATTCTCTGAATAACTCAGGTCGAGCTTTTATTAATAGCCCAAGACAAAGTAAAACCTCTTGAGTTAAAATCTGATCACGCACATCATCACGGCAGTAATGATGAATTTTTTTCATTAACTCTTCATCAGTTAGTGGCCTAGATATTAGGGATTCATCAGTATATGAACGCCCCACTTGAATATTCTTTTGAGCTACCAAAATGGCGCTAACGACTAAACCCAAATCGCCATCCACTTTTTCTAATAAACCAGCAGCATGTCGTAGCACAGACCATAAGCGTAAACGCCCTGCTTCACTGTATACCTCTTCTAAGGCATCAGTTAATCGGTAACAACTGTCACTGTAGGTAATTGTAGAATTTACCCCCTGAAGTTTAACCAATACCGATAGCAACTCCACTTGTTCAAACAAGTTATCTGAGGCCGCTAATCGGTCTGCTAACAATTGAGTGTCGGTGATAAAAGATATTTCTAGTTCTTCGCCTTGGGTTAGAGGCGCATTGGCATTACTAGAGATTAACGTGGTTCTAAATGGCGTTGTACTAACAGAAATTTCTTCCGGCAATTCATAACCATTCAAATCTACAAATCGCTCGATAGCCGCTGTTGGGATGAGCTGCGCCATTTTACCCAACTTCACTGGAATATCATTGACATAACCAGAGTCTATATTTTTAATTAATTCAAAAAACGAGGTTCTATCGGCATCTAACATTTGATGAGTTAGCATAACAGTGACCGTCGGTCTGCCACTTTCTGTCCAATTTCGATGTAAATAACTCAATTCACTTTTAAATCGTCGCACTAAAAAGTCGATGTCATAACTTAAAAAGAAAGCTTGCTGGATAAACGACGGTGTTAAACACACAAATCGTGATTTTCCTAAAGCATAAACCCGACTGGTGGTTAAACTTTTAGGGATCCTAAAAGATCGCCCCGTTAATCCCAATGAAGAATTTGCCCCCACCTGTGAATACATATTGGCGATATCTTCAGGTCGACACACCTTAACAGGAGAAATATCACTGATTGTTTCGGTTATTAAACCGCTACCTGCTAATTCAGATTGTAGCGCTTCGTCTTCTGCTAAAAACACCAGTTGGACAACTGGCTTTTTACTGGGTTTAACATGACGACGTCCGATAGGATCCAAATCTCCAGGACGCAATAAACCATCTTCTAACATCGCTCCCAACAAAAACAGACTCTGAGCCCACACGAGGGGGACATTCTCATTTGGTAAGCGGTCTTGTGAATGTGGGTTTTCGCGCTCTTTTTCAATTGACTCTAAAGGAACATAGTACAATTCAGGAAGTAATAAATGACCATCTTGCTCCACCATTACTGAGTCTAAACGATTTCGATAGTGTTCCACTTGTTCGCGATCGTCGCGGAATATGGCGTCTAAATACAAATACGCATAAAACAAAGGCCATTCTGATTCTATATTTTCAAACTGCTTTAATTCCTGCTCTTCGTAATGTAAACGCTCTTCATCTTCTAAAACCGTTTGATGCCCATCACGTAAAAAACGTTTTAAGCCATAACGGCCCTCAAGCTTATTAATAATTTTGCTTCGAACTTTATCACCGAGGGTTTGACTTGGTGCTGCAAAAGCTGGAAAACCAACTACGCTCAGCAAAGCGGCGTCAATTTCTTTGGTAATTGACTCACGGGGTAACATTTCACTCAAGGTAATGTTGGCTTGGGCAATATTATCTGGCACTACGTGAATGACCGAGCTTTGTGAACCTTTAGCACCGTACAGGTTGAAACCTGACAGCGCTTCTAACGCCGCTTTGGCCATTCCTAACGAGCTGGCATTTAACTCAACATGCCCACTATTGGATTTCGCTCCTCGCTCCCATATACCAAAATCTGGAGTCCGATAGGCTCGTTCAATATAAAAGACTAGGTTTTGGACAAAGTCGACTTCTTCATCGCTCCAAATGAGCTCTAAGCCCGACGCTATCATTTGCGTGAGGGTTAATAAAAAGACAGATGTGGCATCAATTTGCAAATGCCCCCACTCATGGTCAGCAACAACGTTATCACCGGTGGCAGTATCGTATTTTGCGTGTAAAGAATCTTTTGGACTGCGACTTTTCTTAAAAGCTTCAACTTTCGATGACTGACTCATCATTGAACGCAATAAACCGCGCATTAATTTGACTGTGCGCTGCTGAAGTTCAAACCCTCGGCCACCATCATCATCTAGCTGACGATAGGCTAAAGCAAGACCCCAAACGGCTAAAATACTATAAACGTTGTCTCGCACCCAGGCATCTTGATAATTGCCATGGTTTGTTATTGCGGTACTTGCTGGCAGTAGTCCAGATATTGGGTGTTGCTTGTCTATTATGACCGCTTTAATTTGTTGATAATATTTATCTAGGTTCGCCCTAAGATGAATGTCTTGCATAATCGTTCCTACCACTGTGGATAATAGATGCTAAAAAAATGGGCATCTTGAAAATAGTTAATTACTGTACGTTGCTTGTATGATCGATAAATTACCACTGTGATCTCAAAAGTGGATTGTAAACCAAGTAATTAATTAGATAATAATCACTATCACAAGGTTTAACTTAGCTATAAAAACCAGCAAAGTTCAGGCCAAATTTATTTGCTATTGCTTTTAAGCCCCTTTTAAGTTCCCAGTTAGGTTCCATAAGCAAACGGAAACTAACAAGTATTTTATCTAACATTATAATTCTATAAACAATTATCTAAATCGATTAAGTAAACCATAATATCACCATCAAATAAACCGTAAAGCTAGTTAAAATAAGTCAATGTGATGGGATCTTTGCTCGAATTAAGTGCAAGCTAATGAATGATCTATTACCTGAATATATTTTTTAGGACAAAATACGTTTATCTACCCGCACAGCTGTATTACGTGGCACAATTTCCTTGCCCCTTGCTAATAAATGAACACGTGTAAATGCGGCACCGTACAACAATATTAATGATGAGTAATAAACCCACAGTAAAATGATTACCACGGAACCAGCAGCACCATACGCAGATGCCGTAGCAGTGTATGCAAGGTATGCAGCGATTCCATACCGTCCTAAAGAGAACAAGACGGCTGTGACCATGGCACCAACCATCACGTCTTTCCAACTGAGCTTAACGTCCGGTAACACTTTAAAAATGGTGGCAAATAGCAATGCAATCATCCCTAAAGAAACTATAAATTCAGCACTACCAAGTAACAGTTCTACGAAGGGTAAAAACTCAGCGGTAAAATTAAGCACAGCTCGTAATGCAACGCCTAAAAGAAGGGATGTAAGTAAAACAAAACCGATTGACAGCACTACCATTAATGAGAACAAACGCTTTTTAGCGAGTAAAAATAAACCATTACGATCAGGACTTGCTGTCACCCCCCAAATCGAATTTAACGAATACTGCATTTGTCCAAATACGGTAGTTGCACCGAGCATTAACGCACCAACGCCAAGCAAAGTTGGTAAAATTCCAGATGCTTCAATTCGAGATTGGCTTACGGTACGTTCGACCACTTCAGCTGCCTCTTTGCCCATAATGTCTGCAAATTGAGCCACAATTTGGCCTTGAGCAGCATCTTCGCCTAACACTACCCCGATAACGGTGACCGCAATAATAACGATTGGCGCTAAAGAAAATAACGTGTAAAAAGCCAAAGCACCGGCATAACTAAACGCATTTTCATCCAACCACAACTTAGCGGTATCCCGTAATATATTTTTCCAATAGTGCACAAAGTGCATCGCAGTAATTCTCCGTAGCTAAACTCAAAAGGCTAACCCAACTAAACAGCCGAAGTAACCATTGTCAATGAGGTAGTGTTTAAAGCAAAGCAGAGTAAAACACATCCCCCCGCTATGCAACAGAGATTGGAATCCGCCCGCCTGTAGCATGGCCTTTAGGCCATGGACACAAACCAATCA